>QHUA01000231.1 GCA_003221805.1 Gemmatimonadota bacterium
GAAATTCGCGATCACCGCCGCCTCGGCCGGGGTCGCGCCGCCGGCAAGCATCGTCGCCAGGTACGCGGTCACCGTGTCGCCCGCTCCCACTACATCGTAAACCTCGCGCGCGGTGGTCGGTACTCTGCCGACTTCGCCTTCACCATTAATTAGCGCCATGCCCGCTTCGCCGAGGGTGAGGAGGATGTGCTCGACCCCTAAACGCTTGATCGCTTCAGGGAGAGCCTCGGGGTGCTCGATGTCCACCGCGGCGCCGAGTGCGGATTCGAGCTCACGTCGATTGGGTTTGAAGATGGTGGCGCCTTTGTAGGCGAAGAAGTTCTTGTACTTCGGATCGACGACGATGGGGATGTTGCGCTGCTTCGCCGTCTGCATCGCCGGCGCGATGAGGGCCGGAGTGAGCACTCCCTTGTTGTAGTCCTCGAGCACCACCGCGTCGGCGTTGTCGATGGCGCGTATCGCCGCGTCAATCAGGCCCGCGACTTCGTCGCCGGAGATGTCGGCATCTTCCTCTTCGTCGAACCGCACCACCTGCTGCGACCGGGCGAGGACGCGCGTCTTGGTGGTGGTGCGCCGCTGCACGGTGACGACGGAGCGCGGCTCGGAGCCGATGTCGCGCAGCATCGTCTTGACTACCTGGCCCTCGGCGTCCTCCCCAACCGCGCACACCAGATCGCAGTGCGCCCCAATCGCCCCGACGTTCTGCGCGACGTTGGCCGCGCCCCCCAGCGCCAGCTCCTTGTCGCGGATCCGGACCACCGGCACTGGGGCCTCTGGTGAGATGCGATCGACATCGCCCCTTAGATAAACGTCCAACATCGCATCTTGAGCAGGACTCTTTTGTACTTGAGATCAGGCAACGATTCGAAGGTTTAGTGAAAGGAAGAAACTGCAACTGAACGGGTGCGAGCAGCGAGTAGTTCAGTTATCAGTTTCCAGTTCACGACGTCGGGACGTCAATAAGCGCCATTCAAAGCAAATGAAGTGGCTTTCATTCCACAGAGGCACGTCCCGGCGTAGTGAACAGACAACTGGCATCTGCGCCACTCACTGCTCGCACCCGTTCTGTTGCAGTTTTCACGAAACCGTAAGTTATCCCGCCGCCAGTTAAGGGCATACCCCTTGCCCTACCGCAATCCAAAGGGATACGCTCCGCATTCTCTATGACGCCCCTCCTTTGATCCTAGAAAGATTCAACGACGCGGCGAAGCGCGGCGTCTATTCACTCCAGGAATTCTTCGTCCTCGCCGGCAAGGCGCTCGGCTTCATTTTCGTCAAGCCGTTCTACGCGTCGGACCTCTTTCAACAGATGGACGCGATCGGCGTCGGGTCCCTCGGCATCGTCCTCCTTACCGGATTCTTCACCGGCATGGTGCTCGCACTCCAATCGTCGGTGCAGCTCCAGACGTTCGGCGCCAGCGACTACATCGGGCGCCTCATCGCCGGATCCGGCATCGCCGCGCAGCTCGGCTCGATGCGAGTCACTGAACAGATCGACGCCCTCAATACCCTCGGCACCGACCCGATCAAGAAGCTGGTGACACCGCGCGTGCTCGCCGCGCTCGTCATGCTGCCCGTCCTCACCATCATCAACGACTTCATCGGCATCCTCGGCGGCAACGTCATCGCCAGGTTTTACCTTGGCAAGCCGTCCGCACTCTACTGGAAGACCGTTTTCGAGCAGATGCTCGCCGGCGGATTCACGCTGCACTACATCCCCAACGATTTCATCCAGGGCCTGGTCAAGCCGTTTGTCTTTGGGGGAATCATCTCCCTCGTCGCCTGCTATTATGGACTCAAAACGACCGGAGGAACCGAAGGAGTTGGCATCTCCACCACGCGAACAGTGGTGACGGCGAGCATCCTTATTCTGGTCGTCGATTATTTCCTCACCCAGATTCTGCTCTCGATCTTTCCGCAATGACCGACGAAGAGGATCGCCGCAAGCAGCAGGGAGAACGCCGTCATCCGAGTGACAAGGATGAGACGGCGATGCCGCGGCGCGCGCACGATTCGAGCAGAGTGCGCGCGGCAATTCGCACCGAGCTGGAGGAAGTCGCCGAGGAGAGTCTCGGAACTCAGACCGAAACCAGGCCGGTACCGAGAGTAATCAGCGTCGAGAACGTGACGCTATCGTTCGAGGAGACCGTACTCGAGAACGTCTCGTTCGCGGCGAGGTCTGGCGAAACCATCTGCATCGTCGGCGAATCGGGCACCGGCAAGTCGACGATCCTGAAACTGCTTCTCAGGCTGCTGATACCCGATCAGGGCAGAGTCGCCATCGATGGCGAAGACATCACCCACCTGACCTTCGACGACGCGTTGAAAGTCCGCCAGAAGATGGGAATGGTCTTTCAGGGCGCTGCTTTGTTCGATTCCATGACCGTGTACGAGAACGTCGCCTACCCGTTGCGGGAGCACACCGATCTCCAGGAAGACGAGATCGAGGCACGCGTGCGCGAGAAGCTCGAGTTCGTCGACCTGGAGCCCCACAAAGTCATGGAGCAGCTGCCATCGGAGCTATCGGGGGGCATGAAGAAGCGCGTCGGGATCGCACGCGGCCTCGCCAACAATCCGGAGATCATGCTCTATGACGAGCCCACTTCCGGACTCGACCCGCTCACGACGGCGACCATCACTTATCTCATTCTGAAGCTGCAGCGGGAGCTGGGCGTCACCAGCATCGTCGTCTCCCACGACATCAGGTCTTCGTTTCGAATGGCGAGCAAGATCGCCCTGCTCGCCAACAAGCGTATCGGCTTCTTCGGCACGCCAGAGGAGATGACGGGCAGCGATGACCCGTATATTCGTGAGTTCCTTGGCGGATTCTGAATGAAACGATCGTCGTTCATAACCTGGGACCAGCTCAAGGTCGGCGCGTTGATAGTCGTCGCCCTGGTGATTCTGGCGATCGCGATCTTGAAGCTGGGTCAGGCGGGAAACCTTTTCGGCAAGCGATATCGCCTCGTCAGCTTGGTCGGCAACGCCAGCGGACTGCGCGTTGGCGGCCCGGTCACGGTCGCTGGACAGCTCGCCGGCAGCATCAAGGACATCAAGTTCCTACCGCCGGACACGGATACCACCCGCAACCTGAAGCTGATCGTCGAGGTGAACTCCAGCCTGCAGCAGCAGATTCGCCAGGATTCGCGCGCCAAGATCAAGACGCAGGGACTGTTGGGCGACAAGGTTTATGACATCACGGTCGGCACTCCGAAGTATCGCCCGCTGCACGAAGGCGACACGCTGATCGTCGCACCTGCACTCGACTACGAGGCGGTAGTGCAGCAGGCGGCCGGCGCGATCCAGGAAGTCGTCAGCCTCACGCATGATCTTAAGCGCGTCACCAGCGGGATCAGCCGCGGCGAGGGAACGCTCGGCCAGATGGTGACCAACCGGCAGATGTACGATCAGGTGAATTCGACGCTCACTCGCGTAAGCGCACTGATGGCGCGTCTCGAGAATCCGCGAGGAACGATCGGGCGGCTGCTGGACGATCCTTCGCTCTACTACAGCCTCAATCGCGCCATCGCCTCGGCCGACAGCGTCATCACCCAGATCAATCGCGCCAACGGATCCGTCGG
>QHUA01000172.1:0-514 GCA_003221805.1 Gemmatimonadota bacterium
AATCCCGGTCCGGGTTACAAGAGCGACTGGAACTTTGTCGAAGCTTATTTCCAGTTGAACACGATCGTGAACGGCGTTGGCCAGGCCAATGGTGTGATTCAGTACTGGTTCAACGGTGCGTTGGTTATCGACCGTCACGACATTCTGTTCCGCACCGGTGCGCATCCGACGATGCAGATGGATCAGCTCATAATCGCCCCGTACATCGGCGACGGATCACCAGTCGACCAGTACATGTGGGTCGACAATTTGAGGATCGCGACGGGGCGTATCCCGTAGCAGCGTTGCAAAGGGAGGCCGTCCCCGCCTCGTCGGGGAACCTTCGGGTGGGGCCGGCCTCTACCAAATCTTGACGCGTCTTGCGTGACGGAACGTCCGCTTCGGTGAGTCTTCGTTAACGGTAGAGCGGCAATCGCCGTCTAAACGCTCAAACCTCTCCACCCCGGAGTTAATCCAATGCGCAAACAATTCTACCTGGTTTGTTCTGCAGCCATCGTTGTGGCCGCCGCTGCCT
>QHUA01000172.1:528-15156 GCA_003221805.1 Gemmatimonadota bacterium
ACACTCGGCCCGACCGATTTCGGACCCGCCGCATCTTTTTCGATCGGCGTTGAGCAAAGCGGATCTTCCGCAACGGCATCGGCCGCGATGGCCCCATTTCCGATCAACACGACTTTCACCGTCACCAAGCAGTGCCCGCGCGGTGGGCAAGTAGTGATCGACGGAAGCATTGTCGGAACCGGCGACCGTACCACGCACAGCCTGACTCTCGACGCGAATGCGACGAGGACCGACACGAACTGCGCGTTCGATACGAGAGATGGAGTTCTCACGATCAACGGCAACCCGAACCTCAAGTTCACTGGGCACCTGAACATCGTGAATGGCGTACCGTCCGGTTTGCAGACGCAGAGTCATAAGGGAAGCTTCAGCTGGTCGCGGACGGGTGGATCGGGAACGTGCGATGTCGACATCACTTCGACGTACGATCCTTCGACTCACACGTTGACGATTACGGGATCGTTCTGCGGGCATCAGGTCAACGTGACGAAGACGAGAGGAAGCTAAGTTCGGTTTGGACGTTTGCTTAAAGAGCCCGGCAGTACAATGCCGGGCTCTTTAAGTGTCAGCTAATTTCCTGTGCGCTCGCCTGGGCGCGCTAGGAACAGTACGGACGAACCCAATCTCCGACGCTCGTCGGCGTGACCAGGACTGTAACCGTCGGCTGCGAGGGGTTATCGGTCTGCAGCTCGACGATGCCGCGGCCCGCGGCAAGAATGTCGTGAAAGCCGGCGAGATTTGCTCCCATGTTCGAGCTGGCGGCGCCCTGCGAGATCTCCGGTCGATCGGCGCTGGCAATCGGCAGGTTGAGCAAAACCTGCGAAGGATTAGACGAATCCTTGATCGAGGCCGAGGTCACGTGGCCCTTGAGAGCATCACTGGTCACGAGCCACGCGATCGACTGACCCTGAATTGAGCCCCTCTGCTCCGAGAGCGTAACCTGGGCGGTCGCGAATGCCGCGGCGTTCTGGTTGAACTGACCGGCTGCGTCGAGCGAGCGCAATTCATAGGTGCATTTTCCGTTGAACAGATTGCAGCCGCAAAATGCAAGAGTGAAAGCCGGATAGAGTATGTATTTACGGAGCATCGGTGAGAAATATCGCCGTGACCCCAGTTCGGCGCGGGTCCAGCAAGGTCGCCGATGCGCCGCGGTGTCCGGAAGGGCGCAGCAAAGCTGTGCCGGATCTTTCGCTCCTAAGACATCTTCTCGAAAAAGAACTTGTTGATCGTCAGACCCGACACACTCACCGGCCTGCCGAGCGTGCCGAACCCAAAGACGGTGACGCCTTTGTCGGTCGGACTCTGGTAGGTAGACCGATTCATGAAGGCGCCCTCGAATTCTTCCGATTCCCCGCTGGCGTAGACCTTCGTTGCCGTGAGAAGCGCACCTTGAATTCTTCCGTTCTTTAGCACAAAAGTACGCCGCACGTTGTCGCTCAGCGGCTCAAACCCCGTCCCGTCGAACGAGCCGTCGTGATTCACTTGCAGCTGGAAACCAAAGTCCATGTCGGGAACGGCGTAGGTGCCGGAATAATCCGCCGGGTTCGGCCTGACAGCAGGCTCGCTTTGAACTTTGAGATATTTCTCCTTCCTGATCCCGAATTTTTCCTTGCTCATACTTTTCGACTTGCTGAAGGACGCAGCGATCACGTTGCTTCTGGCTTGAGCCGATGCAGCAGAGGTTTGCTGCGCGATAGCGGGAAGCGCAGACACAATCGCGAGCGAGACGCTCGTGCAGTACATGCGGACGGATCTCATGGCAATCTCGGTTGAGGGATCAGTCTTTTGACACGTCGTCCCCCGAAAGCGTTGAATGATGGGAGCTGGCCTCGGGCTCACAACGCTCCCCAAGCGCTTTGCCGTTGTGCCGGGTAAATCGTCTTTATCCGCGATGTCCACCGTGACGCTCCGCATTCCGATGATCACCGCGACCGGGCCCGTCCAACCGTCGCAGCTGTGTCGCGAATTTCAGGGCAGCTTGCCGACGGTCGGCGCCGTCGCGTTCATTGCCCACATCATCCGCGAAGGATTGGAGGAAGCGGAGTTTCCTGACTGGCAGGGACACAACGCTCTGCCCGATGAATACCTGGTGCAGGAAGCCACATTAGCCAAGGCGGTCCCCAATGATGTCTGGATCAGAAACGGATTCTATCCGCTCGGTGACTGGCACCACGGCCTCTAGGACACACGTGTTCTAAACCGGAGAGCTCTGCCGCCGAGCTTCTATCCCTCGAGGACCTCCGTCGCAAAGAGGACCGGCTGTCCCTTCTACTCAGCCTGTTCATCGGCGCGCTCGTCGGACTAGTCGTCGTCGCATTCATTCTTCTAACCGGACGACTTGCCGCCCACATGTACCCAGCCGGCGGGCTCGGTTGGCGACGAATCCTCGTCCCGACACTCGGCTCACTTCTCACCGGCTACTTGCTCTACCGTTACTTCCCCCTCGCCCGCGGCAGCGGAATCCCACAGACCCGCGCCGCGGTTTTCATTCACGACGGACGCATTTCGCTCCGGTCGGTCATCGGCAAATTCATCTGCTGCTCGACATCGCTCGCCAGCGGCATCGCACTCGGACGCGAAGGTCCGTCGGTCTACATCGGATCCGGAATAGCATCGGTCATCGCACGCCGACTGGGCTTGAGCAAGACGCAGGTGAAATGGCTCATCCCGGTCGGAGGCGCCGCTGCACTCTCCGCCGCGTTCAACACGCCTATCGCAGCCGTCCTTTTCACTCTCGAAGAAATCATGGGCGATTTGCACGCGCCCGTGCTCGGCTCCGTCGTGCTCGCATCAGCTACTGCGTGGATGGTGCTCCACCTCGTGCTCGGCGACAGTCCGCTCTTTCACGTCGCCGGATACAATCTCGTCAGCCCCGGTGAGCTCGCCATCTACGCTCTGCTTGGGGTGCTCGGTGGACTGGCTTCGGTCGCCTTCGTCAAGTTGCTGCTCAAATTGCGCGAGCGCTTTCTGCGCTTCCCGAATTCGACTCTATGGTTTCAGCCCCTCGCGGGGGGACTCACCGTCGGGATTTTCGGTTTCTTCGTCCCCCAGGTGCTCGGAGTCGGATACGACCAGGTCGAGAGAGTTCTCAACGGCGACGTAATTCTTCAGACGGTGTTGATTCTGGCCGTGCTCAAGCTCATCGCCACCGCCGTCGCATACGCATCGGGCAACGCTGGCGGAATCTTCGGACCGAGCTTGTTCATTGGAGCGATGGTCGGCGCATCGGTGGGAAGTGTAGCGCATCTGATCTTCCCTGCCTCGACCGCCGGACCGGGAGCATATGCCCTGGTGGGGATGGGAGCGGCATTCGCCGGGATCATCAGGACGCCGCTCACTTCAGTGATCATGATCTTCGAGATCACACGCGATTACACGATCATCGTCCCGCTGATGGTCGCGAACCTCATCGCATTCTTCATCTCCCAGAAGCTGCAGCGAGAGCCAATCTACGAGGCGCTCGCGCACCAGGACGGGTTGCATTTGCCGAGCGGCCCGTTCCGAACCGATACCGCGTTGTGGGTGACCTCGGCGATTCGCACGCCGCCGAAGCCTTTGATGCTGGAGATGAAAGTCGACCAGGCTCGCAAGCTCACCAAGGGCTCCGATCTCGAGTCGTGGCCCGTAGCCGATGACGACGGACTGCTCGGCATGGTTCGCGTCAGCGACATCATCGACGCTACAACTGGATCGCAAAAGCCGGTCACGATCGCGACGATAATGAGAAGAGCGCGCGGACCCAACTCCGATAACAACGCCATAATTCCGCACGTCCACAGCGATCAACCGCTCGGCCTCGCGCTCGCCCGCATGGGCGACACCGGACACAACGTGCTGCCGGTGGTGAGCCGCGCCAATGCCAGGATGATCATCGGTGTGGTGACGCTCACTGATGTGCTGCACGCGTACGGTGTCGATCCGCGCCGAGTGACGCCGCCGCACGGAACGGGAGTCATCAAGTTGTGAGCGATCCGGTCGCGCAGGAGGCACCGCCGCCACCTACGGCGACGGCGTCGGAGTTTATTCTCACTCTGACGCTTACCGCCGTTGCGATCCTGGTGCTCATCATCGGCGACACGGCTCTGGCGAAAGTGGACCGCGAAGCGACGCGAGCTACGGCCGCGGAAGAGTACCGCGTCGGCGTGAATCTTATCGAGCACAAAAGACTTCCCGACGCGATCGAGCATCTGCGCACTGCCGCCACGCTCGATCGTGACAAGCCCGTGTACACGGTGGCACTGGCACAGGCGGTGTTGGCGCAGGGTCGAACGAACGACGCCGAGCAGATGCTGATTCCTCTGCTGGAGCGCGACGCGACGGACGGCGGAGCGAATCTGGCAATGGCGCGCGTACTTACCAAACAAGGACGCATCGAGGAGGCGAAGTCGTATTATCACCGCGCGATCTACGGGCTCTGGGCCGGCGACGCAGCGCGCAGTCGGGCGATCGCGCGTTTCGAGCTGATCGACCTGCTCGCCGAGACCGGCGCCAGGCAGGAGCTCCTCGCGGAGCTGCTGCCAATTCAGGACGAATCGCCCGAGGATACCGTGCTGCGGAAGAGGGTCGCCAACTATTTCGTGCTGGCGGGCTCTCCGGCGAAGGCGAGCGACATCTATCGTGATTTGTTGCGCAAGAACCCACGCGACGCGGACGCGTACGTGGGACTCGGTCGGGCAGCGTTGGCGATGGGCAACTATCCGGTTGCGCGAAACGACTTTCTCGCCGCGCAGCGCATCGCGCCCGAGGATAGCTCGATCAAATCAACGATCAAGCTCGCCGACAGCGTCATTGCCATCGATCCGACCCAGCGCGGCCTCGGCCTCGACGAGCAGGTGCGCCGCAGCCGACAGCTGGTGCAAATGACGATCAAATCCGCACACAGATGCCTCGACGTCGAGGCACCGTCGGTCGGCGCAGCTCTCGATTCGGTGGCGAGAAGTCTGGTCGCGCCTGCCGGAGTCGTATCGCGGAGTCAGTCCATCGACGAAAACATCTCGCTCGCCGGAGCCTTGTGGCGGATGCGTGAGGGCCGATGCACGTCGCGCCCGGATGACCAAGCCCTCGCACTCGTCCAGGATCGAATAGCCCAGTGACACGCTGGGCCTCGCAATTGAAGCTCGCGGGCAAAATCGCTGGCATCGCCGCGTTGTACGTGCTTGCCGCGCGCGGCGGGCTGCAGCTTGAATCAATCTCCGGCTTCGCCACGCTGGTGTGGCCGCCGACTGGCATCGCGCTCGCCGCTCTCTTGCTCGGCGGATACCAGCTGTGGCCTGGCATCTTCATCGGCGCCGTCGTCGCCAACATGCTGACGGGCGCGCCACCACTTGTCGCTGTCGGCATCGGCGTGGGAAACACGCTCGAGGCACTTCTCGGAACTTACCTGCTGCTGCGTCTAGTCGATTTCCGGCCGGCGATCGAACGGGTACAAGACGCAATCGGATTCGTTCTGTTTGCCGCTGTTTTTTCGCCGATGGTGAGCGCGACAATCGGCGTGACGACGCTCCGTCTTGGCGGACTCGTCTCGAGCACAGGACTAGCCGACACCTGGCGGGCCTGGTGGCTCGGCGATGCCATCGGGGCCCTGGTCGTGGCGCCACCAGTGCTCGTGTGGACGGCTCGGCCGGTGTTTCCTGCGCGGCGACACCTGGTCGAAGTCGCCACGCTCACGATTGCAGTCGTCGGTCTCAGTCTCTTGAGCTTTCAACGCCCACCGGGTGGCGTCGGCGGTCCACTCAGTCGCGCATACGAGTTATTTCCGTTCCTGATCTGGGCCGCGATCAGATTCGGAACGCATGGTGCCGTCTCGACGTCGTTCCTCGTTTCAGTGTTCGCGATTTGGGGGACGGTGACAGGCCACGGTCCATTCATTCAGCCGACGCTCCACGCCAGCCTATTCGCCCTGCAATCATTCATCGGCGTCACTGCCGCAACTTTTCTCATCCTCGGCGCAGCGACGGCTGAGCGTGAGCGCGCTACGCGCGAGCTCAAGGTGGCGCACAAGATCGCAGCGGCAGCAAATCAGGCGAAAGCAGAGTTTCTGGCGGTAATGAGCCACGAGCTGCGGACGCCACTCAACGCCATTGCCGGATACGCGGAGCTGTTGAAGTTGGAAGTCACCGGGGCCTTGAATGAGAAGCAGACCGATGCAGTCGCGCGCATTCAACGCAACGAGCAACACTTACTCGGCCTGATCGACGATGTGCTGAGTTTCGCCAGAGCCGAAGCGGGAACTACCAAAGTCGAGGCGCGCCCTCTTCCCATCGGTGGAGAGCTGGCGGCGCTGGAGCCGATCCTTCATCCACTGCTGGTGCGCAAAAATCTCGAGCTGGTGTGCGAGCCAGGCGACTCGATGCTGGAAGTACGGGCCGATCCGCTGAAGCTCCGTCAGATACTGCTGAACATCGTCGGTAACGCCATCAAGTTCACGCCCAACGGGGGCACTATCCGCCTGGCGGCGGCAACTCGAAATGAGAATGTCGTCATCACGGTCAGCGATACGGGGATCGGCGTGCCATCGGACAAGCTGGCGCAGATCTTCGAACCGTTTTTCCAGGTCGATAGCGGGACGACGCGCGAGTATCAAGGCGTCGGGCTGGGGCTCGCAATCGCGCGTGATCTGGCAAGGGCAATGGGCGGCGACATTTACTTCGACAGCACCGAAGGGCGCGGGAGCGTGGTCACTGTAGTTCTTCCGCGGAACGGCTCCGAGTGACACTTCCCGGTCACGTTTTCTCAGCGCCGGACGGCGTGCGCGGCTTTGATACCGCGGAGCGCGTGAATCCCAGTGCCGCCGCGGCGTTTCGTCGTGGCGGCTATCGATTCTGTGTTCGCTATGTAAGGCGCGACAAGCCGCACGCGTCAGCGCTGAGTGCGACCGAAGCCACGTCTCTGCTCAATGTCGGGATCGGTCTGATGTTGGTGCAGTACGTCGAATCTGATTCATCCTGGACTCCGAGTGGAACCAAAGGAACCACCAACGGAAGCGTCGCGGCCGCGGAAGCGGCGAACCTAGGCGTTCCGTGGGGCGTCACGGTGTGGTGCGATCTCGAGGGCGTCGCGCCCGGTACCCCAGCGCAGAGTGTGATCGACTACTGCAATCGTTGGCACATCGCCGTAACCAGCGCGGGCTACGTCGCGGGACTGTACGTCGGATATCGCTGCGGTCTGACGCCGACCCAGCTCTATCGTGCGCTCCGGTTCACCCACTACTGGAGCGCCTACAATCTCAACGCCGATCAATATCCGGCGGTGCGCGGCGTTCAGATGCAACAGCTGCGCGCGGGCAAGGCAGATTTTGTCGCCGGTCAGAGCACCGATTTCCAAGTGGACAAGATCAGCGCCGACAAGCTGGGAGGAAGGCCGACGCTGCTGGCGCTGGAGGGCTGGCCGGAGATTCCGTAACCTCGCCGCCGCGGCAAACCTTTATGTTCAGAGCACCGCATTGATGCGAGATTCTCGATCCAGGGAGGGATGGTGCTGGAGGCGATTCGCACGATTTGTTCTCGCTGAACTTTCGGCCTTCAACAAAAGAAGGAGCTGGTCGGGGAAGTTGAAGTCTCCATGTTTCGCGACAAGGCGCGCGTGGAGAGGCATCTCTCAATACAGCTTCGATGTCGAGCTGCCGCATCATAAAGAAAGGGCTCAGTGGGAGACTCATGATTCCGCCTCCCATTGAGCCAGGTCGCCACCGTGTCTAGTTCTTTCCGCTGATGTAGATATGATCGAGCCAGCTATACTGGTCGGCCGGGACGCGGATGCCGGAGTTTCCGCCCCAGGTCGGGCTCCATTCCATGCTCTCCCAGAGGGCGTTGCCCGAGACGAACTGGACGCCGCCGTAGCTGCCCAACTTGGCCCCATCCAACCACCACTCGATGGTGCCATCTGCGTTCCCGGCCGTGTTTCCCGTGAACACCATCTCCCAATGCACCCACTGGCCGCGCGGAATGATTCCCGGCACTCCCAGGTTGGGAGCGAATTTTCCGTTGGTGCCGCCGTCGTACTGGCCTCCGGTGATCACGCCCTGGACATCGACGCTCGCCACCAGCGGCCCCGTTCCAACGCCCTGAACCAGGTTGTAGATGCGATTCACGCCGCCGACCCAGAAGTGGAGGATCTTGTTGGTGCCGGTATCGTGGCCAATCCAGTTGGATGAGTACTTCATCCAAAACGAGACGTAGATGGTGCGGTATCTGGTCCCGAGGACCGCCTCCGACACGGCAGGTGAACTGCCGTCGAGGAAGCCCGCCGGGAAGAGCATCTGGATCACGCCCGGGGGAGACTTGGGCGCCGTCGCGTCGGAGACGATTGTCAGGTATGGCGACGCCTGGTCGGTCCAGCCTGCTTCGTTCAACGCGCTGAAAGGTCGCTCGGTGATGGGAGTCATTCCCGCCGGTTCGACTGAACCGGGCGGCGGTGGCGGCGGTACTGCAACTACGCTGAGTCCAGCGCTACCGCTCTGGCTCTCGCTCGTCGCAGTAATTTGAGCCGTTCCAACGGCAACTGCGGTGACGAGGCCCGACGTCGATACGGTAGCGACGAGCTGGTTACTGGAACCCCAGACGATCGCTCGCCCCGTAAGAATATTGTTGTTCGCGTCCCGCGTGGTGGCCGTAGCTTGCGTTGTCAATCCCGGATTGAGAGAGCTGCTTCCAAGCGTTACGCTCACCGATGCGACCGGAACAGGAAGAGGCGCAACAACAGTCAGTGTTGCGCTGCCGGTCTGACCTTCACTGGTTGCGGAAATCTGTGCTGTTCCGACAGCGAGTGCGCTCACCAGTCCAGAAGGAGACACCGTAGCAACACCCGTATTGCTGGAGCTCCAGGTGATCGAGCGGCCTGTGAGGACATTGTTGTTTGCGTCCCTTGTGGTCGCTGTGGCCTGTGTGGTCTGCCCGGGATTCCGGGAGCTCGCAGCCAGTGCCACGCTAACCGAAGCAACGGGTACCGGAGGAACAGCGGTAACCGATAGACTGGCGCTACCGCTCTGGCCCTCGCTGGTGGCGCTGATCGTGACGCTACCAGGCGACAAGGCGGAGACATCACCCGAATCGGTGACGCTCGCGATTGCTGAACTGGAGCTTTGCCACGTTATCGGGCGATTGGGAAGTGTTGCGCCGGCAGCATCACGTGCGGTGGCGAGAGCTCGCACCCGCTGTCCTTCGACTAGCGATGGCGACGGCAGCGATACTGAGACTGCGGCGACAGGGATCCGTTGAACTTCAACCGATGTCCCATTCGATGAACATGCAGTGACACTAACTGCGAGGCCGGCCACTGCCAGGATAAGAGCGCGCATAGGAATGCGACCTCCTCTGTAGTGTGAGTCGGCGGCTCGACTGGCGTAGCGTCCAACAGCGCGCTTTAGCCTCGTGGCTTTGCGTCGCCGGCTTTCGCCGGGTTTGCCTTTGTCGCCCACCTCTGAGGAGGTTTGCGATCCTGCCGTTCCATTTTTCGAGGCTCTCGCCATTAACAGCGAGCGCCTTCTCTTCTTATATATGGCCGACGACTATTCAAACCAATTGTCACGTTGTGCATAGTCGATTGTATTTGAGTTTGGCACGTTTCTTTTTGAGCGCGAAATTGGATGTCGACTCAGAATGGAAACAGAATGGAAACGTGTGGCGTCATCATGCCGCGAACAGACGCTGCGGCGGTGGCGACCATTCATTGTACCTTACACAGGCCAATGTGCTGCGTGCAAGGCACGACCGATAATTCGCGCGCCCTCTGGCGAAGGCTCTTCGAGAAATGGTGACTGTGTTCCCAAGTAGCGGCATTGGTGGATAAAGTGGCGGCGAGCCCGCTAGTTCTTCACGTTCTCGCCCCGACCCGAGAGGGCGGTCTCGAGCAAGTTGTCGCGATGATTTCGGCGGGCCAGCGCAAGAAGGGTGTGCGTGTCGCGGCTGTGATCACGCCGCGTCAGGCCAATGGCCACCCGTTTGTAGCGCGACTCGAGGCGCTGGGAGTTCCCGTCACGCGCGTGACTGTGCGGGCGCGAAACTATGCAAAGGAATACAGTGTCTTGGGCGCGTTGATCGACCAAGTCAAGCCACGAATTGTGCACACGCACGGCTATCGTTCCGATGTCATTGGGGGCGCGGTCGCCCGAATGCATGGCGTGCCCACGGTAAGCACTGTGCACGGTTTCACCGGAGGCGGCATACGCAGCCGGCTGAACGAGTGGATGCAGACAGTCGCCCTGCGGAGGGCCGACGCGGTGATAGCTGTGTCGAGCCCCTTGGTTCAAAGGCTGATCGCCGCCGGAATTCCAAGGGCGAAAATCCACTGCATTCCCAATGGCTTCTCTCCTGACGGGAGTTTGCTGACGCGCTCGGCTGGAAGGCGGCGTCTCGCCATTGCAGACGACTCTCTCGTGGTGGGCTGGGTGGGACGCCTATCTCACGAGAAAGGTCCGGACCTGATGCTGAATGCTCTTGCCCTGGCCACTGGCGACTGGCGGCTCTCGATGATCGGCGACGGGCGTGAGCGTGACACCCTACGTCAGCAGGCAGGTGAGTTGGGAATTGCCAACCGCGTGACGTTTCATGGCAGCATCGCGGACGCGGGGAATTTGCTCGCCGCCTTCGACGCGTTCGTCCTAAGCTCTCGGACCGAAGGTACTCCGATTACACTGCTCGAAGCTATGTACGCGAACGCGCCGATCGTCGCGACCAGCGTCGGAGGCGTGCCGGATGTAGTTACTTCGGCGCACGCGCTCCTCGTTGCTCCGGAAAAGCCAGCGATGATCGCTGCAGCTCTCGGCGAGATAGCGCATAATCCATCCGCCGCCAAGCAACGAGGCCTGCTGGCGCGGGAAAGAGTGATGAGCGCTTTTGCAGCCGAAGGGTGGCTTGCTGCAGTCGAAGAGGTCTACCGAGGAGTGAGCGCGGGGAGTGAATAAGGCGTCGCCGATTCGCGTGGGGAAATTGCAGAATTGTCAGACGGTACGGAGTGACTTAATTCTGCCGGCGCTCCGGCCAGGAGTTGCTTGTACTTTGCGTTGAGCTCGCGTCCCACGACTGGCCAGGCGTAGCAGCGTTCGGCGGTCTTCCGCGCTTCGTGGCCAAGATTGTATCGAAGCTTGTCATCGCGCAGCACATCGACAACGGCCTCCGCGAATTCCTTCGGATCATCTCGAATCAGGATGTTGGTGCCATCAACTGTTTCGAGCCCTTCGCAGCCTATTGAAGTGGAAGTACCTCCACCCACTCTGAGAGGCACCACCGAACAGGCGGTTTCGGCGAAGTAGGGCCGGATATCCGCGACGTATCCGTGACACGCAACGCTCGGGTAAGACTCGAAGCGAGCCTTCTCAGCGGGTGAATTCTTTCCAATCAAATGAAAGGAGCTGTCACGGCAGCCCCTTCTAATGGATGGCCACGCTTCCGCCAGGAAAAAATCGGTCGCGTCACGATTGGGGAACATGTAAGTTGGGCCGAGAAAGGTGACTCGTCCGGGAACCACCTCAGCCGGGGGCGTCGGTCGAAAATATTCCACATCGACTCCGTTCGGAGTGACATGAGTCCGCACCTCACCAGCAAGCGCCCGCAGTCGTTCCGCGTCGCGAACGGAGGTCATTACATTGAGATCAAATTGAGGCGTGAGCCGTCGCTCAACGTTTTCAACGAGTTTGGCCTGGTGTTCGACATAAGCTCCCACAAGCCTGCTAGGAATGTGTTCGCCCCGGAGGCGCAACAATTCGGATTCCAGATTGTGGTGGGTGCAGGCGGTCGGGACCGGGGGAATCCGATCGAGCCAGCGGTATAAATCCATGCTGTCCAGATGCACCAGATCTGGCGAGACCTGGTCGACGGCCCTCCCTAACTGATCACCAAAGGCTTGATTCCCGTACTCGTAGAAAATGTACGGCTCGCGTGTCAACACGCTCAGCCCGTGATTAAGAAGTTTGCTGGCGATGGACCATTCCGACTTGAGCGGTACCGGATGCATGACATTAGAAATCTCCCTGCGAAGGGCCGCGGCTGCCCCCTCGCGGCCAGCGGCGTCCGGCTGGTGATTGCGACGCGAAAATGCCACTAGCGTGACGTCGTGTTCGCGTTGCAATTCCTGCAGGATGTGGTAGGTCCGGTTAGTGACTCCACTGTGCGGCGGAAATGGAAGGCTTTGAGAGAGAAAGAGAATCTGCTTTCGCATGTGATGGATTGTGTCTCGATAACCGCTAGCGGAATATCCCGCTCCGTAGGTTGCGTAACGTATCGACAGCCTTGCTGGGAAGTACACAACGCACCAACAGCAGCACGCGGCGATCTAGCGTCGGCCTCAGCGCTAGGCTGTGCAAGAGTCTTCGGCTTGCCGCCCACCTGTAGCCCGCCTCCAGCTCGGTCTCGCCGACCCAGCCCAACGATTCTGATACGCGACGCCGAAGCATGTGTGGTACGAGGACGGCGTCGGGCGCAGCGCCGGGAAGCCATTTCTCGACCGCCCGGAGATTATTGCGCGCAATCTCCAACATCATTGCTGGCCTGGTGAGCTGGTCTGCCGCGCCAACTCGGTAATACGTCGATGGCGTGTCAATGAACACGGCCGGCCCTGCAGAGCAAAGACGAATGTAGAACTCATAGTCCTCACCGGCACGCGCAAACGACTCGTCGAATCCTCCCGTTCTTTCGAGCCACGACCGGCGGAAAAGCACAGTGGATGTATGAATCAGATTCCCGAGCAGAATCGCTCGTGATAGATCGCCCTTTCTCACAGCGTTCGCCGAGTATTCCGGGGGCGCGGCCGGAGATAGTTCACCAGTGGTGTCGACCTGATCGAGCACCTCTTCGATCAGTACCTTGGTGTAAGCGGCGTACATTACTCGCAGGTGACGGGCACAGATTAGCCGTCCGGAATCGTCGATGGCCGACATATCAGTCCAGGCAATTCCGGCGTCGGGGTGACGCAGCAGCGCGGTGACCTGCGCCTCAATCTTCCAGGGTTGCCAGCTGTCGTCGGAATCGAGAAATGCGATAAACTCTCCGCGAGCGTGCCTCATTCCGAAGTTTCTCGCGGCTGACACGCCGGCGTTCGCCTGCCGGACGTACGTCACACGCGGCCCGTAGGCTGCAACTAATTTCTGTGTGTCGTCCGTCGAACCGTCGTCCGCGATCACGATCTGAATACTGTTGTACGCCTGATTCAAAGCGCTTTCGATTGCCCGACTGATGATCTTTGCCCGGTTGTGCGTGGGGATTACCACACTTACCAGACCAGGCACAGCCTCATGCTCCGGCTTTGCGACCAGAGCATCCTGCAGCTGTTGCGGCTGCTCGGATACGAGCCGTCTCAGCACGGGGGTGGGCCCGATTTCATCGGGCGGGACGTGGTGGGCGAATGGGCAACAAGCTTTGCTCGAGGCGTAAGTATTTGCCGGGTCGAACGCGGAGGGAGCAAGCCCCGTGCGCCAAAGAAAGCAGGGCGTTTGAGGTATAAACGTGCCGTGGCCTCAGAGTCGCGGGGGCTGTTGCGAGAACGCGACGGAATCGTTGGGTCACTTCATGGCAGGCCAACGTACCTGCTCATCGAGAAGGGTTGCTTTTTCCGACGGCTCCGCGTTCTTACGGCCGCGGGTCGCTGCGGCGCGCCAGATCGTTTCAGCCAGGTTGATCCCCTTCGCGTAAAGAGATCGGGGGTGGCGCACGCAGAAGTCACGATTCAGCCGGAATTCACCGGCGAACAACTTTTTGAAATCAGACTCGCCCCGCATGAAGTTGAACTCCTTGACATCCGGCCGCCGAAAGAGATCACGAAGCCATTCATGCAGTAGCACTTTCCCCACCGAGAAATTGTTGTAGCGGGGGTCGAATCCCGTATTCCAGTCGTAAACGACCCCCCCGTATTGAAACCCCAAACGGTAGGCAGCGATTTGATCGTCGATCGCCATAGCTACGTAACTGACCCAGCCGCGCTGATGGTATGCTGACAGGATCTCACGCACGAGCGCTCCCTCCTCTTCGAGCTGGAAGAAGCTTCGGCGACCGACGTCGGCCTGACGCTTCGAGTGTATCGACGTTATAGCATCCAGGAAAGTGGAGAACGGGATGTCCTGCGTGAATTTTATTTCGAACCCACCAGCCTCGTTGAGTCGCCTTTGACGCTTCTCGACGTCGTGACGCAGGTTTCTTCCGAGAGACTTTGAATAGTCCGAAAATGTTCCCTCTGTTCTTATGAAGAAACACCGCCGTGACTCGAGAGCGTCTGGGTTAATCAAAAACCCAAGCCGGGCGCCCGCCCTGCACAATCGTTCGAAATCACCGGTCGTGTCGGGAATGTTGTGAAGCCGTAACTCGTGCCAGTCCCTCTTCTTCTGGAGATGGCCGAGGAACGCGGCGCAAATCCCGTCCCGATCATCTCCGGCGAGAATGCAGCCGTAGTCGGACAGGCCGTCACCGATGAAGCAACGGACCTTAACGGGGGCGAGGTTCTTTCTGTAGATAGTTTGAGCGCATAAGGGAGCGATCCCAACTATTTGATTGCTTTCCTCCGCTATAAGGACACGCAACTCACGGTTTCTTCCCAGGTGCGCCCACCATGTCGATGCCCAGAGAAAGTTGCTGGCAAGAACATCCTCGCCCCTCGCGCCGAGGAGTTTGTCCCACTCGTTGGCGAGGCTGTGCAGCTCGTCAG
>QHUA01000229.1 GCA_003221805.1 Gemmatimonadota bacterium
CGTACAGTGTCGGACGGTCTTGGTTTCCCCAGCTTCGGATAGATCTCGCCGCAGACTCGCGACCCCGGATCAGCGCGCATCTGTAGCGCCAGTATGTGAGCTCGGAGCTAAGACGCTGACTAAGCTTAAAGCTCCCTGCTTTAGTTTTGTGGATGTCAGATCGCGCTAAGATCAACGGCCCTTGAATGTTCATCGACAAAGCCCTAATCACCGTCGAAGGTGGGACCGGCGGATCCGGTTGCACTTCCTTCCGCCGCGAATGGCGCACGCCCATGGGCGGCCCCGATGGCGGCGACGGCGGGCGAGGCGGTAGTGTGATCGTCCGCGGCGATTCCAACCTCGCCACCCTCCTCGACTATACCTACCGCGACAAGTGGGTGGCCGAGCGTGGAGAGCACGGTATGGGCGCCAACAAGAGCGGCCGATCGGGTGCGGACGTAGTCATGCCCGTGCCGCCGGGGACCGTGCTTCGCGACGCCGAGACCGGCGAGATCATCGCCGAGATTCTGGAGGACGGCCAGGAAGCGATGGTTGCTCCCGGTGGTCGGGGCGGGAAGGGGAACGCGTTCTTCGCCACCGCCACGCACCAGTCGCCCCGCGAGTGGCAGCCCGGAGAAGAGGGCGTGGTCCGGCGGATCGAAATGGAGCTCAAGCTGATCGCCGACGTCGGCCTCGTCGGCCAGCCCAACGCGGGGAAGTCCACCCTCCTTTCAGTAATCTCCGCCGCTCGTCCAAAGATCGCCGACTACCCTTTCACCACGCTCCAGCCCAACCTCGGCGTCGTCCAGCTTACCGACCATCGGACCTTCGTCGTCGCCGACATTCCCGGCATCATCGAAGGAGCGCACGAAGGGAAGGGTCTGGGACTCCAGTTCCTCCGCCACATCGAGCGGACGCGAATCCTCGCCTTC
>QHUA01000230.1 GCA_003221805.1 Gemmatimonadota bacterium
GCGCGATCCCTCAGCCACCGCGTGAGCTGTACGCAATCGGCCGCCACTCGGCCTTGTCCAAACCGCGCGTAGCTATCGTTGGGACGCGCAACTGCACCGGCTACGGCGAGCGCGCAGCGCGGATGCTGACGCGGACGCTCGTCCGCGCCGGAGTGTCGATAATCAGCGGAATGGCGCGCGGCATCGACGCCGCCGCCCACCGG
>QHUA01000173.1 GCA_003221805.1 Gemmatimonadota bacterium
TCAGCTTCGACTGATAATCACCGCTCACGGGAATGCAGGTTGGATGGATCTGGGTGAAACACGGATTGGCGAAAGCGGCGCCACGCTTGTACGCCCGCCAGATCGCGGTCGCATTGGAGCCCTGCGCGTTGGTCGACAGATAGTAGACGTTGCCGTATCCACCCGTCGCCAGCACGACCGCCTCCGCCACATGGGACTCGATGGCGCCGGTGACGAGATTGCGCGTGATGATCCCACGCGCCTTGCCATCGATTACGACGAGATCGAGCATCTCGGTGCGTGGGTGCATTGTCACACCACCGCGACCGATTTGCTTTTCCAGCGCCTGATACGCGCCGAGCAACAACTGTTGGCCGGTTTGTCCCCGCGCATAGAAAGTCCGCGAGACTTGCGCACCGCCGAACGAACGGTTTGCCAACAACCCGCCGTATTCTCTGGCGAACGGCACTCCTTGCGCCACGCACTGGTCGATGATGTTTACGCTCAGCTCGGCGAGGCGGTACACGTTTCCTTCGCGCGAGCGAAAATCGCCGCCCTTGATGGTGTCGTAGAAGAGCCGATAAACGCTGTCACCATCGTTCTGATAATTCTTGGCGGCGTTGATGCCGCCCTGGGCAGCGATGCTGTGGGCGCGACGCGGTGAATCCTGGAAGCAGAAGCACTTCACATTGTAGCCCAGCTCGCTCATCGTCGCGGCCGCCGCACCGCCAGCCAATCCCGATCCGACAACGATGATCGTGCTCCTGCGCTTGTTCGCCGGGTTGACCAGCTTCATCTCGAAGCGATGCCTGTTCCACTTATCAGCCAGCGGGCCGCCGGGAATGCGCGCGTCCAAATGCACTGTCATCGAACCAGACCGCTGAATACGGCGACTGGCACCGCCGTGAACGCAGCCCAGATCAGAATCGCCAGCGCCAGTGAAATTCGGTGGTGGAGAGGCTCGGGCGATTCCGGGCTGACGCCGATGCTTCTGACCGAGCTCCATGCCCCGTGAAAGACATGAAAGCCGAGTGCGATCATCGAGACGACGTAGAAGAGCGCGACCCACCAGATGCGAAAGCCGGCTACGACATTCGTGTAGACATCCTCATGACTGAAAACTCCGGCTGGCCGGATGGTTCCAGTCGTGAAATGCAGGATGTGCAGAACGATGAAGACGAGCAGCAGCGCACCGCCCCAGCGCATCGTCCGCGACGCAATTGTCGCCGCCTGTGGATCACGTTTCACGTATCCGATCGGACGCGCCGCGCGACTCTGCCTCGTGAGCTGAACCGCTGCCGTGACGTGAAGGATCACCGCAGCGATGAGCACTATGCGGAGACCCCAAAGCAGCTCACAGCTGCTCTTGAGGAAATGCGAGTACGAATTGATCGCCGCCGGTCCGCGAAAGACCAGCAGGTTGCCCAGCGAATGAAGGATTACGAACCCGATGCCGATGAGACCCGTGACTCCCATGACGACTTTCTTGCCGACCATGGAGGCATAGAACCGGCGAAGCCTGCCCATCGCCGGCTTACAGCTTTACCGCAGCCATTGGCTCGCGCACGGCATCGGCGCTCTTCGCCAGCGCATCGCGTTCCTCTCGGGTGAGATCGACTTCGATGATTTTCTCCAGACCCGACCGTCCAATCTTGCACGGAACGCCGAGGAAGAGTCCTGACATTCCGTATTCTCCCTCGAGCCACGCCGCGCAGGGAAGTATTCGTTTCTGATCGAGCACAATCGACTCGCACATCTGCACCGCCGCCGCCGAGGGTGCGTAGTACGCGGAGCCGGTCTTGAGGTGCTTCACGATCTCGGCGCCGCCATTCCGCGTTCGATCGACTATCGCGTTCAGTTTTGCCTGCGCCATCAGCTGGGTGACCGGAATTCCGCTCACCGAAGTGTATGAGATAAGTGGGACCATAGTGTCGCCGTGTCCGCCGAGCACCATCGCCTGGATGTCGCGCACGGATACGTCGAGGGCCTCGGCAATGAATGCGCGATAGCGTGCCGTGTCGAGCACGCCCGCCATGCCAAGCACGCGCTGGCGTGGGAAACCAGTCACCTTCATCGCGACGTACGACATCACGTCGAGCGGGTTCGAGACGACGATCAGGATCGCGTCTGGTGATGACGTGCGAATCTGCTCCGACACCTGCTTGACGATCCCGGCGTTGGTGTTGAGTAGATCGTCGCGCGACATCCCCGGCTTGCGAGCGATGCCGGCGGTGATGACGACGATCTCGGAGTGGCGCGTCTCTTCGTAGCCGTTCGTGCCGATGACGCGCGAGTCGAAGCCTTCGATTGGAGCGGATTGCCACTGGTCGAGTCCCTTGCCCTCAGGGATTCCTTCCATGACATCGACCATCACTACTATCCGGGCGAGCTCTTTCTCCGCTATGCGCTGCGCGGTGGTCGCACCAACGTTGCCGGCGCCAACCACCGTGATCTTATTTACCATTATCCAAAGTCTAAGGTGGTGCGCGAAAGCTACCCGGCCCACGCTGGTGGAGCAATCGGACGCGCTGTGATCAGCCGCCGACTTGTGACAACGCGCGCAGACCACCGACGCGCATCTGAAGCAGCTGGTGCTCTAGTGGCTTGGTCGCCAATGCGCTACGGAAGAACGGCTCGAGTGGGAGTCCTTCGCGCAGCGGAGTGCGCAGGTCTACTTCCTCATCGCCGTACAGGCACGTTCGCAGGCGTCCGTCGGCTGTGAGCCGCACGCGGTTGCAACTCCCACAATAGGTGTGCGACATCGGCGTTATCACACCGACCGTTCCGAGCGCGCCCTCGAGACGGAAATACCGAGCGGGCCCGTTTCCGCGCGCCGGACCGATCGCCGGCGTCAACGACGCGATTGTCCCCAGCCGCTCCAGAATTTCGTCGCTGGGGACGACGCGCTCCCAAGTCAGCTCTCTCATTTCTCCGACAGGCATCAGCTCGATGAACCGGATGTGCCAATCGTGCTCGAACGTCAACCGCGCAAAATCCAGTAGCTCATCGTCGTTGATGCCGCGCATGACGACGACGTTGAGCTTGATCGGAGACAAACCCGCGCGCTCGGCGGCGGTTGCTGCGAAAATCGGATCGAAGTCGGTGTTTCGCCGCGCGATCGCCTTGATCCGATCCGGTCGCAGGGAATCGGCGCTCATGTTCACGCGATCGAGCCCGGCAGCCCTAAGGGTCGCGGCGAGCTCGGGCAACCGCAGGCCATTGGTCGAGAGTGAGATGTCGTCGATTTCCGGAATCGAGCGTAACATTTCGACCAGTCTCTCGAGCTGTGGCCTGATCGTCGGCTCACCGCCGGTGATGCGCAATCGACGCAACCCGAGCGGCGCGAGCTGCGCCACCACTCCGGCGATTTCTTCGTAGGAGAGAATGTCGGATTTGGGGAGCCATTCGAGTCCCGCTGGTGGCATGCAATACACGCAGCGGAAATTGCAGCGATCGGTGACTGAGATGCGCAGGTATTCGATCTCTCGCCCGTGGGCGTCGCGCAGTGGACCGCTCACACGGCTGCGTCTCCGACCGCGCGCGTCGGATCCACCCATTCGCGAGCACCGTCGACGTAGTGCTCCAGCTTCCAGATGGGAACGCGGCTCTTGATTTCCTCGATCACGAAGCGGGTGCACTCGATTGCCGGGCGTCGATGTGCGTGCGCCGAAGCGATCGCCACACTTACGTCGCCGAGCGTGAGCGCGCCGATTCTGTGCTCAATCGCAATCGCGCCAATTCCAAAGTTCACCGCCGCCTCGTCGAGGATCGCAGCCAGCTCCGATTCAGCCATCGCCACGTAACCGGAATAGTCGAGTCCCGTAACACTGCGCCCGTCGTTCACATCGCGCACCGTTCCGACGAACAGCGAGATCGCGCCGAACTCGGGCGATTGAACCTCCGCGATCAGCGCTCCAGGATCGATCGGGCGGGTAACGACAGCAGCGCGTTTCATCCGCCTGCTACCGGCGGAATTACGGCGATTTCATCACCGTTGCGGATGAGCTGGTCCGCCGCGGCGAATTTCCTATTGATCGCCACACGCGGTGAAGGAGGCAGCGAGCGGCCACCTGGAAGCGCGCGTATGCTGCGCACGAGGTCAGCTACACGGGTGCCATTCTCATAGGGGATTTGTAGAGTTGATCCGCCGAGCGCCTCGGCGTAGGAAGCGAACAGTTGCACCGTCATCATCGACACGTGCGCTCTGCTCCTTTGACGGTGAAGCTAAGTCCTTATGCTTCCGACATCTGCGACACGTCCACGCCGGCGACGAGGGCGCGCAGCTCCTTCGATGGCTTGAACACGGGCACCGGTCGCGCAGAAACCTCTACCGGAGATCCGGTGCGCGGGTTGCGCGCCATGCGCGTCTTGCGATTCCGGATCTTGAACGTGCCGAAACCTCTAACCTCAATGTTTTCCTGAGACTGGAGCGATTCCTTGATAGCCTCGAGGAAAGCATCCACGACTCGAGCGCAGTCCTTTTTGGAAATCATCGGCCCGGCGGTACGTGAAATCTGAGCCGTGACGCGCTCGACGAGGTCGGCTTTGGTCATCTAAACACTCCGTATGGACGCGCGCCAAGTGCGCGTAAGTGCTTTGAACCTATGACTTTACTAATATGCTGTCAAGGCGAGTTTCTGCTAGCGGACCGCGCCCCGCAGCGCGCTGAGGAATTCCTGGAACAGCGGGCGAGCGTCGTGCGGCCCGGGAGCGGCCTCAGGGTGGTACTGCACACCGAAAATCGGCTGGTCCCGATGCCGCAGCCCCTCGATGGTTCCGTCATTGAGGTTCACATGCGTCACCTCGAGGTCGCCCGCTCCCTTCACCGTGCGCTCATCACCTTCGACCGCAAATCCGTGGTTCTGAGAGGTGATAAGTACGCGACCAGTCTCAACTTCCTTCACCGGGTGATTTCCGCCCCGATGACCGTAGGGCATCTTCACCGTCGATCCACCGAACGTCAGCCCGAGGAGCTGGTGGCCGAGGCAAATCCCGAAGATCGGAACCCCTTTCGACGCCAGCTCGCGGATGATTCCGGGGGCGTACGAGACGGCGTCGGGATCACCCGGCCCATTCG
This sequence comes from Gemmatimonadota bacterium, assembly GCA_003221805.1. GTDB lineage: Bacteria > Gemmatimonadota > Gemmatimonadetes > Gemmatimonadales > Gemmatimonadaceae > UBA4720. Next base: position 5,057 of record QHUA01000173.1, read on the forward strand.
AAAGAAAGATTCCGTCGGGTTGCTCCTCGAGTGTCGCCTGCGCCGACGTGTCCGCGGGCACCACGGTCACGCGACAATCATTCTCTACGAACAGTCGCAGAATGTTGCGCTTGATTCCGTAATCGTAGGCGATGATGTGGTGGCGGGCGCGCGGATCGCCCCAGGTATAGCGCTCTCTGGTCGACACCCGTGAGGCGAGATCGAGACCTTCCATCGAGGGACAAGCGGCGAGCGAGGCGTGGGCCGCACCATCGGGTTCTTCACCGCGCCCGATGACGCCGCGCATGACGCCGACGGATCTCAGATGCCGCGTTAAGCGCCGGGTGTCAACGTCTTGAATGATAGGCACTTGGGACGCTGCAAGCCAAGTTGCCAGACCGCCCGTCGCGCGCCAATTGGAGTACGTGGCCGAGAGCTCGCGCACCACGACTCCAGCAATCTGCGGCGCCGCCGACTCGGGGTCCTCGGCGTTGATTCCGTAGTTTCCGATTTGCGGAGCAGTCATCACCACGATCTGGCCGCGATACGAGGGATCGGTGAAGACTTCCTGGTAGCCGGTCATGTTCGTCGTGAAGACGACTTCGGCTACCGCCGGCAGCGGCGTTTCGCGACCGCCGACTATCCGCCCACGAAAAAGGGTTCCGTCCTCAAGGAGGAGGAACCCTGGCTCAGTGATTCGAGTCTCGGCAGCCAAATTATTTCTTCGGTGGCGTCGTCTGAGGTTTGGTGGTTTGCGTTCCCGCCGGAGCCGTAGTCGCAGGTGCAGGCTCGAGCGGAACGGCCGGAGCTGAAGTCGGAACAGGCGCCGCATTCGTCGACTGACTACCCAATCCCTTCTCGAGTACTGATTTCGGAGCGGAAGTGTGGGTGGACATCAGCTGCAGGATGAAGCACAGACCGAGGAAGATGCCGCCGCCCCACCAGCTAGTCTTGGTGAGAAGATTTCCCGCCTGACGAATCCCGATGAACGCGTCCGGAGACGAGCTGGCGCCGCCGAAATTCGCGGCGAGCCCGGTGCCCTTTCCGCTCTGGAGCAGAATGGCAGTCATCAGCACGAAGCAGTCGATTACCAGCAGCGTGAGAAGAAACGTGTAAATCATTGATAGAATTAAAGTTCAGTCTACTCTTGGAATATCAACGGCGACGGGAATCGAGTCAAGTCTGGGCGATCGCCAGCCACGATGACGCCTCGACGCTTGCACCACCGACGAGCAGACCGTCGATGTCGTCCGTAGCAAGAAGGCTTGCTGCGTTGCCGGAGTTGACACTTCCGCCATACAAGATCGGGATCTCGTCGGCCCTGGTGCCGATCATCTGACGCAGCTGCGATCGAAGCAGGCTCTGAATTGCGGAAGCATCGGCAGGCGACGCGGTAAGTCCAGTTCCAATTGCCCAGACCGGCTCGTACGCGAGAAGGAACTCGGTCGAAATCAGATTTGGAGTTTGCGACAAGCCTTCGCGCAGCTGCTTGGTCACGAGGCTCTCGGTCTCACCGGCTTCTCTCTGTTCGATAGTTTCGCCGACGCAAAGCATGAAGGCGATGTGTGCTTTCGCCGCCGCATGACATCGTTTGGCGCAATTGATATCTGTGTCGCCAAAGATGTGGCGGCGCTCCGAGTGTCCGACCAGCGCCACCTGTGCGCCCGCATCGCGCGCCATGCTGGCGGAGATCTCCCCCGTGAAGGCTCCCTTCTCCGCCCAATGAATGTTCTGAATGCCGGGTAGAACGTCCGATCGGCCAACGGTCGCGGCTGCAACCACCGGCAACGATACCGCCGGCGGGAAGATGATGATTGTCCGATCGGTACGCGGGTGATAGGCGGGGATGAACACGTCCATGAACGAGCTCGCCGCCGTTGGACCGTTGTTCATCTTCCAGTTGGCCGCGAGTACCGGGCGCTTCACCTAGTCAGCCTCGTCGAGGACTTCCACTCCCGGGAGCTTTTTCCCCTCGAGAAATTCCAGCGACGCACCACCGCCCGTCGAAACGTGGCTCATTTTTTTCTCGAGGCCCGCCTCACTCACTGCGGCGGCTGAATCTCCGCCGCCAACTATGGTGACAGTTCCCTTTTCCGTCGCGCTCGCCATTGCTTCTGCGATAGCACGCGTGCCGGTGTCGAACGGCGCCGTTTCGAAGACGCCCATTGGGCCGTTCCAAACGACGGTTTTGGCGGACGCGATTGCGCGAGAGAACGATGCAGCCGATTGCGGGCCAATGTCGAACATCGCCTGGTCCCTGGGAATCGCGTTTCGCGACACTGCCCTCGCTTCGCTCGCGCGCTCGAGTGACGGGGCAACCATCGCATCGTGAGGAAGAGTCAATCGCATTCCGCCGCGGGCGAGAAGGTCTTTCGCCATCGGCACGCGATCTTCCTCGACCAGAGACTTCCCGGTTTCGAGTCCCATCGCGCGGTAGAACGTGCACGCCATGGCGCCGCCGATCAGCAAGCCATCGACTTTGGGCAGCAGCTGTTCGATGACGTCGATCTTTCCAGAGATCTTCGCGCCGCCAAGAATCGCCACGAACGGACGGGCCGGGTTTGCCAGCGCGCCACCGAGGTAGTCCAGCTCAGACTGCATCAGCAATCCAGCAACCGCTGGACGAAGATGCTCCGCTACGCCGACGGTCGACGCGTGGGCGCGATGAGCGGCGCCAAAAGCATCGTTGACGAAGAAATCACCGAGCTCGGCGAGCGATCTCGACAGGCGCTGATCGTTTTTCTCCTCCCCGCCGAGGAAGCGCGTGTTCTCGAGAAGAAGAATCTCGCCGGTTTTGAGATTCAGGCACGCCTGGATCGCTTCGTCGGAATCGGTACTCTCGACGAAAATCACCGGATGGCCGCTCAGCTCCTCCAGCCGTTTGGAAACCGGCTGCAGCGAGTACTTGGGGTCAGGCTTCCCTTTCGGACGCCCGAGATGCGAAAGGATTACGGGGCGCGCGCGTCGCTCGAGCAACAGCTCGATCGTCGGCAGCGATGCCCGGATGCGAGTGTCGTCCGTAATCCGCCCATCGTCGTCGAGCGGAACGTTGAAGTCGACGCGAACCAGGGCGCGCTTATCCCTTACTTCAGCGTCGTCGAGATCGCGAACGGTTTTCTTTCTCATCATTCGCTAGGCCTAGAGCCGCTGACCCATGAAGCGGAGCAGATCGACGCAGCGTGAAGCGTATCCCCACTCGTTGTCGTACCACCCCTGCGCGGTAACGAGAGTCCCGTCGATGACGTTGGTGGTACTCGCGTCGAGGATGCACGAGGCCGGATCGCCGATGAAATCGCTGGACACCAGCTCCTCTTCGGTGTAACGAATGATTCCCTGCAGCGGCCCAGCTGCCGCCGCTTTCTTGAAGGCTTCGTTTACCGATGCTTTGGTGACG
>QHUA01000233.1:0-2412 GCA_003221805.1 Gemmatimonadota bacterium
CCTTCGACGTGGACAAACGCGAGGCCGGTCCAGCGCGCTAGAACAGTTCCATCAGCCTGGCGAAAGCGCCACTGAGCGTAACGTTCGATACCGAGCGACTCGAGCAACTGTGCGGGGAACCACGACAATTCCGCGCCGGTGTCGACCAGCACTGATTTAACTGTTCGCCTTTCCCCTGGTTTAAGCGGATTCTCAATCTCGATGTTGACTCGGAAAGCGCCCATGTCGGCGGTCATAATGGCTCCGGAGATGACGCCGAGTAGTAGCAAATCGATGCCGAGCGTGTCAACGCCTCGCCTCCCGCTTTCCGCTTCCCGCTTCCCTCAGTTACCGCCAGGACATCCAACCTCAGACGGATCCGAAATCATGTTCCGGTAGTTATCCGGCGAGACATGCGTGCCCGCGGCCTCGAAATACTTATTCCAGAACTCCCGAATCGCCGCACCGCGCGCGCTGCTTACGTCCGCGCCAGCCACCACCACGCAGACTCCGCGCAGCTGGGGAATCCGTTTGGCGGCGGCAAGGTGGCGGATCCACCTATCGTCCGGAATATCCGCCCGACTGATCATATTTACGGCGGGCGTTTCGTTGATCATGTCCGAGAGCAGCAGCAACGTCGTCGGCCGATTTCGCGAGGCCTTGGCGTAATCCGCGGCACGGGCGAGCGTGCCGAAAATGTCGGTCGACTGAATTTCCTTCGCTCGCACCGAGTCGAATAGAATGGATGTCTGGATGCGCGCGATCGCCTTGAAATCATCGAGACGCCGGCGGTCGGATCCAGTCAGATTTCCAGAGTTCATGGGAGCACGAATGCTGTCCGTCCATTGTCTCGCCGGTTGCCGCCCGCCCTGATAGACCTCGATCAGCGTCAGGTGATCGCCCGCCTGCAGCCGATCTATCAGATCGTCGAGAAGCTTCCTCGATTCATCGAGGTCGGCTTTCGTCCTGCTGCCGGAGATGTCGATTCCCACGATGTAGGAATGTCCCTGGTTCGGAGACTCGCGTCCCTCGGCGTCGTGGCAAGCGGCAACGACTACTGCAACTATGGAAATAAGGGCTGCCATCACGATTCGCATCATGTTGTCGACGGCGCTCCTGTCGGAATCGCGTAGGCCGCGACCCGCGCGAATTCCGCTTCGACCTGGCTGAGATCCTGGAGCAGTCGATCGAGCTCGGTCGGCCGGCGCAGATCCTCGTTCTCGTCGACCTCGGGAAACACGATTCTGCTGGGTTGCGCGAATGCGATTACGTTGGCGGGATCGAGACCACGCACGCGAGCGTTCTCCCCACGAAATTGCACGATCACGCTTTGCAGCCGGTCCTGCTTCGCCTGCCAGTCGCGCAATGGATGCGACTCCAACAGGTGATTGATTCTGCCCGCTTCGGTTGCCGCGCTGCTCATGGCAACGCGCGCCGCGTGTGCGTGACCGAGCGCCTCGCGCTCGAGAACCTGCATCCTCTTTCTCAGCGGCTTGATCGACGGATGCTCGCCCTGCCTGTCCGTCAGATCCTCCCTCTTGTAGACGAAGCCGAGGGTCATTGCGGCGAGCACGAGCCCGATGTTGAGCAACACGATCGCGTCGTTGATCCGCTGAACCGTTTGTGCGTACGCGGCGTCGGTCGTCGCCGCCGTTTTCGCGAGATCAGTGCCTGCCGCCTGTTGATCCGCGATTGCCTGTCTCAGCCCGACACTGTCGGCGCGTACGCGTGACTGCGCCGTCTCGGCGATCTGTGCGCGCGAGTAAAACATGAACGCCAGCACCGACGCGATCCCGAGCAGGCCAGCGACGAAAATGAATGTGTGTTGCCGGCGATGCGCTCTTATGGTAGTGGCGGCCATCGGATGGTCCGCTGCACTGAAGGAGACAATTGCCGAGGAAGACGAGAATGACGACGGCGATGAGAGCAACGAGGAAAGCCTCGAAGTGGAGAAGGATGTCCTGGAAGAGGACCAGTGGACCGGCGAGCCAGGTGTGACTCTCCGCCGCTTCGCCGAGTGTAGCGGCGAGCGTCACCAGTGTCGAATTCATCGGCAGCAGCAGCCGGAATACCGGGAAGTTCGCGGTGAACTCGGCGATGGTGAGGATGACTGCAAACGCCCAGAAGCTGAACGAGCTTTTCAGGATGCGATCGTAACCGACCCTCACTCCTTCGGGTTCCTTGAACTGCCGGAAGCTCTCGATCTGGGTCCGCGTGTTCCGGCGCTCGTTGGATGTGACTTCGAGACCGTTGACCGCGGTCCGGGCTTCGCCGATAAGCCGATTGAGAGTCGCGCTCGCGTTCTGGATCTGGTCCTGCATTTTGACGCGCACGCGTCGCCGCCATTGGCGGAACAGCTCCAGGGACTTCATGGCGAGAACTTGCTCGGGCTCGAAGACACCGGAGCGGGGGACGTCGTGGCGCGGCAATCCT
>QHUA01000233.1:2435-4089 GCA_003221805.1 Gemmatimonadota bacterium
AGTCGGTCTTTCTTGTTATGGCGTGGACGCCATTGCCACCGTCCACGTCGTCGTCGAGCGGGTCAATCTTTTTGGCGAACGGATTCCTGAACGGGGCGTATGTGGTCCAATACTGACCCAGTCGTCCCAGCAACCCGGCGCGCGGTGTGATCGGCGATTGCCCATTGCCGCTCAGAGACGATGTCGGAGAAGGCTGGCTACCATTGCGGCCGAAACGAGAGCCGTTGCCGACCTCAGGAGAGGTCGGACGAGTGAAAATGCTGGCCATAAAAGTCCCTACGATAAAGGCGGACTAACGGTGACACTGTAGAGCTTCTGCATAGACCTGGCCGCGGGTACCGTCTCTAAAGCATACCCTGGGGGTTGCCGGGGTTCCTGCGACCGCGGGAGGCTGGCGGGTGGGGGACGCGGGAAGCGGCGATAGCCGCGGAGATTTACGGCGTCAGACTAGTGCGATGTCCGCACTGCCGGCAGGATGAAGCTCGAAATGAGCTCGCCACCGACGAAGCGCCAGCCGCGGCTGCCGTAGCTGCCGCCGTTGGTCGCGACCACCAGTTGGAGCTGCGGAAACACCATCACGATCTGACCGCCGTTGCCGAGCGCGGCGATCCCACGCACCGTGTGATTGCCAACAGTGAATGCTTGAGGCCACCAAAGAAGTCCGTAATCGCGGTTGCCGATTTTCTTCAGCGGCGAGCCTGCCCGGCGGACAAATTCGGCGCTCAGGATTCTCCGCCCGTGCCAGGTTCCACCGTCGAGCATGAGCTGTCCGAACTTCATGAAGTCGCGGGTGACCAAAGCCATGCCGCCGCCACCATAGGGATTGCGCGCGCGATCCAGCGGCCATGCGTAATGGGTGATGCCCAGTGGAGTTGCAACGAGACGGTCGAACAAAAAGAACGGCGACTCGCCCGCTGCTCGGCCGACCATGCCGAGCGCAAGGTTGGGATTGATGCTGCAGTAGATGGCGGTGTCACCGGGCGCGAACGCCATCGGCAGTCCCAACGTGAACTTGTAGAAGTCGGACTGCCGCTCCCACATCCCGTTTTCGTTGCCGGGTGCGTCGTCATTATTGTCGTCACAGAAGTATCCGGACGACATCGTCATCAAATGCTCGAGCGTCATCGCGCGCTTGCGCGGCTCCAGATCAGCTGGGAAGGTGCCGCTGTTCATCACCTGATAGACGGGCGTGGACAACCGGATCGGCGCGCCGGCAAGCATTGCCGCGCCGATGATGGTCGCGCTCACGCTTTTCCCCGCCGAACGTTCATTGTGCAGCGCGTCGCGGTGGGTGCCGTGGAAGTACTCCTCGAGCACCAGCTTACCATTGCGTGCGATGAGCAGGGCGTGAACCTGCGGTGCGTTGATCGAGTCCATCGACATGTCGACGATCTGCTGGACGGCGCGCTCGATTCCCGCTCGATCGATGCCGACCTGGTCTACACTCGCCGTCGCCCAGCCGTCGTCGAGAGCCGGCGGCACGCGATAGACGTACCGGCCGGGAGTCCTGCTGCGGGGATAGAAATCGCTTTGGGGGTCGTCGATGCGGAAATCGTAACTGCCACCGCGGTCGGGAAAGTTGAGCGTGATCACCCGCTGTGCGGAGTCGTACGTCCCCGTGATCAACACGGTGTCGCGCGCTTGCGCTCGCCCG
>QHUA01000174.1 GCA_003221805.1 Gemmatimonadota bacterium
CAATCAAGACGCTCAAAGGCTGGCACTTTTGAATCGGGTTTTCCGGATCGCCTCACGGGTCGTCGGCCGCGGGACTCGCCTAGCAGTAGCCGCGACCTCCTCCCCCAAGCCAACGCGATCTGTCTAGTCGTCTGCAGCGCCCAGCGCCGAGCGTTCAACTGGTAGCGCCTAGCAGGTCGTTACTTCTTCGCGGTGGCAGTTCTGGCAGAGGGTCGCGCGACGACGGAAGGATTGCCGTCAGAGATGTACGCATTCCCCGCCGCCTCGAGCTTGTTCATGTTGTTCTCGATCGCGTTGCCGATGACTTGGATGCGCGGAGTCGAGCCAGGATTAAACACCGGATCGTACGGCGATCGCATCGGTCCACCATCGACCTCGAACACCACCGGCCAGCTATACGTCACCGTCTTGCCGGTCTTCGGATCCGTCCACGAGCCGTGCGATGCGAGCGCGCGATTCTTCGGCCACAATCCCTGCGGCAACGCCATCTCCCTGGGTTTGTAACCGGGGACCGCCGAATCGATGCCGAGCAAGTTGCGCGCGATCTGCTCCTGAACGAAAGCGTCAGGATACTTGCTCAGCTGCGCGTGCCAGAGCGTGTGATCGCACAGCTCGAATCCGTTGTCGGCGAGCCATTTCACTTTCTTGAATCGCCACTGTGATTTCTGACCCTGAATGCCGCGATCTCCGAAGAAATTATGTCCGGCAGACGCACCGTTCAGCAGACAGAACACCGCTTTGTTTGGCCAATCCGGATGTGTCTTCTTGAAGTCCAGCCAGATGCCAATGCCACTCGTCGGATCGATTTCCAGTTGGCCGTTGTTCTCGATGTAACGGAACTGCTCCGGCGATGCATCGTCGAATACGAAGACCACTGGAGAGATTCCCTTAGGGAGATCGAGCTTCTTATCGAGCACGTCCGCCATATTCACCGGCCGGTAGCCGCGACTGTAAAGCAGCTCGAGATCCTTCCGGAACTGACCGCGCTCGCGCGCGTACAGCCCGTTGTGGTCGGTGATGAGGTGATACTCCAGCACCATTATTCGTCCCATTTCATTGGGGACGCGATTCGGGTCTGGCGCGCTCGATGCCGTCGCGGCGCTTACACCATTCGTGCTGGAAGTTCCCGTGCCCGGCGCGGCACTAGAAGTGCCGGAACCTGTCGCGCTCCTGTCCGTAGTGGAGGTTGGACCCGCGACGCCGCCAGAGGTGTTTGATGTAGTGACATTTGTGGACGCCTGTGTTGTCGAACCAGTGCTATTACTGTTCGCGGCAGCGGCTGATTTCGTTCCGCCACCACTGCAGGCCGTGGCGGCGCCGGCGATGACGATCGAAACGAGGACTGAACGATACATTTTTCCCAGGTTTGGTCAGAAATAAGGGCAGAGCGCCATCAAGGCCTTCTCGGCTGGTTGAAGTCCAACCGCCGGGGAATCCTGCTCGGCTTATTCGCAATATGTATTCTAACGGTCTACTTCACGGACGTGTGGCTGCTGACGTGCGGGTTCGACGGCTGCCCGACCGCGCGCGACATCCAGACCTTCCAGCCCGACCAGGGCGGCCGCATCCTCGATCGCTACAATCGTCTGATGGGACGACTGGAGCTGGTGCGCCGCGTCAACGTTCCCCTCGGTGCCGTTCCGCAATTCGTCCAGCAGGCGTTCATCGCCACTGAGGATCGTCGCTTCTACCAGCACGGCGGACTCGACTGGCGCGGCTTCTTCCGCGCTCTCGTCACCAACCTGAGAGCCGGCCGCACCCGCGAAGGTTTCAGCACGATTACAATGCAGGTCGCGCGTAATACGTTCGCAGTTCGGAAGTACCCCGCCCGCTCGTTGCGACAAAAACTTGCCGAGTTGCGATTGTCGCGACTGATCGAGCACTCGCTGACGAAGCAGCAGATCCTCGAGCTCTACTTCAACGTCATCTACATGGGGAACGGCGTCTATGGAGTGGAAGCGGCGAGCAGAGATCTGTTCGGCAAGAGCGTCAACAGGATAAACCTGCCGCAGGCGGCGATGCTTGCCGCCCTGCCAAAGGCGCCGTCGACCTACACTCCGCGTCGTCATCCGCAGCGCGCTCTCGATCGACGCAATCTCGTGCTCAGTGTGATGGTGAAAGAGGGCTACGTCTCCGCCAACAGGCTGCCCGGATTGCAGGCGACGCCCAACACCATCGCCAAAGACGAATGGCGGCCGAATGATCCCAACGATTCTTTCGCGTTCGACGCAGTGCGCAACATCGTCGATTCCATCATCGAAGGTGGCACGGCTGACGTCGTCGACCTCACTGTCCGGACGACGCTGGATCGCAACGCGCAGATCGCTGCCGACCGTGCCGTGCGCCGGCAAGCTTCTGTAATCCAATCGGAAACTGGTCGGCGCGGATTGATACAGGGCGCGATGATCGCCATTGATCCGCGCACGGGAGACATCCGAGCCCTCACTGGCGGCCGCACCTATGAGCGCGGCGCATTCAATCGCGCGCTCTCCGCGCATCGGCAACCGGGGTCGGCGTTCAAGCCCTTCGTGTACGCTGCGGCGATGGCCGCTGGCTATACACCTTCGTCGGAAGTCGACGACGATCCGATCGACGTCATCCAGGGACGCAACGTCTGGTCGCCCCAGAATTACAACGACGATTATGCGGGGCGCATCACTTTCCGTAAGGCGCTCATCAGATCAGCGAACGCGGCGACGGTGCGGGTGAGTCAGGCGGTGACGATTCCGCGCGTCATCGCCACAGCACACAAGAACGGAATCGTGAGCGACATTCCCAACGTTCCCTCGACGGCGCTGGGCGTGGCGGACGTCACGCCGATAGAGCTGGTGACAGCGTACGCACCGTTTGCCAACGGCGGATACAAGGTGAAGCCGAGGCTGATACGGAGCATTTCGGCGGCGCAGGACATTCCGATCTGGCCGAGCGATCCGAGGGTGGCCGACGAACCAAACCCGCGCGATCTGCCGCTGGTGATGGATCCGCGCGATGCTTACCAGGTGACGTCGATGCTGCAATCGGTCGTCGACTACGGCACTGGCAAAGTCGTGCGCGACTACGGAGTGCACGGCCTCGTCGCCGGTAAGACCGGAACTACCAACAGTGGCACCGACGTCTGGTTCGTCGGCTACACACCGACGGTCGTGGCGGCGTTCTGGTTCGGCTTCGATGTGCCCGCTCCCATCAGCAGCGATGCGTCGGGTGGTCGTCTCGCCGCGCCGGCGTGGGCGGAGTTTTATCTCAACGGCTGGCGCGAGGCCGCGTCACCCAACGCCTGGAATCCGCCGCCGGGCATGGTCGAGCGCATCATCGATCCGACTAACGGTTACCTCGCCACGGAGTGGTGTCCCGTTACTAGGAACGAATATTACAAACCCGAACTTCCACTGCCCACGATTCCGTGTCCCGAGCACGGCCCCGATATGGACCAGCAGAACAACTACCCAAACCCCGGTGACACTCTAAATGACATTGGGCGGCGAATCGGTCGCGCTCTCGGAAAAATCTTTCGGTTTTGACACGGTTCGCTCTGAAGCACGCGACGCGGCGTAAGCGCGAGCTGCAGTCGGGCTACACGATTCCCAGGAAGTCGCGCGGTGACGCGGCGAAGGCCGGGAAGATTTTGTCGAGCGTCTTGGCGCCCATGTGGTGGGAGACGACTTCGGCGAAGACGGAGCGGAAGTCTGTAGTCAGGGCGAGGTCGCGGCCTTCGTACAGTTGCTCCTGTTCAAGGCCGGGCCACTTGCCGTGGACTTTGCCGCCCTTCACGTTGCCGCCGATTACGAATAGGGCGCCCGCGTGGCCGTGGTCGGTGCCTCGGTTGCCGTTTTCGCGGGCCATCCTGCCGAACTCGGACATCGTCATGACGATGACGTCGTCCATGCGGTCGCCAAGATCGGTGACCAGTGCGGAAATCGATTTCGAGAAGTCATCAAGCCGTTGCGCCAGCTGGCCGGTTGAATTTCCCTGATTCACGTGCGTGTCCCAGCCGCCGACGTCGGCGAAGGCGATCTCGAGTCCGACGTTAGCCTTGATCAGCTGCGCGATTTGTAACAGTCGTTGACCGAATTGCGAGCGAGGATAATCAGCGCCGTTCTGCGGCAGGTATTTCTGCGGATTCGCCGAGCGCAGCATCTTCACCGCGTCGAACGTCTCGGCGCCCGTCGCGTGGACCAGATCCGCCGAGCCAGTTCTGTACAGCGCCTCCAACCGCTCGGCGGAGCTGCCGGTGGCGCGGACTGAGAATTCGTCGAGACTGTTCATTGCCACCGTCGGACTCGGCCCCTCCAGAATGCGTGGAGTCTGCGGCGTCAACGACACCGCGCGGAACGGAGTCTTGGCCAGATTGCACTCGTCGCACGTTCCCTTCACCGCGAGATAGCGATTGAGCCAGCCGTCGGTCGTGCCCTTGTTGTCGGGCGTACCCGTCTCCATGTAGTCCTGCGCGTCGAAATGGGACCGCGTCGTACTCGGACTGCCGACCGCCTGGACCGGCGCCAGCATTTTCCGATCGTAGAGTGCCTTGAACGGCGCGAGCGATGGATGCAATCCAAAAAATCCGTCGAGATCGATGGCCGCCCCAGCGACTGCGTTTGAAGGCTGAGGTATCGCGATCGAGGGTCTCATCGCGTAGTACGCTTTCTCCCCATGCGGCACGACGACGTTCAATCCGTCAGCCGCTCCGCGCTGAAAGAGGCAGATCAAAACTTTCCCTTTCGGCGCGTTGAACAGGTTCATGCCAAAAGCAGTGCGCCGCAAAAAGCTCGGACTGAGCCCCATTGTCACCAGCGCCAACGCCCCCGATTTCACGAATACTCTCCGTTCCATCTCAGTATCCCTCTATAGCAAAAGCAGTTTTAGCTCGCACTTCGCAACTAGCTCGTAGTTCGCAATCGGCTCGCACCTCGCAGCCAGTTCGTACTTCGCAATCAGTTTGCGATTCGCAATCACTGTCAATGCCTCTGGAACTCCGGCGAACCAAGCGCAAGTCCAACGATCTGCGTCACTCCAGTCAGCTGCGGTATGTTCCCGAGCCCACCTCGCCCCTGCAGCACCGCGCCCTTCCCCCCGCCATTCTGCTTCGGTCGCGGCCGGGTATCCGGCATCGCCGCTCCAGACATCTCCGTGTCCTGGTCAACGGTCGACATATCCTGAAGTCCCCTCGTCCCCGCACCGCTAGCGAGCATCGGATGCTCTCCGGAAAGGAGAACTGCCCGCGTATCCGGCGAGACCATTCCGTTCAGAACCAGCGCCACCACCGCGTCGACCTGCTTCTCACGCGGCGCGGCTTCGAGTGTGTCGAGCGCAGGCAGCGCGCGAATATCTGCGCCCGGCAACCGCCCTGACGCCGCCGCCATGCCGAAGTTGATGCGGTTAAGGATCGCGCCCGTGTTCATCCACGACTCACCAGTCTCCGGCCAGCCATTGGGCGCCTGATGGCCGAAGATCGGCTGTCCTAGATATGCGATCATTTGCGCCGTGCGCGGAGTACTGTCGGGCGCGGCATCGAGCGCGCGCATCGCACTCACCACGACCTCGAACGGCGATTTCACTTTGCTGTGAAACGCCTGCTGCGAGAAGAATTCCGGCGAGGTGATGATCGCTTTCAGCACTTCACGAATGTCGCCATCGGTCTTGAGATAGACCTGTGCCGCGTGATCAACGAGCGCCTTCGACGGCGTGTCGCTCACGAACCGGCGTGCCAGCTTGAACGAGATGAAGTGCGCTGTCGCCGGACTCCTCGCCAGAATGTCGAGCACATCTTCGGCGTCTTCCTCTCCGCGGCCGGCAGCGAGCTTGTGGCCAAGTACGACCTTCTCACCAGCGTCGTGCACCTGCGGACGGAAAATGAAGCCGCCACCCTGTGCTGGTGGCTTGATCGTCCAGCCGGTGAACGCGCGGGCGACGTTGATCACGTCCTGCTGGGTGTATCCGCCGTCGACGCCGAGCGTGTGCAGCTCGAGCAATTCACGCCCGTAGTTCTCGTTGAGTCCCCGGCGCTGCCGCTGTTGTTGTGGTTGTTGCTGCTGTCTGCGTATCTCGCTCGCGGCGCCCAATCCTCCGAAGACCGATCCGAATCCACCGCGTCCAAACGGAACGACGCGAACGCGCGGCACACGTTGGGGTCCCTGGAGCGTCGGCTCGGTTGAGTCAGCCACACTGCTCGCGTTGTCGAGATAGAAGAGCATAGCCGGACTCCGCGAAACTGCTTCGAGCAGGTCGCGGAATTTGCCGAGCGCGTTCGGCCGGATGACGTTCTGGTCGAAATCGACCAGGTAGTACGGCTCCGGCGCGCCCTTGGCCATGTAGATGTTGAAGTGGTTCTCCCAAAAGTCCGTCATCACTTCCTGGAGCTGCCGCTCGCTGGCGACGGCGCGTGCGACGCGGGACGATTGCAGCTGAGTGACGATCTGACGACGCGAATTCTCTTGCTGACGCAATTGCATCAGCATCGCGCTGTCATCGGCAGTCATTCCTTTGGTCGAGTCGGCGCGATCGCGTTTGACGACGCGGCGCTCCTGCTGCTGCTGAGCGTATTGCCGGAGCAGATCGTTCTGATCCTGATTGAGCGCCGAGTATCGGGAGGCGAACAGGTTCAGCGCATCGTCGTTGATTTTTCCGGGATGAAGCTGCTGGTCGATCCAGTTGTCGAGTCCAATGGCGCGCACTTTCTGCGCATCACCCGGCCGAGCGCCGAAGGTCAGCCGATTGAGAGCCTGAATGATTTGTTGATCGGCGGGCAGCTCACGGACGTCGGACCGCGCTATAACGGTTTTCTGCGGAGCTTTCGCACCGGATTTCTGCGCGGATAGTCCAAATGGGGCGACACTGAGCAGTGCCGCGCTGATAATCACCAGTTTGTTGATTCGCATCATCTCCCTCTAACAACGTCCTGCAGAGTAGACGCGTAGTGCTAGCAAAGCGTTAACCCTCTTAACACGCTCTTAGCGATTGGGTGTCAACCTTATCGCCCTCGCGGCTATCTAATAGGTGCTGACAACAAAGCCAGTTAATTCTTCTTTCCTAATGTCCTCGATCTCCGAACGCCTCCTTTCCGCTCTTGGCGGATCCTACACCATTGAGCGTGAGCTCACTGGCGGCGGGATGGCGCTCGTCTTCGTCGGCGAGGACCACGACCTCGGTCGCAAGGTCGTCATCAAGATTCTGCCGCCCGAGCTGGCAGCGTCCGTTTCCGCGGAGCGTTTTCGTCGCGAGATCCTGACCGTCGCGCGGCTGCAACATCCGCACATCGTTCCGATTCTCAAGGCAGGCGACGTCGACGGATTGCCGTACTTCGTGATGCCCTATGTCGACGGCGAATCGATCGACATCAGGCTCCGTCGCGATGGACGATTCAGTGTGCGCGAGACGATCGGCATCATGAAAGACGCGGCGCGGGCGCTGGCGTTCGCGCACGAGCGAGGCGTCGTGCACCGCGACATCAAGCCCGGCAACATCCTGCTCGCCGCGGGATCGGCGACGGTGACCGACTTCGGCGTCGCGAAGGCGTTGTCGTCCGCTCGTCGCTCCGGCGAGAAGGGCAATGGTCTAACCAACACCGGGATGTCGCTCGGCACCGTCCTTTATATGGCGCCGGAGCAAGCGGCAGGTGATCCGGAGATCGATGGCCGCGCCGACATTTATTCACTCGGTGTCACTGCCTACGAGATGCTCGCCGGTGTGGCGCCGTTCGCGAATCTGAATCCGCGGGAGATGCTGACGGCGAGACTGACGCTGCCGCCACCGCCGCTGTCGACCATTCGCAAGGATGTCCCGATCGTGTTCGAGAAATTGATCGCGAAGTGTCTGGCGATCGATCCGGCGGATCGTCCCCAATCGGCGGCTGCACTCGTCGAAGCGCTCGAGGATCCGGAGGCGATCAGCGGATCGTTCGCCACGACGGCAGTGCGTCACGGCAAGCGCGTCAAGACAGCAGTTATCGGCGCGCTGGCGCTGATCGGTGCGATCGTCGTCAGCGCGGGGATATACGCGAAGCTCCACACCGGCAATGCGTCGGCACTCGCTGAGGCGACGATGGCACACAAGCCCGTCGACCTCGGCGTCATCGCAGTGATGCCGTTCGTCAGTCTCGGCTCGGATTCGGCGAATGCTTATTTGGCGACGGGAGTTACCAACGCGGTCGCGGGTAAGCTGCTGAAGACGCCGGGGCTGCGGGTTCTGGCGCCGGGGCTACCGCGCTCGGTGCGTCGTCGAAGTGATACCGCTGTCACCGCGAGCTTGCGGGCGCGGCTCGTTCTGGAAGGGACTGTCGAGCGTGCGGGAAATCGTCTGCGGGTGACGGCGCGGTTGAGCAGCACTGATGATGACGTGATGCGGTGGGCGGACGTGTTTGACCGGGACGTGAAGGACATTTTCACGGTCGAGGACGAGATTGCCGATGCTATTGTGGCGTCGGTTACGCCGATGACGGGGCAGAGGCGGGAATAAGCGGCTGTGTACGGCGCTGCCCGTTACCCGTTACCCCGTTACCCGTTACCCGTTACCTGTTACCCGTTACCCGCTTCCCGCTTCCCGCTTCCCGCTTCCCGCCATTCTGGCCCTTGATTCGGGCTTTATTCGGGCATAGCTTGCAGCACAGTCTGGCGCCTTTGCGAGCAACCCGATGTCCAAAATGGACTCCCTTTTCAACCCCGATCAATACGCGACGGTCGCCGAGCGTATCGAGCTGTTTTACTCGCGCTTTCCGCTGGGGCGGATCAATACCGAGCTCGTTGGGCGCGAGGATGGTGAGATCACGTTCAAGGCCCTCGTCTATCGCAGTGCTGATGACACGTTCGCGGCGGCTACGGGTTGGGCGTCGGAGCGAGAGGGCGACAGCGACATAAATACAGTCGCCTGTCTCGAGAACACCGAGACCTCTGCCGTCGGGCGCGCGCTAGCCAACCTCGGGTTTACCGCCAGCTCCAAGCGTCCGAGCCGGGAAGAGATCGAAAAGGCAGTGCGCATCCGGAACAGTCTCTCCTTCAAGAGACGAGAGCAGCATGCGCAGCTCCACTCGCAGTCCAACGTCACCGACGACTTGCTCGAGCTGCTTTCGAATGCAGAGCAAAAGGGGTTTCCACTTCGACGCGCGGAAATCCTGTGCGAGCGCGTGAAACAACCCGGGCTCTCGGCGGCGCGGGTGAGAAAGATCGAGAGCTCGTTACGAGCCTGGCTTCGTCGACACGAGATGTAACACCCTAGTGTGCGTCTGTTAGGGACGCGGAGGCGATGACGACGGAGGAGGGAAGTATTCTGTGGATGAGAGTGACAACACTGCGCGGCGTGAAGACGATGAAGCCCTCGCCTCCACGCGTTATCCGACGTCTGCGCGATTGTTGGCGGCCATCCATCGCGGCGACGAGGCTGCGATCAGGGAGCTGTTTCTCCTTTACGCTCCGCTACTCAGGGATCAGGCAAGTCGAATGAGCATCGGGCCCGGCGAGCGAGACGAATTCGTGACGACCGTCCTCGACGACGTCGTGCTTCATCTGATGGAGCACCAAATCGCGCCGCGGCATTTGACGCGCTACCTGATCGCGTCACTCCGCAACCGCGCTCGCAACTGGCATCGTGACTCACTTCGACGAGAGTCGGCCCGAGAGCGCTCGTACAGCGATCCGGGTGGATCGCAACAGCGAATCGTGGCCGAGTGCCACTCGGAGTACGGACTGCGTGCGAGCCTTCCCTCTCAATCCGACGTCTCGTTTCCGGTCTGTGCTTCGATTGCGAAGCTGGCCGAACGGGCCGTCCTCGAGCTGACGCAGGGCGAGACGGTGATGATGATCTGCCTTGGGCGTCACATGCCGCTCCGCGAGATAGCGGAGCCGTCTTCGTGAGCGATTCAGAAAGCTGACGCTCGAACACATGCGCAGTCTGAAAACCGATGAGCGAGAAGAGCTGGAGAGATTTTTTCGACGAGCCGACGTGAGTCTGACTCAGAAGTCGGCAGCACAACGACAGGAGAAGACCGATGGTCAGGCTTGATGAGCGAGCGATCGACGACCTAATGTCGGCGGTGGGAAGGGAAACGGAGCTGGCAGATGACGATCTCACGCTTCAGGATGAGCGTTTCCTGTTCTGGCTCGCGAACGATCTGCGAGCGGGACTCGATCACGACCAGCGCTCGAAGGACGAGCGTGACGCCGCTCAATTCGCTCGGCGTGCTTTGACTCGATTGAAGGTGCGTCTGGCGGAAAAGCGGCTGCCTCGACGGAAACTGTGCGAGCGGGCCGCGTCGATTCAGGCGACGCTTGCTCATTCAATCCCCGCCGCGAACACGGAGCGCTGCGCGACGATTCTCGATCTTGCTGTTGCGGCCGGAAACGGAAGGGAGTTGTGGGACGAGCCCTGTGATCGCTGGCTGGAGCTGCCAGAGGATGTTCCATCGGGTCGCTACGTCGCGCTGCGAGTCGCGGGAGACAGCATGGCGCCGGTACTCGGCCCTCGCGAGGTGATTCTGATCGAGCTCGACGCGACACCGCGCGTCGACGATTTGATCGTAGCGCGATTGCCGGATCAAAGTCACGTGGTGAAGCGTGTCGCCTCAATGAAAGGCCCGACGATGGAGCTGGCTTCGTTCAATCCGGAGTACGAGTCGATCTTTGTGGCTCGGGATCCTTCACCGGTGGTCGGAACCGTAATCGCCCGCTTCACGCGCGAGTAACGGCCTGGTGTGCATCTCCTGGAAGGACACGCTTCGAAATTCGCGGGCGCGATTCAAGTTTGTCCACAACTCGGGGATGCGATAATGAATGAAGCAACGAAGAAGCAACTCGTGCGGGGAATTCTTCCCTACGCCGCGACGATACTGAGCCTTAGCCTGGCGGTGACATTGCGGATCGAGCATTCCTGCTCCGACCCGACACATCCTGTTCGTGACTCACTTCCGTCGGCGCTTTATCCCTATTCCGAGTTGATCTCCACGATCGGCTCGGAATTCAGCATTCGTGATTGAGTGCCCTTAGGTGAGATTCTCCTGGATGAATCGCGGGCTGAGATGAATGTCGACCTGCACGAGCGCCGAATCACCGATGCACTTGAAGCCGTGCACCTCTCCCGCCTTGATGACGAGAATGTCGCCCGGTCCCGCCTCGAACTCCTCGCCGTCGACCGTATAGAGACCGCGGCCTTCTCGAATAAACTGAACTTCGTCGTAGGGATGCCGATGCGGTCCGGGACCCTTGCCCGGCTGCGCGCGAAGAAGGAACGCCGAGATCTGCACGTCACCGTTATCGGCGCCGACGAAATTGTAGGAGCTTCCCTTGAAGGGGAGCTCCTCTTCGCGCACACGGTACATCTGTCGAGTCCTCTAAGTTTTGCTTTGGTCGTTGAGCAAGTGTGACCAGCGGTCGGTTCTTTCCTGCGACGTGGTCTCCTCGACGCGGGATGCGACGGTCCACACATGCCCGGCCGGATCCATGATCACCGCCGACCGATCGCCCCAGAATTGGTTCTGCGCCGGTATCACCACCTTCGCGCCACGCTCGATCGCCAGCTCAACCGTTCGATCCACGTCGGGCACGTAGACGAAAATCATTACCGGCGAGCTTCCATTCAGCGCCGGCGCTCTGCCTGGCAACGCGGGCACTTC
>QHUA01000175.1 GCA_003221805.1 Gemmatimonadota bacterium
AGCGACCTCCTGCTCCCGAAGCAGGCGCGCTACCGGGCTACGCTACGCCCCGAAAATGACTTGCCCCGCTCAAAACGAGCGAGACAGACACATCATAACACGCCCAAGTGGCTTCCGGCAGCCCAAGATTTGGGTCGCAATTGCAGTGTGCAACGACGTTTGCAAATCGCAAAAGAGCGAGTCAAAATGCTGTATTTGTGATATAGTTAATGCATTGTCCCTAAAGGACTTAGATTACGTCGCTCTACTGAACTGTATTGCCCAAAATCGGGTTGCGGAAACCCTTGGCATTGCGTCTTATCGGTAGAACAGGACAGCCTTTTTTCCGACCGTGAGCTGTCGACCACCCCGCAACTCTTGGAGCAGAATTAGATGACCGCGACCCGTTTCATTCTGGCCGCGATGGTGCTTGGATCAGCCATCAGCGTTAACCAGGCAAGTGCGCAGTGCAGTGGCAACGCTGGTAGCTGCAACACGACCAACACCGCTTCAGTTTCTGTGAATGCACTGGTCAAGCTCGGCATGAGCTCCGCTACCACGACCCTTACTTCGCCTACAGCAGACCAGGTCGAAGTCGGCGCCAATCTCGCCGATGCCGGCCCAAGCTTCACAGTCAAAGCGAACCGTAGCTGGACGCTCAACATCAAGACCACCAACGCTTCGAACTGGACCTACGTCGGATCGAACGGCGGTACCAAACCGATCAGCGATCTGACATGGTCAAACGCAGTTGCCGGCTCTTACGTCGGCATCAGTTCAACCGACGCGCTCTTCCTGTCCGGTGCGAGCGCGACGAACGGCGCGGCCGCGCAGGCTTTCTTCAAGACTGTTTGGGCCGCTGGCTTTACCCAGCCGAGCAACGCTCCTGGTACCTATAGCTTGCCGGTTGTCTTCACCTTGTCGGCGCCGTAAAACCGACACTGCTTATTTCCAACCGTTTTCCATTCAAAGGACCCACTCATGATGCGCAACAAGAAGGGCTTTACACTGATCGAGCTTCTGATCGTTGTCGTGATCATTGGTATTCTTGCCGCGATCGCGATCCCGAAGTTCGCGAATACCAAGGACAAGGCGTATGTCGCCGCGATGAAGTCTGACCTTCGCAACCTTGCGACCTACGAAGAGCAGTACGCCGCCGACAACAACGGTGCGTACTTCGCTGGCACCGCGACCACCGCGTCACCGCTTCAGGGCTTCAGCCCATCGCAGAACGTGACGGTCGTTGCAACTGCCGCCGCGGGACCTCCGCAGACTTGGACCGGCACGGCTACTCACTCGCAGTCGGCCAAGACCTGCTCCAATGCGACGGGTGTGATCGTCTGCGCCTGACGTCATTAGCTTAGGAACAAGAAGACGGGGTCGGCTTCGCGCCGATCCCGTTTTTTTTCGGCAATTTGCGGTAGGCGTGGCAATTTGCAACGACGGGAGCTCTGACTCGGCTTAGCTTAGCAGCGTAAGTGTATGTATGAGCGCGAGTTACAGCCGACAGCTGATCTAGACCGGTCTCTGCATCAGTATATCGTTGCCGTAGTGCAAAACCCTGAGTCTCTAGGGTGTGACGGCAACGTATCGCCGTCGCCAACCGCATAAGGAGATTCTAATGTCACGCAATAGAAAGGGTTTTACCCTTATTGAGCTTCTGATCGTGGTCGTCATCATCGGCATTCTTGCCGCGATCGCGATTCCGAAGTTCGCAAATACGAAGGACAAGGCGTACGTCGCCGCGATGAAGTCTGACCTTCGCAACATGGCGACCTACGAAGAGCAGTACGCTGCCGACAACGGTGGTGCCTACTTCTCTGGAACCGCGACCACCGCGGCTCCTCTTCAGGGCTTCAGCCCTTCGCAGAACGTCACGGTCGTCGTCACTGCAGTTGGTGGCCCGCCCCCGTCGTGGAGCGCGACCGCGACTCACACACAGTCGGCGAAGACCTGTCAGATGGTCAACGGTGTAATCACCTGCGCGTAAGCAGCACAAGCGCAAAAAAACGGGGACGGCAAAAGCCGCCCCGTTTTTTTTAATCCTCTGTCACAACTATTTCTTGGGTTCCAGAATTTCCCCGATTTGGTGATCGGCTCCCTCGAGGTGCAGGCGGGTCTCCCGATCCGCCGCCCGCGGTATCGCCCGCCGAATATCTCCACGAAGCGAGACGAGTTCTCCCCTCAGCTCGTTCCGTGCGTCCTCGAGCAGCGGAGCCGGAGGAGTAAATCCCGGAGGAGGCGTGAACGGCGTTGCCGTCGGCGACGGATTGAGCTTCAGATTGAGCTGCGATAGAAACTGGTTCTGCAGCGTGCGCCTATACGGGTCGATCGTTACCTGCGACCGATCCAATTCGGTCCAGACACCTCGCTGCAAGTCACCCAGCATCGACGCCAGTGAGTACGCGTCATTCTTGTTGGACGCGAGAGCCTCGTTCTCGAGCAGCCGATTGAGTCTCTGGTCGTTCAGCAATCCGGTGACAACTCGCGCTTGCGCATTGGCGATACGCGTGATCATCCCGCCCGCTTCGATTCTGCGGGCAATGGCGGGTTGAATCAGATACGTCGGTGTCTGAAACACATTCTCGTTGAGGAAGCGCATCGCTTCCTGCTGCCGCGCCTTCGAGAGCGGCGTGTAAACACCGCCGGGCTGGCTTCCCGACTTGTACTGAACTGCATCTCCGCCGACAACAGTTGCAACGTGCCCGGCCTCGGTCGCCCACTGGCCGACGGTCCGATCGTATAGCTCGCGGAGATCATCGTTGTCTTCACCCGGCTTGGTCGCCGCCGCCGAGATGTAGGTGACGACGCGCCGCAGATTCTTGAAGCCGAGTCCGGTCGACTTCACCGGATCTGCATCCCCGACGGCCTCGTTGAGCGTCCCGTATCCGCCTTCGTTGTTCTCCGAGAAGCGATACCATGGAATCGTGTCCTGCATCCGCGCCCACTGGTCCAGCGTCGGCCGCTCCGCGTCCGAGGTGTGCGCCGAGGAAACCGGAGTGTAGCCCCACATGATGGCGAACTTGTCGTACGGACCGATGCCGGGAACGATGTCGGGGATGGCGATGTTGTCTTCCGGTTGGGCAACGTAGTTGAAGCGCGAGTAGTCCATAATCGACGGCGCGTGCCCCATCCGATGCACCCACGTCGCGCTGCGCACGCTGTCCGCCGGATAGGTCGAGCTGCCGATCTGATCGTGACGAAGCCCAAGCGTGTGGCCGATCTCGTGCGCGACGACGAACTCCAGCAACCGACCCATCAGCGAATCCGGGAACGGCAGCGACCGTGCGCGCGGATCGAGTGGCGAAGCCTGCGTGAAATACCAATCGCGCTGCAGGTTGAGAACGTTGTGGAACATGCGCACCGAGCCATTGAGAATCTCGCCAGTTCTCGGATCGCTGACGTGGGGCCCCTGCGCGTTCTCGATCGTCGAAGGCAGCCAACGGATCACGGTGTGACGGACATCCTCAGGCGACCAGTCGGGATCGTTCGCCGGCGGATCCATGGCGATGATCGCGTTCTTGAATCCTGCTGCTTCGAACGCCGGCTGCCAATCGAGGATCGCCTTTCTCACCCACGGCTTCCATTGCTCCGGGGTGGCGGGATCGACGTAGTAGATGAGCGGCTTCACCGGTTCCGACAATGCGGCGCTGGGATCTTTTTTCTCGAGGCGGTAGCGAGTGATGTACGACCGATCCGCCGATCTCTGCTCCGAGGTTCCGAAATCGACCTGGTTGATCGAGAAGTATCCGACTCGCTCGTCGAATCTCCTCGGCATCATTGGATTCTCAGGCAGGCGCACCAGACTCCAGTGAGCGAGAACGCTCTGCGCAGGCGTAGCGCCGCCAGCTTGGCCTCCTGCTCCGCCACCAACGCCCGGCGTTGGAGTGGGGGTTCCAGTCTGGGTGGCCTCGACCTCGACGTTATCGGGGAAGGCGAGTGCGTTTTCGATGAAGCTGCGATTCTGATCGAGATTGCCACGAATCGCCGAGAATTCGGTAATGTTCGTCGTGTATAGCCGGGTGACGTCGATTACGGCGGCGCTGTCGGGGCCGTACGCCTCGACGTTGAACACCGCGATCACCGGCGGATAATTCGATGCCTGAACCGCGCGATAAACCGGACTCGTGGAGTCGGCGACGATGGCGAACGATGGCGAGCGAAGAATGATCCTGTTACCGCTCCTATCCCACCTCAACGTTCGCTCGGCGAACTGGTCGCCCCCGTAGCTGCCGAACCCTCCACCCGGTAAACGCGGATTGGAAGCGGCTGCGCGGGTGAACCGCCCGACGAGCAGCATATCCTTGTTCAGCTCCTTCCGCGGAATCTCGAAGTAGAGTTTGTCGTTCACTCTGTGCACGGCGAACATTCCGCGCCGGGTTCTTGCGTCGCGTGTGATGACGCGATTGTACGGGCGGGGTTGCGCGGGCCCGCCGCCGGCTCGACTGGAGTCGCCCGCGGCTCTGGCCGTCGTGTCGCCCTGACCAACAGCTCTTTGTGGACTGGGAACGGTTTTCGGCTCGGGCGCGCTGGAGCACGCGGAGCTGAACGCGAGAGCGATCAAGTAAAGTGCGAATTGCGAACTGATTGCACCGAACGATTTTTTCATTGATGGGACAGGAGGGTGAAGGGATGGAAATTGGCTGGGACGGCAGGCGCGCCTTGCCGTTCCAGGGGTATGGGCTGCTACTCTCTTTTCGTTTAGCTCTGCCGAATTGTTGGAGCCGACGAATATGTCTTGCGATCTCCGGTGGGCGGAAGATTGCTGCGTACTTGATTGGTTCCCTACAAGACGTCGGAAGCACCGTGGGAGTTGAGAATTGAAACAGTTACCGGCCAATCGGGTTTTCATAGCATTCTGTCTGGCTCTGTGGTCCGCGCCTGGTCTCGGGCAAGTGCCGTCAGTCCCCGGCGCCCGCGACTCTACCGCGCTGGCAACGCTCCTGGCGGATGCGGCTCGCGTGAACGCTCAGATACCCGACCGGCTGCGTGCGTATCGCGCCCGCATCGAAACCGAGATGTCGATCGTGGTCCTGGATTCGGGTGGGCGCGAGCGCACCGCCCAACTCGAGCAAATTGCCAGCGATGTGCGGTGGCGGGCGCCGGATCGCTACGACCAGCGGGTGATCGGATACCGCAACCAGTCGATCGGCCCGACGTTCTCGTTAATGAGCTTCTTCGGCGGATGGACTGTTCCTACTCTCTATGGCAATCGCCTGCAGCTCGGCGTCACTTCAGCGAGCGATCCAAACCGAGTCATGAGCGTGGGGCGCCGCAGCCTGGCGATTCATCCGCTCGCCGCCAATCGCGATCAATACTATTTGTACGAGGGTGGCGACACGGCCGTCACTCTTTACTCCAACGCCCGACGAATTCCGATTGCCCGGATTCGTGTGACGCCGCGCCCCGATGCGCCTGGCGACGCGATCCTTTTCCTCGGCGAGATTTATCTCGACGCTGACTGGAAGCAAATCGTGCGCATGCGCGGGCGTCTCGTCGAAGTGCGGAACGGCAAGGTCACCATCAGCGCGGGCAGCAGGATTCCCGGCGTAAGTGGCGCGTCGTTCGTCGAGCTGGTGAACCTGGAAGTAAACGGCGAATACTGGTTGCCCGCCTTTCAGCGCACGGAGATCCAGGCGCGAATCGCGACCTTTGGCGATTTCAGAACTATCGTGCGGATCGTCTCGCGCTTCGACGACTACCGACCGAACGACTCGTCGTGGACTGGACCCGAGACACCGCCGGGCGTGCGACACAACCTAACGTTCGCATCGAGCGGCGATCAGCAGCGATTCAAGGGCTGGGAGCGTCCGATCGGTGCTGCGAGCAGCGACGTTTACTACGGCGAGCTGAACGATCTCGCTCCCGCGGAGTGGGGCACCACTGGAGACACGAGAGGTCTTCGCTTCACGCCGCGGACACTCGGCGAAGTTTTCCGGTTCAACCGCATCGAAGGATTGTTCACCGGTCTCGCCGTCCAGAAGGAGCTGAGAGACTCATCGCCGGTCGTTTCTGCTCACGCATCGGTGGGATGGGCGTGGGCCGAGCAGACTGCGCGCGGCGCACTGGTGCTCGACCGGCGGGCGGAAAGAACTACGACTGGTCTACGCGTCGAGCGGGCCCTCGCGAATACCAACGACTTTCAGCTGCCGTTTTCCTGGGGCGCAACGCTGTCCGCGCTTCTCGGCAGCACTGACAACTTCGACTATCTGGACCGACAGAGCGCGACGGCGTTTGTCAGCAGAACGCTGGGGACCAAGCGTCAGTCGCTGATTCGCCTGGAGTTTGGACCGGGACGCGATCGGCCGGTGAAGCAAAACGTATCTCGCGGAATTTTTGTCGGACCGGGCGAAGGCTTTCGGCCGAATCGCGGCATTCGGGAAGGGAGTTATTTCAGAACAGTGGCTGCGCTCGATTTGAATCCGGAAATCAGCGGGATGTTCGTGGATCGCGGAGTTGGCGCAAGGCTCTATTACGAGCGAGCCGATGGGAATCTCCGCTGGCAGCGACTGGAGTTTCGCTTGGCGGCCCGGCGCGAGATCGGTCCGTTTCAGCTCTACGCGCGCGGAGACGCGGGGACTCTCTTGCAGAAACCGGCACCTCAGGTGCTGTTCGAGCTGGGCGGCGATGAAGGGTTGTCGGCGTACGGCTACAAGGAATTTGCGGGAGACAACGCGGCGATTGGACGGGCCGTCCTCGGCTACACGTTTCCGTTTTTTCGCGCGCCCATCAGTTTGCCCAGTCGATTGATCGTCCCCGGGATCGCTCCCGGTATCGCTGCCGGCATTCATGCCGGCTGGGCCGAGATCTCAGATTCTGCTGCCCAGCGTGCTCTGATGGAGCTTGGTACCAGGATCGATCCATTGACTGGCCTGACGGTGCCCGTCTCGCGTCCGACCGATGGCGTTCGCGCCTCGGCAGAATTTCTTGTCACCTTCTTCAACGGTGCGCTGGCGGCGGGTGTTACCCGCGTGATTGACACGCGCGGACGGTGGAAGTTTACTGCACGCATGGGCCAGGGGTTCTGAAAGCTGGCACCCAACTTGTACGAATTCGGGCAAACGCTTCAAAAGGAACGGTGCTTATGACAAGTACTACGACATCGCGTGCACTGACTGCGCTCCTGCTTGGCGGCACAGTCGTGCTGAGCGCCTGCGCGGGAATGAGTCAGAAGACCCGCGGCGCTGTTATCGGAGCCACGACCGGTGCGGCGGTCGGTGGTGTGATTGGAAATCAGACCGGCTCAACTGCGCGAGGTGCCATTATCGGTGCGGTGATTGGCGGCGCGGCCGGCGCGATCATCGGTCATCAGATGGATCAGCAAGCGAAGGAGCTCGAGCAGAACATTCCTGGTGCGACGATTCAGCGAGTTGGAGAAGGAATCGCCGTAACGTTCCCGTCCGGAATCCTTTTCCCCTTCAACTCGACTGAGATTCTTCCTGCCGGAAAATCAAACCTCCAGCAGCTGGCGAGCAGTCTCGAGAAGTATCCCAACTCCGATGTTCTGATTGTCGGACATACGGACAGCGTCGGGACGGACGCCTACAATCTCGACCTTTCGCAGCGGAGAGCGCTGGCTGCCAGCGCCTATCTCCAGTCGCTGTCGGTCCCGGCGAGTCGGTTGCGGACAGCCGGAAAAGGCAAAACTGAGCCGATCCAGCCGAACGACACCGAGGAAGGAAGAGCGAAAAACCGTCGCGTCGAGATCGCGATTTACGCCAGCGAAGCTTATCGCAACCAGGTGAAAGGCCAGACGCAATAAGCCGACGCCCAGTTGGGTGACCGGAAACCGGTCATCCAACTGAGGAGCGCGTCCAGATTGCGAGCGTGGTGCAATTCAAGCGCGCTGCGCTGCGGGCGAACGGCAACGGTGGAGTTTGTCCCGGTGGATAAACCTCCGCCGCCACTACGTCGCCGACGGGGACGTAGGTGTCGAGATCGCCGGGGAACATTGACCGCCACCTCAATCCATCGACGTACGTGTCGAGGCATCCCTGCGCGCCGCGCAATACCGGGCCGGTGGGACCGGGCACCTCAGTAAGCAACGGCACCTGCCTGAAGAGATCGGAGACAGTGACGGCTCTGGTCGCCGCGATTTCTTCGGGCGTGAAGAAATATGCACCGCGCACTAACGACTGCCGCTGTAGAAAGCCGTTCTTCGCCAGGCCGGCGGAATCTCGCGCCTGCTGATTGGCGACTGCTACGGCTTCAGGTTGTGTCAGCAGCGTAACGTCGATGTGATTGCGCTCCCTGTCGCTGCGCTTCGTCGAAAACTTTGCGTCTACTCGCGTCGGCGCATAGCCCCGGTGACGCACGACGACTTCCTGGGGTCCGTCCGGCACTCCGGTCAGGTTGTAATTCCCGTTTGCGTCGGTGCGGGTCGCTTCGCCGGCGCCGGGGATGTAGACGCGCGCGTCAGGAATTGGCGTGCCGGTACTCGATACGACTCGTCCCGTAACGGTTACGCTGCCACTTGCGGGCGCAATCGAGTTGTCGGACGCTGTCGC
>QHUA01000176.1 GCA_003221805.1 Gemmatimonadota bacterium
ATGACAACGTCGGTTCCAACAAAGACCGAGGCGAACGAGCTCGACGAGCCGTCGTTCCCGATCGTCTATGTCACCGACCTGCTGAAAGCGTTCGTAAAGGCTGTTCGCGCAACCCAGATGTACCTGCCGAACAACCCGATGCACGCACGCGCCCTCGACGCTGTCAAGGAAGCGTTTGCCGCCGTGTGGCAGCACACCGACGAGCTGATACTTCAGGTAGTCGAAACCCACCTCGATTGGGAAGGACGCGTCGTTCTCGATGAGGGCGAGCGTACGAGCGACAACGTCGCCTGGCTCCTCTACAAAGATGGAATCCGCGAGCTGACCATCCTCAAGGGATTCGAGCACGAAGAGCTGGCCGTGCTGTTTGATCTCCTTCAGCGTGTAAGAAAAGCGACGGACGACGATGACGATCTGCTAACACTGATGTGGGAGCGCGAATTCGTCACGCTGCAGTACCGCTATGTCGATCTCACGCAGGATTCCGGTCCCGGCGTAGAATCAATGGAGCGCGCCGAGCAAAAGGAGAAGATTCTTTCTCCCGCTCAGGCGGAAGCCGGACTGGAATCGACGCAGTCGTCCATTGCCAAGCTCGACGATTTCGATTCGACGCTCTATTTCCTCGACGATGGCGAAGTCGAGTATCTGCAGCAGGAAATCAAGCGCGAGTTTTCCACCGATCTTCGCCCTGCAGTCATCGCCTCGCTCCTCGATACTTTCGAAAACCAGAAGGATCCCACCGTGCGCGAGGAGATATGCGGTCTTCTCGACTATTTCCTGCTCATCCTGCTCGCCACGGCGCAGTACAGGAACGCCGCCTATCTACTGCGCGAAGCTGGTGTGACCGCTAACCGCGCGGCCGAAGTCCTGGAGCCACAGAAGCAACGACTTACGCAATTGAACGAGTTGATGAGCGACCCGAAGCCCCTCGGGCAACTCCTCCAGGCTCTCGAAGATTCGCCTCTGCGTGCGCCCCAGCACGAGCTCGACGAGCTTTTCGGAATCCTCCAGCCAAGAGCGCTCGAGACGATTCTCAGCTGGATTGGGCGCAGCACGAACCAGCAGCTCAAAATGCTGCTGGAAGTCGCCGCAACTCGCCTTGCGGCGAACAACAGCGCCGAGCTCATACGATTGATCGGTTCTGATGACGAAGCCGTGGTGCTCGAGGCAATTCGCCGCGCCGCAGCGCTGAAGTCACCGGCGGCGGTTCCTGCCCTCGGGAAAATGCTGACCGTCGGCGAGGCGGACATGCGACTCGCAGCCGTCACCGCGCTCAATGACATCGGATCGGCCGGCGCGATGCAGATGCTCGAGCGAGCGCTGACCGACGAAGACCGGGAGGTGCGCATCGCCGCGGCGCGGGCAATTGGCGCGCGGCGGGCAAAGGCAGCCTTGCCGCGCATCGAGGTTGCGCTCAAAGGGAAGGGCCTGCGCGAGAGCAATCTCACGGAGAAGATGGCGTTCTTCGAGACTTACGGACTCCTCTGTGGAGATGCCGGTATTCCGCTCTTGGACGGCATCCTAAACGCCAAAGGGTTCATGGGGAAAAAGGACGACTCGGAGTTCAGGGCCTGCGCCGCGATGGCGCTGGGAAAAATCAACAGTGCAAAGGCGGCCGAGTCCCTTAATCGCGCCACGGGCGAAAAGGATGTGATGGTAAGAAACGCCGTCAGTAAAGCGATCCGCGGAGGTGGCGCGTGACCGCCCCGGCAACGAAAACGCGTACCGACCCCGAGAAACAAGCCGGTGCGAACGTCAGGCGCGGGGGAAGGAACTTCATGATCGCGTTCTACGCTGCATTGCGCGCGATCAAGCTTTACCCTCTCGAGCACAGCGCCGTGCAAAAGACACTTGCCGAGCTGGCACAGGTGGCGGAGGAGCTCCGCGCCGAGGAAGGGGATCTGGAATTCAGGATCTCGGGCGAGTTCATCTTCCTGAACGAAACTCGCCTTCGTCTCGATCTGAGCAACTACGCGACCTTCGGCCACATCCTCACTCTTGCCAAGCTGGCAGGCATCGGCACGATTCACGTCGGCACCAAAGGCAGCGCCCGCGACTGGAGCCTTTTGTTGTCGCTCCTCGGCGCGGAGACGAAGGCCTCGCCCGCTGATCGATTCAAGGAAATCCTGAGCCGGCTCAAGGAAGCAAAGATCGAGACGTTTCAGCTTGACGCCCCTGCGGAGACAGCGAGCGACAAGGAATTCAACGAAGAAGCGAAGGCGGCCGCCAATCGCACTTACTCGCAGTCGGTCGCAGTGACGAAGGACGTCATCAACTCGGTCAGAATCGGCAAGACGCCAAACATCCGGAAAATCAAGCGAGTGGTGCAGGGCATCGTCGATCAGGTCCTGAACGAAGAGACGTCGCTCATCGGCTTGACCGCGATCCGCGACTACGACGAATACACGTTCACCCATTCGGTCAACGTTTGCATCTTTTCGATCGCGCTTGGCCGCCGCCTCGGCATGACGAAGCTCCAGCTCTACGAGCTGGGACTCGCCGCGCTTATGCACGACATCGGCAAGTCGCGCGTGCCACTCGATCTGCTCCAGAAAAGTGGTGAGCTTACCGACGAGGAGTGGAAGTGGATGGCCGCGCACCCCTGGCTCGGCGTGCTGGTGCTATTCCAGTTCCGGCGTCAGCAGGAAGAGCTGTCGTACCGCGCGATGACGGTATGTCAGGAGCACCACATGAAGATCGATCTGACCGGCTACCCGAAAACCATCCGGCCGCGTCAGATGAGTCTCCTCAGCAAGATCGTATCGATCGCCGATGGCTACGACGCAGCGACTTCGAGACGTGTTTACAAAACCGAGGCGCTGGCGCCCTCGGCGGTACTGGAGGAGATGCGCGATAACCCGCGGCGCGGACTCGACCAGGTGCTCGTTAAAGCGTTCATCAATCTGCTCGGGATTTACCCGGTCGGAACGATTGTCGTTCTCGACACCTTCGAGCTGGCCGTCGTCTCGGCCGCGAACCCGAATCCGGAATCGCTGTCGAGGCCGTTAGTCAAGATCATCAGCGATGCGCAAGGGAACAGGATCGCTCCGCCGTTGCAGGTGGACCTAGCCGTATCCGAGGCAGGAGGCCAATATGCCCGGACGATTATCAAGACGGCTGATCCCGACCGCTATGGCATCGTCCCCGGCGACTACCTCATCTAATCCAATCGCGCGTCGCTTTGACGCGCTCAGAAAAAAATCACGCACCGCTCTGGTCTGCTACGTGACGGCAGGCCATCCGGACGTCGAGCGCTCGCTCGCCATACTCAACGCGCTCGAGCAGGGCGGCGCTGATATTATCGAGCTCGGCGTCCCGTTCTCCGATCCAATCGCCGACGGACCAATCATTCAGTCGAGCTCGCAGCGAGCACTGGAAAACGGTATGACTTACGACGGGGCGCTCGCCCTGATCGAGGAGGCGCGGCTGACGGTGCCCGTCGTTTTGTTCAGCTATCTGAATCCAATCCTGGCCGCCGGTGAAGATGCATTGACGCGAGCAGCAGACGCGGGAGCGAGCGGCATTCTGGTGACGGACATCCCGGTCGGCGCCGATCCGGTGCGCGAGGAGTGGCTCGGCGACAGTCCGCTGGCGTTCATCCGGCTGGTCGCGCCGACAACACCCGTCGACAGAATGGCGGAGATCGCACGGCACGGAAGCGGATTCGTTTATCTTATCAGCCGGCTCGGCGTCACCGGCGTTCAGGATACGACCGACGCGACTTTGCCGGATACCATCGAACGACTCAAATCGGCGACCAAACTTCCCATTTGCGTCGGTTTTGGAATTTCGACACCAAAGCAAGCAGGCAGCGTGGGAAAGCTCGCCGATGGCGTGGTGGTGGGAAGCGCCCTGGTAAGAGCGGCCGCTGATGGTCCGGATGCGGTTTTGAAGCTCACGCGCAGCTTGCGAGAGGGATTGGATGCCTAGCGGCCACGTTGGCTACACTGCTGTGATCACGCTCAAAGCGATGCGCTTTCACGCGCGCATTGGTGTACTCCCCCATGAGGCCGAGATCGCGCAATCGATCGAGGTAGACGCATCGCTGTGGGTACGACGGAGCGATGCGCGTCCGACGGCGAAGGACATCGTGGACTATCGTCGCGTGTACGACCTGGTCGCAGAGGTTGTGACTCACGGCCACACGAGTTTTCTGGAGGAAGTCGGAGAGCGAATCGCCGATCGCGCCCTTCAACTTCCGCTGGTGGAAAAGGTTCGCATCGCAGTGCGCAAGCCGAACGTGGCGTTGCCCGGCCCACTTGCGTACACCGAAGTGGCTCTCATGCGAGCGCGTGAGTGAAGGATGTTGCTTACATCGCGCTAGGCTCCAATCTCGGCCAGCGTGAAGTATTTTTGGCGCAGGCGCGACGTGCCATCGCCGCGCTCGCCGACACACGCGTGCTGGGCCAAACCGACGCCGAAGAGACCGCTGCAATCGGGCCCATCGCGCAGGGACCTTTTCTCAATCAGATGGTCGCCATCGAAACCGAGCTGTCGCCCCAGGATCTGCTCGCCGCGCTCCACCGAATCGAAGCTGACGCTGGACGCATCCGCACGACGCGCTGGGCACCGCGCACGCTCGACCTCGACATCGTGCTGTTCGAGAAGCAGAGCGTGCGCGAGGCGGGTCTGACCGTTCCACATCCCGAACTGTCCAATCGCGACTTCTGGCTCCGGGAGCTGGCCGCACTGAGGAGCGCGCGAGTTGGATAAAGGCAAGTCCGAGCAGCGTCCAGTCACTGTCCGCGATTTCGCCGAGCGCAAACGAAAAGGCGAGAAGCTGGTAGTGATGACCGCCTACGATGCTCTCTTCGGACGGCTCGTCGACGAGTCCGGGGTCGACGCGATTCTTGTTGGCGATTCCGTAGGGACCGCGATCATGGGATATCCATCGACGCTGCCGGTCACGCTCGATCACATGATCTACCATGCATCAGCGGTTCGGCGTGGAGTGAAGCGCGCGCTCATCATCATCGATATGCCTTTCCTTTCCTATCAGGCGAGCATCGAGAGTGCGGTGTTGAACTGCGGACGCGCGATTCAGGAGGCGGGATCGGGTGCCGTGAAGGTCGAGGGTGGCAGCCCCGAGATGCTCGACACGGTGCACGCGCTGGTGAGGACCGGCATTCCGGTGATGGGGCACATCGGCTTCACGCCGCAGTCCGTCAACACCATCGGCGGCGCTCGCGTTCAGGGTCGCGAAGCCGAGGGCGCGGAGCGACTCAGCACCGAAGCGAACGGCCTCGAGCAAGCGGGCGCTTTCGCCATCGTTCTCGAGCTTGTACCAGCTGCCGTGTCCGAGCGTATCACCGCGGCTATCGGGATACCAACGATTGGCATCGGCGCCGGCGCCAACTGTGAT
The DNA here is from genome assembly GCA_003221805.1 of Gemmatimonadota bacterium. Lineage (GTDB taxonomy): Bacteria > Gemmatimonadota > Gemmatimonadetes > Gemmatimonadales > Gemmatimonadaceae > UBA4720. The sequence goes on from QHUA01000176.1 coordinate 5,363, forward strand.
GGACAGGTCCTCGTTCTGCCGGACGTTCTCGGTCTCAACGACACCTTCGAGCCAAAGTTCCTGAAGCGCTACGCCGAGATGGCTGGTGAAGTTCGCGCCGCCATTGGAGCGTGGGCGCGTGACGTTCGAAACGGCACCTATCCCGATGCAGAGCACAGCTTCTAGGATGCAGCTCGTCGAAACGATTGACGAAATGCGGCACGTCGTCGCCGACGCCCGTACGAAAGGACAGAGCATTGCGTTCGTGCCGACGATGGGTGCGCTGCACGAGGGCCACCTCACGCTCGTCGATGAGGCGAAGCGAGTCGCGGAAGTCGTGGTAATGAGCGTCTTCGTGAACCCACTGCAGTTCAGTCCGACCGAAGATTTCGCGCGCTATCCGCGGACTCTCGACGAAGATGCGCGACTCGCCGCCGATCGAGGCGTCAACTTTCTCTTCACGCCGACAAAGGAGGACATTTACCCGGAGCATGCTCCAGTTGTCTACGTTCATCCCGGTACAGTTGGTAAGGAATGGGAAGGCGCGGTTAGACCTCACCACTTCGAGGGCGTCCTCACCGTCGTCGCCAAACTGTTTCACATAGTGATGCCGGACGTCGCGGTATTTGGACAAAAGGATCTGCAGCAGGTCGCGGCCGTAAAGGCGATGGTGCGCGATCTCAATTTTCCGGTTGGCATTCTGGTGGCGCCGATCGTGCGCGACCCCGATGGCATGGCAATGTCGAGCCGCAACAGGTACCTGTCACCGAAAGAACGGGAGCTGGGAACGATTCTCTCCAAGGCCCTGTTCGCGATGCGCGATGCCTTCATGAGGGGCGAGCGGCGAGCGAGCGCGCTGGAAGCAATCGGTTGGCGGATGCTCGAGCGCGTCGTTGGGCTGACTCCGCGTTATCTCGCCGTCGTCAACGCCGATACCTTCCAGCGCGTCAACACTGTGCACCACGGCGACGCCGCCGTTGGTGCGGTGCGCGTTTCTGATGATTCAGCTTGAGCCATCGGGGCTGCCGACCTGGGCGCAGGTTACCGAGAGACGCCTGGCGCACATCCAGCGCGTGACCTCGCTTCTTAGAGCGTGGGGAGCGGCGATGCGAGTCCCACCGGAAGAGGCGAATGCGTGGATCGATGCGGGGACGTGGCACGATGCGCTCCGGGATGCTCCCGTCGCCGAGCTGCGCGATATCACCGGCGATCGCAGATCTCCCGACGGCCTGTTGCACGGGCCGGCAGTCGCCATCAAGCTCGAGGCGGAGGGCGAGCGCAGAAAGAACCTGCTCGAGGCGATTCGCTATCACACGGTGGGTCACGCCCACTGGGATCGAACCGGGCGAGCACTCTACATGGCCGATTACCTCGAGCCGGGACGAAAATTTCTGGCCGAGGATCGCGGATTCCTCGCCAGTCAGGTTCCGCACAACTTCGATGGAGTCTTTCGCCAGGTCGTGCGCTTCCGCCTGGAATGGTCGGTGCGCGAGGGCAATCACATCTTTCCCGAGACCGTCGAGCTCTGGAATAGCCTGAGGTGATCGAGGAGCGTCCGAGTCGCCGCCGCTACGGCAGAATCATCGTCGTCGTTTTGATCCTGCTGGGAATTGGCTGGATCGGTTGGCAACTACTCGCTTTGCGGCCAGCGAGGAACGCTAGCTCCGCGCCTGAAGACGCGCGAGCACCGGAAGGCGTTCGGATCAAGGTCGAGGTTCTCAACGCAACACAGACGAAAGGACTGGCGCGCCGAGCAACAGTGTATCTGCGCGATCGTGGATTCGACGTCGTCGGTTCTGGAAATGTCGCTGAGCAGCGTGCAAGTACGGTTGTCTACGATCGATCGGCTCACCCGGAGTGGGCGCGTCTCGTCGGGCGTGCTATGAACGCGCCGGTGGTCGAGCGGCCCGACAGCTCACGCTACCTGGATGTTACCGTCCTGCTCGGCGGCAACTGGCGTCCGCCGGCGCTGCCGTTCCACCCGTAGCTGCCCGCATGCCGCCGCGATGTCCATCCCGCGGCTCTTTCTCACCGCCACTTCGATACCCTGGGCACGCAGCCGTCGCGCGAACCACTGAATGTGCTCGGGCGAGCTCGGTGTAAAATTCCCGGCGCCGCCCGGATGGAGGGGGATCAGATTCACGAACGCTTTGCATTCGCGAGCGAGCTCCGCGAGCTGCACCGCCTGTTCGGCTCCGTCGTTCACGCCGCCCAGCATCACGTACTCGAACGTGACCCGCCGGTCGAAAACCTTCGCCGCTTCGATGACGCTCGCCAGCGGATACTTCGTGTTGATCGGCATCAACGACTGGCGCAGCTCGTCGCTCGGAGCGTGGATCGAGATCGCCAATCTGAATTGCTCGGCACGTTCACCGAGAGCGACGATTCCCGGCAGTACGCCGACCGTCGACACCGTGATGTGGCGCGCGCCGATACCAAGCCCCGCAGGAGAGTTCAACACCGTCAATGCTGGATCCACTGCTTTCCAGTTCATGAGCGGCTCGCCCATCCCCATGAAGACGATGTTGGTCACCTGTTTTGGTGGCGAGAGGAGGCGCATCTCGCGCACCTGACCAGCGATCTCGAACATTTGGAGGTTGCGGGTGAAGCCCATCGCACCGGTGGCGCAAAACGCGCACTGCAACGCGCAACCCGCCTGCGATGAAATGCAGAGCGTAAGGCGCGAGCCTTCCGGGATTGCCACGGTTTCGATGAATTCGCCGTCCTCGAGGCGGAACAGAAACTTTTCGGTTCCGTCATTCGAAGTTTGTCGCATGGCCAGAGTCAGGCGAGGCATCGAGAAATGCGCATCGAGAAGATTTCGGAGCGCGACGGGGACATCGCTCATCGCAGCAAAACTGTCGACGGGGCTCTGCCAGAGGTGCCTGGCCACCTGGGAGCCGCGAAACGGCTTTTCGCCGTGTCCGACGGCGAACGCCCGCAACAGCTCCTCCGATTCGGAAGGGAGCATGTTCAGGAGGTTCTTTTTGGCGCCAGGGGCCTCCTGACCCGCATTTTGTTTCATCATGCTCCTTCCACCAAGTCTATGCAACTACTAAATTTAACCCCTCTCGACACCTTAATCGACCCACACGATCCGGCGCTGACCTCCACGGCATCCACATCCCGCTTCGCCACGGCAAAGCGCACCCATCTGGGCGGTGAGCTCAGATCGTCTCACGTCGGCGCCAAAGTCAGACTCGGCGGTTGGGTACATCGAACCCGAAATCTGGGCGGCATAGTCTTCCTCGATCTCCGCGATCGAGCGGGTTTGCTGCAGGTGTCCTTCGATCCGAAATGGACCGCGACGGATGTCACTGAGAGGGCGGGCAGGCTCGGCCTCGAGACGGTGGTAATGATCGAAGGTGACGTTGCCGCGCGTCCAACCGAGATGCGCAACGCCGAGATGGAGACTGGCGACATCGAGGTACGAGCGCGCGATTTCCAGATAGTTGGGCCAGCCGAAACGCCGGCGATTCCAGTCGCCCGCGGCAAAGGCGAAAAGCTGCCCGCCGAAGAGCTCCGGCTCAAACACCGCGATCTGGATCTGCGTCGGCCCGAGCTGCAAAAAAACCTGATACTCCGACACAAGCTTCAGCAGACGACGCGCCGATTTCTCGACGATCGAGGGTACCTCGAGATAGAGACGCCAATTCTTTCGAAGCCGGCGCCTTCCGGAGCGCGCGATTACGTCGTTCCGAGCAGACTGCATCCGGGGGAGTTCTATGCGCTGCCGCAGTCGCCGCAGGTCTATAAGCAACTCCTGATGATCTCCGGGTATGACCGGTACTGCCAGATCGCCCGCTGTTTCCGCGACGAAGATTTGCGCGCCGATAGGCAGCCCGAATTCACCCAGATCGACATCGAAGCGTCGTTCGTCGGACCTGAAGACATCTTCTCGCTCACGGAAGGGTTGCTGGCGGCGTTGTGGAAGGACGCCGGCCACAGCATCCCTCCGACCTTTGAGAGGCTACGCTATGCGGACGTGATGGAGCGATTCGGCATCGATCGCCCCGACACTCGATATGCTCTGGAGCTGTTCGATGCCAGCGATGCGTTTCGAGGATCGGAATTCGGCGTGACGAAATCCGTGCTTGCTACCGGCGGACGCGTTCGCGGCTTGAAGGTCCCGGGGGGCACTGGGCTTTCACGGAAACAGCTCGACGAGATCGAGGGGATAGCGAGATCGGCAGGTGCGGGTGGTCTGATGAGGCTCAAGCGTGGCTCGGCTGGACTCGAAGGTCCAGCAGCCAAGTTCTTGAGCGAGAGCGGCGTCCAACGCCTTGGGGTCGGCGAGGGCGAGTTGTGTCTGCTGGTCGCCGGCCCCGAACAGGTCACCAATCCGGCCCTGGACAGGGTACGGCAGGATGTCGCCAAACGACTCGCGCTCGTGCCGGAGAACAAGCGATCGTTTCTCTGGGTAACGGATTTTCCATTGTTCAGCCGCGAGGCGGACGGAACACTGAGCTCGGTACATCACCCGTTCACCTCGCCCCATCCGGACGATCTCGAGCTCCTCGATTCCCAACCTGAAAAGGTTCGTGCGCTTGCCTATGACGTCGTACTGAACGGCTTGGAGCTGGGCGGCGGAAGCATTCGCATCAATGACCCATCGCTTCAGCGCAGGGTCTTATCGCTGTTGGGCGTCGGAGCAGAAGATGCACAAATGCGGTTTGGCTTCCTGCTCAACGCATTGAGCGCCGGTGCCCCGCCGCACGGGGGAATCGCGTTCGGTTTTGACCGGCTTGCGATGGTCCTGGCTGGGGCGTCTTCACTTCGAGACGTAATTGCATTTCCTAAAACCACAGCGGCGAGGGCCCTCTTCGAGGACGCTCCCTCGGCCGTTCCACCCGAAGACCTGAGGGAACTCCATCTTCAGAACATGACGAGTTGACGTGAGCGAAGAGACAACGATTCAGCGCCTTTCTACCGAAGGCGCGGACATGCTGACGCTCGCCGGGGTAAACGACGAGAATCTGATCGAGCTGGCGCGTCAGACAGGAGCCAAAATCGCATTGCGCGGCGAGACGCTGGCAATTAGCGGAAATACGGACGCGGTTGCACGTGCCATCCCGATCGCGCAGCGGATGATTGATACCGCCAAGCAACAGATGCCACTCACGGCCGACGACGTGCTCCGCATGAGCATCGAAGGCCCGCGTGACGGAAACGGCAATGGCGTCGACAGCGAGACGCGCATCGTTCTTCCCGGCGTTCGCAAAATCATTCAAGCGAAAACGCCTGGGCAGGCCGAGTACATGAAATTGATGGCGGAAAACGACATCGTCGTCGGCATCGGGCCTGCTGGAACCGGCAAGACGTACCTCGCCGTGGCGGCGGCCGTCGATGCATTGGCGCGCAAGCGCGTCCGGCGCATCGTGCTCGCGCGTCCCGCCGTCGAAGCCGGCGAAAGCCTCGGGTTCCTTCCGGGAGACATGCAGGCGAAGGTCGATCCCTATCTGCGGCCGCTCTACGACGCCCTCGAGGACATGATGCCGCACGAGCGCGTCCAGAAATCGTTGGAGACTCGTACGATCGAGATCGCGCCGCTCGCGTACATGCGTGGACGCACTCTGGCTGACGCTTTCGTAATTCTGGACGAGGCGCAGAACGCGACCACCGCGCAGATGAAGATGTTTCTGACGCGCCTGGGTGTTAACTCGAAAGCGGTCATCACCGGCGACAAGACTCAGATCGATCTTCCCAGGCGCGAAGAGTCGGGACTCGTGCAAATCGAGCGCATCCTTCCCGGCATCGATGGTATCGGCTTTCAGTATCTGACCGATGCCGACGTGGTGCGTCACCGACTGGTGCGCGAGATCATCAAGGCCTACGCCGAGGATTCTGGCGCCTGAGGTCGTCGCGCGGAGCGACTGAGTGAGGAGTCCTCCGCGCGGACTCGCGATTGATATTTCCTCGAGCGTCCGTCGGCTGAACGTGTCGCGCGCGCTCGTTCGCCGGGCCGCCACGGCCACGCTGCGTGCGGATCGGGTCAAGGACGCGCTGCTCTCGATTACCTTCGTGAGTCGGGGGACAATCTCGGCGATGAATCGACGCTACCTTGGACACCACGGTGCCACCGACGTTATTTCGTTTGGACTGGGGCGCGTCGGCAGGCGGGGAGCGGTCGTGGGCGACGTGTATATTTGCGCGGAAGTCGCTCGCGACAACGCCAGGCGGCAGGGAATCAGCGCCGGAGAGGAGCTGCTCAGACTCGTGGTGCACGGAACCCTTCACGTACTCGGCTACGATCATCCGAGCGGCGCGACGCGAACCACTTCCCGAATGTGGCGCAAACAGGAGAGAATTCTCGCCCGTGTCCTCTGACCGTCTGCTCGACGATTTCAACGCTGGAAAACCGGCGGCACTCGCTCGCGTGGTGAGCATCGTTGAGAATCACCGCGACTCTTACGAGGACATCCTGGCTTCCTTGCACGCGCGAACGGGGCGGGCGAGGCGAGTCGGACTGACCGGTCCACCCGGCGCGGGGAAGAGCACCATCACCTCGCTGCTCGTGAAACGATATCGGGAGGCAGGACTCAAAGTTGGCGTGATTGCAGTCGATCCGACGTCGCCGTTCACTGGCGGGGCTCTCCTCGGCGATCGAGTGCGCATGGAGAACGTCGCGCTGGATCCCGGCGTATTCATCCGCTCGATGGCGACGCGCGGGTCTCTGGGCGGCCTCGCTGCGGCAACGCGTGAAGTTGCAGATGTACTCGACGCGTTCGGCTTCGATCGATTGCTGATCGAGACTGTCGGCGTCGGTCAGTCGGAGCTGGACGTGGCGCGAACGGCCGATTCGACCATTCTCATTCTCGTCCCGGAATCCGGCGATTCGATTCAGACTCTAAAGGCTGGAGTGATGGAAGTCGCCGACATCTTCGTCGTCAACAAGGCGGATCGTCCGGGCGCTGACCGTCTGCGCAACGATTTCAACGCTGGAAAACCGGCGGCACTCGCTCGCGTGGTGAGCATCGTTGAGAATCACCGCGACTCTTACGAGGACATCCTGGCTTCCTTGCACGCGCGAACGGGGCGGGCGAGGCGAGTCGGACTGACCGGTCCACCCGGCGCGGGGAAGAGCACCATCACCTCGCTGCTCGTGAAACGATATCGGGAGGCAGGACTCAAAGTTGGCGTGATTGCAGTCGATCCGACGTCGCCGTTCACTGGCGGGGCTCTCCTCGGCGATCGAGTGCGCATGGAGAACGTCGCGCTGGATCCCGGCGTATTCATCCGCTCGATGGCGACGCGCGGGTCTCTGGGCGGCCTCGCTGCGGCAACGCGTGAAGTTGCAGATGTACTCGACGCGTTCGGCTTCGATCGATTGCTGATCGAGACTGTCGGCGTCGGTCAGTCGGAGCTGGACGTGGCGCGAACGGCCGATTCGACCATTCTCATTCTCGTCCCGGAATCCGGCGATTCGATTCAGACTCTAAAGGCTGGAGTGATGGAAGTCGCCGACATCTTCGTCGTCAACAAGGCGGATCGTCCGGGCGCTGACCGTCTGCGCAACGATGTCGAGCTGATGCTCGGGCTGAGAAAAGGAATCTCGTTCGGCAATACGCCGGCGCATCACGGCGTTGACCTGAAGCGCATGAATCCGGCGCGGGCAGCGAGGGAGGCGGCGGCCAAGGAGAATCCAGTCGAGTGGACGCCGCCCGTCCTGAGCGCGATCGCAACGAAGGAACAGGGAATCGACGACATCGTGACCGCGCTCGACCGTCACTTCGCTTATCTTGAACAGAGCGGAAACCTGCGGGCGCGGAGGCGTGAGAGAATGCGCGAGCGCGTAATGGATGTCGTGGAGCAGAAGATCCGCGGCCGGCTGTGGAAAGACACCGGCACGATGAGCTGGCTCGAGCTGCAGCTGCCATCAGTCGAAGAAGGAAGTGCAACTCCATTCGGAATTGCCGATCAATTGTTGCGGCAGAGCGGCGAGCTCGTACGTGGAGAAGAGGATAAATGACGAAACTGAAAAGCCCGGGCTCCGCCTCCAAGACGGGTTCCCATAGCGAGCTGATCGAGACGATCGAAGAGCAGAGTGCCGAGTTGCGGCTGCTGCGGAAGGAGGTCGCTGAGTGGCGTAAGAAGTACGAGAAGGGTGAGCTGCGCGACATCGGATTCAACAACTCTGAAAAAGAGCTTCAGCCCGTCTACACCCCGCTCGATGCAGCCGAGACCAGCGCCCAGGCGCTTGGCATGCCGGGCGTTTATCCCTACACCCGCGGCGTGCACGCGACCGGCTACAGAGGACGGCTGTGGACGATGCGCCAGTTCGCCGGCTTCGGCAGCGCGCGCGATACCAACGAGAGATACAAGTTCCTGCTCGATCACGGGCAAACAGGTCTTTCCGTAGCGTTCGACTTTCCGACCCTGATGGGCTACGACTCGGATCATCCGAGATCGGAAGGCGAGGTCGGCAAGTGCGGTGTCGCCATCTCCAGCCTCGCCGACATGGAAGTGCTGTTCGACGGCATCCCGCTCGATCAGGTCTCGACGTCGATGACCATCAACGGACCGGCGGTCATTCTCTATTGCTTCTACATCGCCGCAGCTGAGAAGCAGGGCGTCGATTCGAGGGAGCTGCGAGGGACGATTCAGAATGACATCCTCAAGGAGTACATGGCGCAGCACGCGTGGGTCTACCCGATCGAGCCCGCGCTCCGACTTATCGTGGATTGCTTCGAGTGGTCCGCGGAGCACGTCCCGCAGTGGAACACGATCTCGATCAGCGGCTACCACATTCGCGAGGCAGGTGCGACGGCCGCACAGGAGCTCGCCTTTACACTCGCCGATGGATTCACATACGTAGAGCGCGGAATTGCACGGGGCCTGAACGTCGATACGTTCGCGCCCCGTTTGTCATTCTTCTGGGACATCCACAATGATTTCTTCGAGGAGATCGCCAAGCTCCGCGCGGCGCGTCGCATCTGGGGGCGCCACATGAAGGAGCGCTACGGCGCCAAGGATCCGCGCTCTCTCATGATGCGGTTTCACTCTCAGACTGCGGGCGTCACGCTGACTGCGCAGCAGCCGATGAATAACGTCGTACGCGTCGCGTACCAGGCGATGGCGGCGGCGCTGGGCGGCACGCAGTCGCTGCACACGAACTCGATGGATGAGACGCTGGCGCTGCCGACCGAAGACGCGGTGCGTCTGGCGCTTCGCACCCAGCAGATCCTCGCCTACGAGACAGGCATCCCCAATGTGATCGATCCGCTGGGAGGATCCTACTACGTCGAGACGCTCACCACCGAACTGGAACGCGAGGCGGAATCTCTTTTCGAGCAGATCGAGAAGGTTGGTGGGGTCGTGCGTGGGCTGGAAACCGGCTGGTTGCAGCGGAGAATCAACGAATCGGCCGCCCGACAGCAGTGGGAGATCGAGCAGCGTCGGCGCGTCATCGTCGGTGTCAACGAGTTTGTCACCGACGAGGCCGGGCTGGCAATTGAGCTGCTGAAGGTCGCCGACGAAACCGAGCGCGAGCAGAAGGCGCGAATGGCCGAGTTGAGGCGCCGCAGGGATGCTGATTTGGTGGAGAAGAGACTCGCTGCTTTGCGTGAGGCAGCCAAAACGCCGCAGAACCTGATGCCTTACATCCTCGATTGCGCCCGCGCCTACTGCACGCTCTATGAGATTCGCGCGGCGATGGAATCGGTGTTCGGCGCTTACCGCGAGCCAGTGTTCTTCTGAGAAAGACGCGCGAGTGGTGGGAGTCCGCCTTCGACGCCCATTATCTCCTGGAGTACGGCCCAATCTTTACACCCGAGCGCGATCGCCATGAGGTGGCGCGTCTCACCGATCTCCTCGGGTTACCCGTCGGTTCGCGGGTTCTCGATGTGCCGTGCGGTCAAGGCAGGCACACGCATCTGCTCGCCGAAGCCGGCTACGATGTTGACGGTCTCGATTATTCGAAGGACTTACTGGCAGTCGCTCGCCGCCGTGGCACCGGACATACGCTGCGCTACACGCGGGGCGA
>QHUA01000234.1:0-1033 GCA_003221805.1 Gemmatimonadota bacterium
TGGGAGCGCGGCGAGAACGAGGCCGGACCGTATCAGTCGCCGATGGAAGACGGGATGATGCACTTTCACGAGTATTTGAAGCGGGGGTTGACGAAGCAATCGTAGACCGGGACCGGGCGGCAACGGGCGGCTCTTAACGGGTCTTTCCGGCGCATCTTCTAGCCGACGGTACCACTCGTAGGCAGGGCCCTAGGACAGCCGCCTTCCGGAACCCCTAATCAGCGGTGGTACAGTGTAGGTAAGAGCCGCCAGGTAAACGCTAGCGGTATTACGACGCTCAATACCGACAGCGTCCCTTCTTATTTTTACTTTGGTTTTTTTATCATCATCTTCAATGCAGCCGACCAGTCCCGGACCCACGCGGTTTAGATGTAACGCATAAGGCAAAAAAATGGGCATTCTGGTCAACGCCTGGCACGTGTGGCGCTCCTCGTCCAAGGCGTGGCAGACGACGATCATCCCACGGTAATACTCTCCCGAGTGCCCTTTTTGCCCTACTTCACTCCGAATGAGCGCCGCGAAATCCTCGAGCTCATCGTCGTTGAAGCGTCCGGTGATCAGACCTGGATTACTTTTTACCGCTTCTTGAATTTTCTGACTGAACTCTGAGCGACTCAAGATTTGGTATCCCGGAAACGCCTTCGCGACCGCGTCTTGGTATTTGTCCGCCCACGCGACCGATGACAGGCACATTAGCCAAAGGGCGAACGTTGCTTTGCGGAATGACCTCCTAGTCACAGAGTCTAACGATACGCCTACCGCTGGGTGGAATCATAGTTTTGGCCGTCGTCGATGGGAACGGAACCCTTGCCTTGGTCGTGCGGCACGCCCACATTCACGGTGGCGTTACACGTGGCTCCTTTGCCGTCGTCAGCCTTTAGGGTAATCGCGTAGACTCGGCCATTTCCGGTGCCCGAGCGCTCTGCTCGGAGCTGCGCCTGCGATGTGCCAACTCCAAAACCGTCCGGACTGGTGTCGCCGTCGCCCAGGCCGTTCACCGGCTCGTCCTGGGTGATCTTAATCACGGTCACGG
>QHUA01000234.1:1053-3878 GCA_003221805.1 Gemmatimonadota bacterium
CCGTGATACCTGTGAAAGTGACGGGCACGAGCTTATGATTGGGCGGCCACAGGCCATTCACGCTGGGCCGCGCTTTAGAACAGTCGGGGGGTTGATTGGATCGCTTCAGGGGGATCGCGACTTGCGTCGGCCGGCAGTTGTTCAACTCGTTTAACTCCACGACTGTTCCATCAGCGTCAGCGCACGCCCCTAGATTATAAATCCCTGGAAGGAGATCGTCGGGAAGGCGCAGGGTGACGCTGCTGGATTGACTGGATTCTCCGGGATTCAAAGGCAACACCGCCCGTTCCGCCAGGATTAGATCCCGAAAGGGGTCGGGAACCGGGTTAGCGGAAAGAAAATACCGCGTAATAGACGGCCCTGACGGAGCGTTCCCAATATTGCCTGTGATCTCCGTAACTGGAATCGTTTGTCCGGGTCCCCCGTTGATCAAAGGCGGAACGAAGAGCTGAATAACCAGATCAGGCCCGCTGGTCCAATCCACGAGGACGGTGCCAACGTCTGTGGGCGCCTCCCCTGGTTCGCGTACGTTCACTTTGTCGGTGCCCAGCTGCCGCCCGACGTAGCTAAAATTCGGCCCTTCCAGAAACCGAAATGAAAGCAGAAAACCAGAGACGGGCGGGTTGGTCGGATCGCCCAGGTTGATGACCGACGCGGTAACGGTTGCGAGCGCTCCCAGCGGTAAGCTAGAGCTTTGGGGCGAGAGAGTCACTTTCGGTTGGAACGGGATGGGAGTATCGGGCGTGCTGACGATGAGCGCCCGGGCGCTGAGGAGAAGCAGATCGTGCGCTTCCTGGCGAATCTGGCCCGGCGTTGCTTGTCCCACAGCATTGAGCAGCGCTTGGAGCCTAGCCTTTGCCGTCGTGCCATCTGACGCGTCCTCCGCCTGACGCGCCGAGGCTAACTGATTCACCAGCGTTGTCGCGAGGACTGAGTCTACGAGCACATCAAGCGCGGACTGGCCGGGCATCTCTAGAGTTTCTCGGCGCCGCCCGCGAGTAAGATAGCGGCATGATTCTCACCGCGCTGGTCGCCACCGAAATCCTCGCGCAGCGCCTCGACGATCCAGACTGGATCATCTTCGACTGCCGCCACGATCTGGCCGACCCGGCGCGCGGACGTGCCGAGTACGCGGCATCGCACATTCCGGGCGCACGCTTCCTGCATCTGGACGACGATCTCTCCGCTCCGAAGACGGGAAAGAACGGCCGCCATCCGCTTCCCGATCCGGGCTTGCTGATGGAGAAGCTGGGACGCGCGGGTGTCGATTCGAGAAAACAGGTCGTTGCCTACGACGCACAGGGCGGCATGGTCGCGGCGAGACTGTGGTGGCTGCTGCGCTGGCTCGGGCATCTGCCCGTGGCGGTGCTCGACGGTGGCTGGAATCAATGGATTGCGGAAGGCCGTGCGCAAGGCACGGAGATTCCACAGCCGCAACCGGCGCGGTTTTCGGGCAAGGCAAACTCTAACGGGGTCGATGCAGATTTTGTCCGCGCCCGCCTCTACGCTTCTGGCACGCTGCTCGTCGATGCGCGCGCGCCGGACCGTTTTCGCGGGCAGAACGAGACGCTCGACCCCGTGGGCGGGCGCATTCCCCGTGCTCGCAACCGCTATTTCCGCGACAACCTCGACGCGAGCGGGCGATTCAAATCACCGGAAGAGCTCGAGCGCGAGTTCCGTGCCGTGCTCGGTGCCGAAGACCCGCAAGAAGTCGTGAGCTACTGCGGCTCCGGGGTTTCCGCCTGCCACAACCTCCTAGCCATGGAGATTGCCGGCCTGCGCGGGGCGCGTCTGTATCCCGGGTCCTGGAGCGAATGGTGCGCCGATCCCTCGCGGCCGGTCGAATCGGGAGAGCCGAAAGCGGCGAGGCGCTAAAGACCCGATGGGCTCCGCGTGGCTCGCCGATGCGGTTCTCTTCGTGCATGTCCTTTTCGTGTCGTTCGTCGTCGGCGGTTTCGCGCTGATTCTCGCGGGGGCGGGCCGCTGGACCTGGATCCGCAACCGCACTTTCCGCATGCTGCACGTCGCCGCGATCGTGTTTGTCGCCGTCGAGACTCTGCTCGGCTTCACCTGTCCGCTGACCCTCTGGGAGGACGTGTTGCGCTCCACCGGGCGTGAGGAGCGCAGCTTTATCGGCCGCTGGCTCGCGTGGCTGCTCTACTACAATCTTCCTGAGTGGGTGTTCGCGATCGCCTATTGCGCGTTTGCCCTGGCGGTGGTGTGGGCCTGGCGCGCGATTCCGCCGCGAGCGCGCTCGACCCGCCACGCGCTATGATCTCGGTTACGTTTCCGGTCCCACCTCGATGAAGCAATACCTCGATCTCATGCGTCACGTGCTCGAGCACGGTCACCGAAAGAACGACCGCACGGGCACCGGCACGCTGTCCACCTTCGGCTGGCAGATGCGATTCGACCTGGCGGCCGGCTTTCCGCTGCTGACCACCAAGAAAGTCCATCTCAAGTCGATCATCTACGAGCTGCTCTGGTTCCTGAGAGGCGAGACCAACGTCCGCTGGCTGCAGGAGCGCGGCGTCACCATCTGGGACGAGTGGGCCGACGCGAACGGCGAGCTCGGGCCGGTGTACGGCTCGCAATGGCGCAGCTGGCCCTTGCCTGAAGGGGGCGCGATCGACCAGATCGCGCAGGTCGTCCATTCGATCAGGACGCGGCCGGATTCGCGCCGCCACATCGTGACGGCCTGGAATCCCGCCGAGATCGACAAGATGAAGCTGCCTCCGTGCCACGTATTGTTTCAGTTCTACGTGGCGGACGGACGCCTTTCCTGCCAGATGTACCAGCGCAGCGCCGACATTTTCCTCGGTGTG
>QHUA01000238.1 GCA_003221805.1 Gemmatimonadota bacterium
CGCCAGCCACCCCATCGACAGAGGTGAAACCTCCGCCTTCGTTTGGAATCGCAAGGGTGCCCGTGTTCACTGTCACGGGTGCAGTGCTGGGATGAGCCGTGGGGCTCGCGGCTAGCCTCCCATTGCCAGTCTGGACTGAAAAGGTCACCGGTACTCCTCTGATACCGGTAAAGGAGCCCTCGCCATGATGCACGTGGCTTCCAGTCACGATCGCGCTCAGCGTCACTGTCAGACCAGCCTGGAACGTCACGGATGTCGGCCCGTAACCTTGGATTGTCGCGGGCACCACAGCGCCGACGTTGCTGAACTCGGTCATCAATCCGCCGAGCCCGAGATCAACGCCATAAGCAGTCTTTACGCTGAACAGTTGCCCCACTCCCGACTTGAATTTGCGCCATCCGGCGCTCGCCAGTCGAGTCAGGTTGTTTTGGCTTGACGAAGCGAATATTTGTGGCGAGCAGTTGCGCGTTGCGGGTGATAAGATGCCATCGTCGGGCACGTCTTCGAGAAAATGCGGCCGCTCGTTTGGACCCGAAGCGTACATCTCGGCGAAGTTCTCTCGGGGATCGCCGGTGCCGCGCAGTACGTAGCAGACGGCTCCCGTCACTTCATTCACAAACTGCCGGGTGCTCCCTTCGCTGATCGGCTGCAGCGGCGGTGTTGTCGTGAAGTTGAAGCATCCAGGAAACTGCATCAGATCCAGGCCGAGGTGACACGGATTGGATTCCGTGCCCACCGCTCGATTTGTCGTGCCGACATCTACTTGCCGGATCGTGACGACGACACTCTGCGGACGTCCAAGCCCAGTAGGAAGCCAGCCATCGGGAAAGCTTGCACCCGCAATTGCGCCGGCCCCGCCATCAACCGTCACAATCTGCGGCAGACCCGTTGGGCTGACTCTATCCGGAAGTTGATCGGGAGTGTAGAGTCATCGTTCAGCGGAATTACCTCGCCCGTGCGCACGTTGCGTAATTCCTTCATGTTCGACACCGGATCCACGTCGGCAAAGCCAAACGGGACATTTGCTCCATCCACCAAGATCTTGATGCGGTAGTACTTGGTTACGTCCAGGTTGGACTCCCGTGTGTTCCAGATAACCTGGTAGAACCCGTCGGGTGGGTTCTGCAGTCGAACCGATCCGGCGGGGAATTTCTTCACCGGGTCGCCCGTGACACAATCAGTGGCGGCTACTGGTAAACCTTGCGCATCAACGGGCGCGCCCTGAAGCTGGCAGATCTCGACCGTGAGGCTTGGCCGCAGATTGCCGTTGAATTTCCCTGCCTCGAAGTTCGGATCGTTCACCGGGTTCCGCAGCAGCGGCGGAAGGAAAAAGAAGTCGGGATTTCCGCCATGAGCGCCGTCGCTGATGGCCTTCGAAGGATCGGTGGGCGCGCCGATCTCTGTTGGCCGTCGCGCGCTTTCGCACGCCATTGCGAGTGTGAGAGCTGCGAGAGCGAGCAGACGGACTTTCATCGGGCCTCCCGGGTCAACCGGTTGCGATAAGGTTCTTGAAGCGGGGATCGTCCTGGAGCGGGCGCCACCACCACGGATTCACTTTCGAGAATCCGGCGCGGTGCTCAGGGTGATCGGTGAGATATCGTTGCAATAAATCAACAGCTTCTCTTTTGTCGCCGAGCTGACCGCGCACGAACGCTTCGTATCCCATCAGCTCGCCGCGTGGATCGATGGTGCGATCGGCACGAGCGCGCACCAGGAGGCGGCGCGCGCTATCGGCGAGTCCCGCGCGTCCCAGAACATCGGCCACGACTATTTGCGCCTCGCGCGTCGTGTATTCCTTCTGCTGGGGTGGCACCGATTGCGCGTAAGCCGTGGCGCGTCGCCAGGCCTCGGCGGGATCAGCCGGGATCCCCTTTGCCGTCATGATCCAGAGCTGACACCGCGCGGCGAGCGGGTGCTGGGGAAAACGGCGCTTCAACTCGTCGCAGTGATTCTTCGCGTTGACAAAGGATTCCAGATCGTACGACGTGACGTAGAGTCGCCACAAAATGTCCGGCGCCGCAGTGAGATAGGCGTCGGCTTCGTACGCGCGCTGCGCCAGGTTATGGGATTCGACTGCGTCGTGCTTGAGATATTGGAGCTGGCTAAGCACGTACAGCGCGTTTGCCTGGGTCGGATTGATGGCGATCGCCGCCCGTAAGTCCTGCTCCGATTGGCTCACCACGGCTTCAACTTTCCTTTGATCCTGGACGAAGCCGCGCGCGATCGGACGGACGCGCAAAGTGCCGCGCAGCTCCAGTGCGTCGGCGTCGCGTGGATCGAGAGCGATGGCGCGATCGGCGTGGGCGATTCCGGTCTCGATCCACTTCTCTGCCTGAGCGGGATCTTTGGTGAGCTTCTCCTGGCGACCAGCGACAAGCCCGCGCACGACGATTGGCTCCGGCCATTTGGGATCCAAAGCTTCTGCCTGCGCGAGCAGAGTGTCGGCAGCGAGTAGTTGTGTTGACGCACCGGCGCTGTTGCCACTCTGATCAAGTGCGTCGGCGTCTTTTCGAAGCTTGCTCGCGCGTTGAACCAGAGACCACGCCGTTGGATTCTCGGTGCCGGCCCGCGATTCACGGAGTCGAAC
>QHUA01000004.1:0-5741 GCA_003221805.1 Gemmatimonadota bacterium
AGATCGCCGGTGTAGAGCGCGCGCTGGCCGCGCTCGTCGGTGCGCAGCATCTCCAACGTCTCGCTGGGGCGATTCCAGTAACCCTTCATGAGCTGTGGAGCGCTGATGACGATCTCTCCGACTTCGCCCGTGAGCATCGGCGTGGCGCCGTCTTCAGAGTCGACGATGCGAACGTGCACATCCGGTAACGGCATGCCGATCGAGCCGGTTTTCTTCTCGCCGCGCACCGGATTGGCAACCACCGCCATTTGTGCTTCCGTCAGCGAGTAGCCCTCCACTATCACGCCGCCGGTGAGCACCTCGAATCGCTTCCTCGTCTCTGCCATCAGAGCGGCGGCGCCGGAAAAGCACAGCTTGATGGAGCTGAAGTCGATCTTGCCGGCACGGGCCAGCGGATGATTCATGATTCCGTTCAGCAGCGTCGGCACAGCACAGATGAACGCGGGCCTGACGCTTTTTATCTCGTACAGCAGATCCCGAATCTCGCGCGGATTTGGAATCAACGAAATCGGGTTGTGATTGATCAACGCCAGACTCTGCAAGCCCGTGTTGCCGTAGGTGTGAAACAGCGGCAGGGGCATCATGATCGTGTCGGTCCACTCGTGCATGGCGGATCGTAGCCAAGCCTGCAGCTGAATGCCGGCGGTGATCATTCCGCGATGCGTTCCTACGACTCCCTTTGGCGTTCCAGTCGTCCCGCCGCTCATGAGTATTGCCGCCGGAGCGTCGAGTCGCGCCTGGACTTCGGGGACGGTCGCCCCACGAAAGCGTCGCAGCAAGCGCGCGTAACGATGGTCTCCATCACTCAATGTGATCCGCTCGCCTTCCTTGCCTTCCTTGAGAAGCGTGTAGCCCAGCTTGAGATGCCACGGCAGGTACTCTTTGATGCCGGTCGCAATGACTCGCTTGACCGCTGTGCGCGACTGGATCGATTTGATTTTTCCGTAGAAGCGATTGAGGACGACGACAGTTTCGGCGCCCGTTGCCAGCAGCGCGTCCTCCGTTTCGCGTTCGGTGTACGTTGGATTGAATGGGCAGGCAATCGCACCAATCTTCCAGGCGCCGAACTCCGCAACCATGAATTGCGGACAATTTGGCAGGCAAATCGCGACACGGTCTCCGGCTTTGACACCAAGCGAAGCAAGGGCAGCTGCGAACGCGTCGCTATCCGACTGCAGATCTGCGTAGCTGACGGTGGCACCCTTGAACAGCAGCGCTGGCCGATCGGGCCACTTGTTTGCCGCTTCGCGCAGGTAATCGATCAATGTGCGAGAGGGATACGGCTCCAGCGAAGTCGGCACTCCTTCGTCATAATTCGCGAGCCATCTGGCTTCGGTCATTGCGTCCTCCTTGAGAGAACTGCTAGTCTTCCGCTATCAACCCTTGAGCTCCATCACTCTCAATTCGCGAGTGACGGCTGGATGATGCGATAGCTTGGCAGAACGCGCCGTACGTCAGACTACGTAGCAGTCCGACAATAATCTCGCAGCCATACTCCCATGACAGGCGTAACCGGACTCCACCACATAACCTGCATTGCGGGCGACGCTCAGGACAACGTCGACTTTTATTCCGGTGTCCTTGGCATGCGCCTGGTCAAGAAGAGCGTAAACCAGGATTCTCCAGGAACGTATCACCTTTTTTACGCCGATGGGGAAGGGCATCCCGGCACGGACATCAGCTTCTTCCCGTGGCCGGAGATGTCACCCTCGAAACACGGCGCTGGCCTGGCGATGGAGGTTTCGCTGGCGATTCCGCTGGGCAGCACCGAGTACTGGATCGATCGCCTCACTGAGCATCATTTGCAGTTAGGCGAGGTCGAAACGAGGCGTGGCACTTCGGCGCTGCCTTTCACAGACCCGCATGGACTACCGTTGGTGCTTCACGAGACCGGTGACGTGCGCGAGTTCACGCCGTGGCGGGAAAGTACAGTCCCGGTCGAAAAGCAGATTCGCGGACTTCATTCCGTGCGACTGTGGGAGCGGGATCTCGCCATGACGTCTGCATTCCTCACTGGAGTGCTCGGCTTCGTAGATATTGGCGCCGAGCAGGAATGGTTCGGCTTCGAGATTGGTGACGGAGGATCCGGTCGCTACCTGGAGATTCGCGAGATTCCCGATGTGGACCGAGGACGGTGGGGAACCGGCGGAGTGCACCACGTTGCCTGGCGCGTCGCCGACGACAAGACGGAGCTGGAAGTTCGCGAGAGAATCGAGCGCGCGCGTCGGCGACCGACGGAAGTGATCGATCGGTTCTGGTTCAAGTCAGTTTATTTTCTGGAGCCCGGTGGAGTGCTTTTCGAGATAGCGACCGACGGCCCCGGCTTCACGGTGGACGAGGATCCAGCCACCCTCGGCGAGCACCTGGTGCTGCCGCCGTGGTTGGAGTCCCACCGCGGCGAGATCGAGGCAGTATTGCCCCCGATCAAGCCGCCTGCAGAATCAGGCGCGCGGTTGTAGCTCGCTAGGCCGCGGGCGCGCTGCCTGGCTCGTCACCCTTCCTCGCCAGCGTCGCAGCGTCGGGACCTCTCGAGCGAATCGACGCGCCAGAAATCCGGGGAAGTGCATCGACCGCAGCTTGCCCTCGACCAGCTTCATCATCTCCTCAGCGGAAATGTTCGGCTGGGTAAATACGCCTTTCCGATAGCAGTGGCTGCAGTACTCACTGCTGGGACTGCCGTCAGCGTTTGATCCGCCACCAAGTGGATCTTTGCTGAGCGGCATCCCACAGCTTTGGCAGACCGGCCCCTTGGGTCTGAACATCGCCCCACTCCTATTGAGCGCGTTGGCCGGTGACAGTGAGCACGAGAACCGAGTCGGCGCTCTTCACCTTGTAGTGCGCGGTGGTGGTGCCGTTTAGCTGTCCGCTTTGCAGCCTGGCGACGCCGTAGGTCGTAACCTGGACTCCTTTGCGGCGCACGCTGGAGTACGGGCCGGCCGCGAACATGATGCTATCGCCCGCGACGGTGACTTTCACTGGCACGGGCGCGCGCCCCGGGAAAGTGAAGGTCCAACCCGACGTATTCGACGTCGCAGTCAGCACGTAAGTCGTCGCGGTGGTGTCTCCGCTCATTGGAACGGCTTTCATGTTCCACTTCCCGGCGACGTCAGCGAGGTTGACTGTTGCCGACGTGGTGGTGGTGGTGGTGGTGGCAGCAGTGGATGACGCCATTGAGCCGGAGGTGTCTACCGCGGCGTTGTCCTTCTTGGCGCATCCGGCGAGTACCGCAGCGCTGCAGCAGAGTGCGATGCGGGTGGTGCGGTGAAGCGTGAGCATGGAACCCCCCGTGTCAGGTTACGGACGGCTTGATGCCGAGTAAGCCGAACGTACGTCTAACGGGTTGCCGCGGCAAGTCACCGCTGTGCCCGCCGACGCGGAGCGGGCTGCGAGCAGGGGCAGCAGCGGTTGTCGGGAGACGCTATTTGTTGCGGACGTCCCTTAGCGCTGCTCGTAACTCGTCGGTGATGAGATTCGACGAGTAGTCCATCAATTGATTGAGCGCGCCCTGAAAGTCCGCCACGCTCACACTGCCGAGCGTGCTGGCGGTGATCACCGACCCGGGGATGGGACTCGTGCTCTGGACATACGGGGTGAGACGATCGCGTCCGTGCACGTTGATATTCCAGATCTCCCGCCCGGTGCGACGATCGAGCAACACCGCCTCAGCGTAGGTGAACAGGTACGCCGCCTCGTCCGCCTTCGCGTTGATGCCGAAGCGCTCCATCCGCACTTCCATCAGGTAGTCGGCCTGGTTCTCGTCAGCGATGGGTCGGGTGCCGAGGTATCTGCTTGCGCGCTGCAACGTGCGCTGCGCCAGGATGGCAGGGATGTCGATGCGGGCGGTTGCGCTATCCAAACGAGCGCTGGCCCGTCTCCCTTCTTTCTCCCGCGCGACATCGGCGCCCGCTCTCACCACTGCCTCTACCGGATTCTGCGAATTCGTCAGATCGTAGTAGCTGGTAAGCAGCACGGGTGAAGGCGGCGCAATGTAGACGACCGATGATCGCAGGCAAAAGGCGACGGTTGCGCCGACGGGAAGGCGTACTCATTTGGTTTTCCTTGTGAGGTAGATGCGAGCAGCGGCGACCCATAACGGCCGCCGCTGGACTCAATACCTAGACGACAGGTGCGCTGCCGGGGTTACGCGCGCTATCGCCCTTATTTGGCGGATCCGCGATAAACGACCTTCCAGACGCGGCCGCCCTTGTCGTCGGCGATGTACAGCGAGCCGTCAGGCCCCTGCGCCATACCGGTCGGCCTGTGGGCCGCCTTGTCGTTCGCGTCCGGTCCCAACGGACCGCCCGCGAACCCGTCAGCGAATGTCTCATACTTGGCCGCATCGACCGGCTTTGCGTCTGAGAAGGGAACAAACACGACCTGGTATCCCTGCTGCGGTGCCGGCGCCCGGTTCCATGATCCGTGAAAGGAGATGAATGCGCCGTTCTTGTAATGAGCAGGGAATTGGGTGCCGGTAGAAAAAAGCAGCCCGTCGGGAGCCCAGTGGGCCGGGAAGTATGCTTCGGGTCCTTTCTTCGTCGCGCAATCGCCGACTGCCTTGCCGCTGTCACCGCCGTACTCGGGCGCGAGCACCAGCTTCTGCTGCCGGTTGTCGAAGTAGCACGCTGGCCACCCGTAATCCCCGCCCTGGTCGATCTTCAGCAACTCCTCAGCGGGAAGGTTTTGTCCCTGTTCCGGCGTGTAGAGCTTCGGCCAGTTCTCGGCGAGCTGATCGCGACCGTGCTGCGTCGAGTAGAGCTGTCCGCTCGGATCCAACGCGATCCCGACCGCGTTTCGGATTCCTGTCGCATAACGTCCCGCCGCCGAGAATCGCTGATTGGTTTTGTTCGCATCATACTTCCAGATTCCCGCGCGAGTCTGCAGCTCGGTGCACGGCTTGTGACCAGGTGAATTGAGGGTGCGGTTTTTCAGCTGGCAGGAGTTGGTGGCGGAGCCGACGTCCATGAACAGGTTGCCCGATGAGTCGATGACGAACGGATGCATTGGGTGATCGCCGTTCGCTGGCAAGCCGGCGACGATGACATCTGCTTTGGCGGCCGTCGGAGTCATGCTGTCGGTCGAGATTGCATAGCGGACGATCCGCTTCGAGCTCGTATCGCCTTCCTCGGCGTACAGCTCGCCCTTGTAGAGATCAATGCCGGTGCCGCCGCCATTTTTCTGGCTGGCGTCGGGACCAAAGCGCTTGACGACGTCCGCTTCGCCGTCGTTGTTGGTGTCGCGAAGGGCGACCAGAAATCCCCCGGGGTGCGTCGGTCCGTTGTAGTAGGGCCCGCTCCAGGTGTTGACGTAGACATCCCCGTTGGACCCAACCACAATGTCGCGCGCGTGACCGATGCTGTCCGCGAACACCGTTGCGCAAAACCCGCTGGGAAGCGTTAACCCGCCGTTGCCACCGGCGCAGGTGCTGGCACTGGCCGACCGCGTGCTGCTCGCCGCGGTTGTGTCAGCGGCCCCGGTTCCTTCGGTTTTGACGCAGGCCATGAGCGCGAGCGAGATCGCCGCCAGAGAAATCGACGGCAGACCAGCCGTTGGAGCCGACATCAGCGGCGGGTCGGAACCCGGCGCCCGCTGACGGGGCCGAGGTCAATCAACAGTGAAAGCACCAGGCCGACGACGGGCCAGAACGTCCAGTGTCCGCCAAACCAGTTGTGCACCGCTGAATACCAGAGCAGCGTCGTAGGCAGGAACACGAAGCCGATGATGGGCCAGAGGATGTTGTCGAA
>QHUA01000004.1:5839-7714 GCA_003221805.1 Gemmatimonadota bacterium
CCGGTGTTCGGTCCGACGCTGTGACCTCCCCCTGCCTATGCTGATTTCTTGGGGCAATCTGATCCGCATTGTTCGTGCGAGAGGATGTCAGCAGCCACACCAACCGGATTGTGTTTATCGCGGCAACGCGGGTGAATCGGCTCGCTCAGCCAGCAGCTTCGCTGAGAATCGTTGTGCCTCAGCAATGCGCTCGACTTCGACGGCAATTGCATCGACGGACTGTTGTAGTTGATCCAGACGCTGCTCGTACAGAGCGTTTGGCAGCTCGCGGGTCGGCGTCTTTTGCTTCAGGTCGCGGATCAACCAAACGAGGATTTTTCCGAGGGAACCAACCATTCCCACGATGACGACCGCAACGATGGCGAAGTTTGCAACCTCAGGATCCATTGCAGCCTCGAATTTGAGATTTCAGCATAGCATATCCTACGAATCCGCCGCCGCAGAGTTACAGGAATCAGTGCAACTTACCGCGGGATGACTCAACGGCGTAGCTACGACGCGATTGTCGTGGGGTTGGGCGCTATGGGTAGCGCTACCCTCTTTCATCTGGCGCGGCGCGGCGTGCGTGCGCTTGGACTCGAGCAGTTCGGGCCGGAACACACGCTGGGCTCCTCACACGGCGACAGTCGCATCATTCGGGAGACCTACTTTGAGCACCCGTTGTACGTCCCACTCGTTCAGCGGGCGCACGAGTTGTGGCGGGAGCTGGAAGGCGTCAGCGGAAAGTCGTTGATGAAAATCGTTGGCGGACTGATGATCGGCCCAGCGGAGGGCATGGTGGTCTCGGGAACGCTGAGGAGCGCACGCGAGCACCGACTGCCGCACGAGGTGCTGACCCCCCGCGAGATTCGCGAGAGGTTTCCCGCTTTCCGGTTGCAGGGTAATCTCGTGGCGGTGCTTGATCCGCGGGCCGGATACCTCGACCCCGAGGCCTGCAATCGCGAGCACCTCGCTGGCGCCGTGGCCGCCGGCGCCGAGACTCATTTCGGCGAAGCCGTGCTCGACTGGTCGACGAGCGGCGACGAAGTGCGGGTCGAAACCCGTTCCAGCACTTATGCCGCTGACCGGCTGGTGCTGGCCGCGGGCGCCTGGAATCAAAAGCTGCTTCGCGGCCTGGAGCTGCCGCTTTCCACCGAACGCCAATCGGTGTTCTGGTTTGACCCTGTTGGCTCAGACGCGCTCTATGACGCGAACCAATTTCCGATTTACGCCTATGAGTTCAAGGCCGGCACGATCTGCTACGGATTCCCCAGATTGCCGCGCGGGGTGAAGGCGTCGGTGATGCACGACGGGCCCATCGTTTCCGATCCGGAGCGCGTGGATCGGCAAATCCGAGACGAAGACGTCGAGCCTTTGCGCGCGGCTCTCCAACCGGTCCTCCCGGAACTGTCTACCGCGCCGGTGCGCGAGGCGGCGGTGTGCCTCTTCACCAACACCCCCGATCACGATTTCATCATCG
This sequence comes from Gemmatimonadota bacterium, assembly GCA_003221805.1. Lineage (GTDB taxonomy): Bacteria > Gemmatimonadota > Gemmatimonadetes > Gemmatimonadales > Gemmatimonadaceae > UBA4720. The sequence goes on from QHUA01000004.1 coordinate 7,299, forward strand.
ACTTCCATCCCCAGCATCCGCAGGTGTTGATGTCGAGCCCGTGCTCTGGCCACGGATTCAAATTCGCGAGCGCTATCGGCGAGCTTCAGGCCGACCTGATCACGAGCGGACGCACCGCTTTCGATCTTTCGCCCTTCCGGATCGACAGATGGCGGCGGTGAGCTTCGCTTTTGTTGGTCGTTTCTATGGCAATGAAGCCACAATCTTGCGGAACTCGGCCTCGCTGAACGCTCTGAAAGTCTCGCTGCGAACGTTGCCCTGGCCGCCTAGCGCCAATGCCATTCGTGCCACGGCTTCATCGTTTGGCATGTCGGCGATCGCCACGAGATCGTACTGTCCGAGAGTAAGGTAGATCGCCTTGAATTCTCCGCCTGCTTTCTTGTAAGCCTCCTTTGCGGCGTCGATTCGATCCGGGG
>QHUA01000004.1:7981-40256 GCA_003221805.1 Gemmatimonadota bacterium
GTACAGATGCTTGTCATCGATGTGATCGATCATCGCCAGCAGGCGACGGAAGTCGATGATGCCCTTGCCCAGCTCGACGTCGTGATCCGCGCCGAGACTCGGCGCATCCTTGATATGAAAGAGCGAGTATCGGCTTCCGTACCGCTTCATGTACTCGAGCGGATCCTTGCCGCCAACCGCCGTATTGCCGGTGTCGAACTGCAGCGCCACCACCGATGGATCAGTGCGCTGGACAAACACGTCGTACGGAGTCGTCCCGCCGATCGAGCGGAAATCCCAGGCTTCGTCGTGAAAGCCGACTCGGATATTGCTGCGCAGGGCACGCGCTCCCGCTTCATTGAAACGGTCAGCCCACCGCCTGTAATCATCCAGACCGAGCTTCTCGCCGTCAGGCAGGCTGGCGACGATCAGGTATTGATGACCGAGGATCTTCGCCGCATCGATCTGCCGATCGAGATCGTTGAAGATCCCTGCCTCGACGTGGGTCGAAGGAGCGCGCAGGCCATTCCGGTCGAGAATCGCGCGCAATCGCTCTGGCGGCATTCCGAAATTGTTCATCGAGCTCAAGAGCTCGACTTCCTTGTAACCAGTCTGTGCGATGTTGACGAGCGTGCCTTCCAGATCTTTACGAGCGTCGTCGCGCAGTGTGTACAGCTGGATCCCGACCTTCTTCAACCGACGCGTGCCTGTTGACGCGCCGGCCCCGGTGGACGCGCAGCCGAGTTGTGGTGCGACCGCGGCCACACCAAGAGCAGTGAGAAATTCGCGCCGATTCATTTTATCGCCTCCCTAGGCTCGAGCGTCTGGGTGGTGCGGTAGCCATCGATGGCGAAGCGGGTGATAGTCATGGAGCGCGGGACTGATCGAGTGGGCATTTAGTGTTCCTATCGGTGATGGGCAGGTGATACGATATTCCGTCCCAAGGAACTAGCAAGCCAGATAGCGCTCCGCCACCACAAGCTGGGAGATCCGATGACGAAGAGCAATTTTTCGCGACGGGAATTTCTGGAGATGAGCGCGGCGGCGGCGGGCGGATCGATCGCCGCCAGAAATGTTCTCCTTGCCCAGGAGCCGGCACCCGCACCAGGCAAGCGCGTTGCGGCGAGCGATACGGTGAGATTCGGAATGATCGGTGTCGGCATGCAAGGCTCGGGACTCCTCGGGAACTCGATACATTTGCCGGGCGTGGAGTGCGCCGGCGCCGCCGATCTCTACGATGGCCGCCACACCCTGGCGCGCGAGATCGTGCGTCCGGATCTACCCGTGACGCGGAGATACCGCGATCTGCTCGACAACAAAAACATCGATTGCATTGTAGCGGCGGTCCCCGATCACTGGCATCGGCAGGTGGTCATCGACGCGGTAAGCGCCGGCAAGGATATCTACTGTGAAAAGCCGATGTCACACACGCCGGCTGACGGCGTGGCGATGGTGGATGCGGCGAAGAAGGCCGGACGCATCGTTCAGATAGGATCCCAAAGAGTAAGCTCACAGGTTTGCGCGAAAGCGAAACAGATCATCGCGCAGGGCTCACTTGGCGATTTGATGCTGGTCGAAGGCTCCATGGGCCGCAATGATCCTTGTGGTGCGTGGCAGTATCCGCCGCCGTTCGATCTTTCACCAGCAACTGTGGACTGGGACACCTGGCAGGGCGACGTGCTGCCGAAGCGCGCGTTCAATCCGCTCCTTTTTGCGCGGTGGCGCTGCTGGAAGGAATACGGAACTGGTGTGGCTGGAGATCTCCTCGTTCACCTGATCAGCGGCATGATGTTCATGCTCGGCATAAACCAGCCGCCGCGATATGCGGCCGCCGTCGGCGGGATTCGTCACTGGAAGGATGGGCGCAACATGCCGGACGTTCACGGCGCGGTTTACTACTTCGGGGATCTGCCCGTCTACATGCGCCTGAATCTCGCGACGGAGACGCCGGAGGTGTATCGCATTCAGGGCTCGAAGGGATTGCTCGAGGTGACCGGGTCAAGCGTTAGTTTCACGCCGCAGCTCGGCGTCGACACTTACCCGTGTTACTACACCGGTAGTTTCCCGCGCGCGATGCGCGAGCAATATGAGAAGCAGTGGCACGCAGAGAACGACGAGAAGCTGGCCAAGCTGCCGCCTCAGGAGTCGATCGCATACCGGATGCAGGACTTCGACGATACCCGGCCGCATCTGGCGAATTTCTTCGATGCGGTGCGGACGCGGAGACCGGTTGTCGAGGATGTCGTCTTCGGCCACCACGCCGCGCTGGCGTGTCACATGGCTAACGAGTCTTATTTCAGAAAAACAGCCGTCACCTGGGACGAGGCGTCCAAAACGATCAAGCCTGCGTGACCGCCAGCGGGGTCTCAGCTCCTCGCTGGTTCGCTGCGCCCAATGCGATTGAGAAGGTAGCCGGCGACGAACATTACTCCGCCTATTACCAGCGATCCGGTCCCAACGGACATCATCGTCGGGAGCTGAACACGCCACGCGTTCATTCTCGTAAAGATCGAGATGACGAGGATGGTGATTCCGAACGACATGAGAATGCCGCCGATTCCCATCAGTCCTGCGACTAACCCTCCGCGCATCGATTCCTCAATTGGATTTTGACCGAAGGATAATCGGTATGCCTATCTCGCTGGAGTGAGCACGATGTTGCGATAGTCGACCGGACCGTGATCGCCTTGCAGATAGATTGGTCCCGGCGCGCCTTCATTGCTGTCAATCGCGCCACCGGTGATGCCGGGAATCTCCTGATTGCAGATGACCTGCTTGCCGTTGGCGACGACGGTGACCATACGGCCAATCAACGTAATGTCGAACGATTGCCACTGGCCGGGCGGGAGAGCGGCGATTTCACTTGGCGTGATAAATCCGTAGATGCCGCTGAAGCGGTGCGAGTCGGGCTCGCGACCGTAGTCGTCCTCGATCTGGACTTCGTGGCGGCCGCGCAAGTAAACGCCGCTGTTGCTCTCCTTCGGATAGCGAAACTCGACGTGAAGCTTGAAATCGCCGAACGTGCGCACCGTTCGAAGATTGACGCCGGAACGCGGACTGGTGAGCACACCGCCGCGAACTGACCATTGATTGGGCGAGCCCATCGGCTCCCAACCGTTGAGATCGTTCTGATTGAGGAGTCTGATTGGCGCTGCCCACGCTGGCGGATGCGAGCGAATGAGGCGGGGTGCGCGCACGCCTTGCCAGCTACGCGTAGTGTTGTCGGGGAAAGTCATTCGTCCCACCAGCCGATCACCCTGCAAGCGGCCCACCACGCGGAGCTGGCCATTGCCACTCTCCCACTGGTGCGGCACGGCGAAGCGCAGTGAATCTCCCTCGGTGATGATTTCCGTGATCGGGCGCACGCTACCCACGATTCCAACTATGTTGCCCACCAATGCATCCCGGCCGGACGAGTCGATCTCGATCCACGATGGCGCTGTGCCGCTCGGCGTGGTGATGGTGACGTCCCAGCGTCCGATCAGCCTGACATCACGCGCTGTCGACCGCGCTGGCGGTGCGTTTGGCGACGTTGCCGCGCCGGACGTCAGCGAGGCGAGGACCAAAGCGAGGAAGCGAGTCATCGATTGTTCTCCGAATCAGGCGTGGCCGGCCCAAGCGGGCTTACCATCGTACGGGATGCACGGATCGTAGCGGCCGGGCGATTCGACGTAACGCTGCGCTTGCGTCATGCCGATCTCCGAAGTGAAGTAGCCGAGTAAGGCGAGCTCCTTCATCATCCGGAAATAACCCTTCGGCGGCTGCTCTGTGATCTTCGTCGCCGTGGTGGCTGCTGGCGCCGGCTGGCTTTGCTGTCTCTCACTCAGAAACTCGTCCGATTTCCTCTTTGCGTCCGCCTTGCGCTGCTCTGACATATTGAACTGCTCGCGATCCAGATCCTGGAGCAGGGCGAGTCGCTGCTGCGGGGTTGCCTTCATGAAACCGACGCCGTTCTTGTCCTTGCTCGCGTCGTCGAGCTTCCGCATTCCCTCGCGAAAGATTTGGTCGTCCTTGGGTTCGTAGGTATCCTTGACCATCAGCGCCATGAATGCGCCGGTCTTCGCTGCCTTGGCTCCGGGAGTGCTGGTAGTCGGGAGAATTGTATCCGCGATTTCGTCAAGGTACGCGATTTCATCCTGAGTAAACGGCTCGCCCACTTTCTCCTGCCGACAGCCGGTGATCAGCGCGGTCCCGCCCGTTAAGGCGATTCCCCCCAACAGAGCCGTCACGCGCAAGACTGCTTCGCGTCGAGTGATCAACTCTGGCGTCTCGAGGAGGCCGATATCGTTATCAGTCATTGAAGACTCCAGTCAAATGTTGCGGCGGTTCAGCTCGTTTACGGCGAAATCGGCTGCACGCGCGGTGAGTGCCATGTAGGTGAGGGAGGGATTCACACACGCGGCCGACGCCATGCAGGATCCATCGGTCACGAACACGTTCGGTGCATCCCATACCTGGTTGTGCGAGTTGAGGACCGACGTCTTTGGATCGCGTCCCATTCGCGCGGTACCCATCTCATGAATTCCCATTCCGGGGAAGTATCCGGCGTCGTAAACCTGGACCTCCTTTACGCCGCTCGCGTTTAGCAGCTCGGCCATGTCGACCTGCATGTCGCGGCGCATCGCCCGCTCGTTCTCACCGATCGCGCAGTCGATGGCGAGCACCGGCATGCCCCACTTGTCCTTCTTCGTCTGATCGATCGACACTTTGTTGGCGTGGTTGGGGAGCATCTCGCCGAACGCTGTGGCGCCGATGGTCCAGCCACCCGGCATCGACATCGCGTCTTTGAATTGGGCGCCAACCCCCAGCTCGGCGACAGCTCTTCCCCAACCCTCTCGCCCCGCGCCGCCCTGATACCCGAAGCCGCGCAGATACTGGCGCTTGTCGCCAAAAAGGTTTCGGTAACGCGGGATGTAGAAACCATTCGGGCGCCGACCGAAGTAGTACTTGTCATCCAGTCCTTCGAGCTTTCCGTTGGCACCGGCTCGGAAATGATGGTCCATGAGATTGTGACCGAGCTCGCCGGAGCTGCTGCCCAGTCCTCCCGGCCAGACATTGGTGGCCGAACGCATCAAAAGCCACGTGGAGTTTAGAGTCGATGCGCAGAGGAAGATTACTTTGGCGCTGTAATCGGTCATCTGATTGTTGATGGCGTCCATCACCCGCACACCGGTCGCGCGCTTTTTGTCCTTGTCGTAAAGCACTTCGCTCACGATCGCAAACGGCTTGAGGGTCATCTTACCCGTCTTGGCCGCGTGCGGCAGCGTCGATGATTGACTGCTGAAATAGGCTCCGTATGGACACCCGAGCCAGCACGCATTCCGATACTGACATTGCGCGCGACCATCGTGTGCCTGTGTCAGATTGGCGGACCGGCCGGGAATGATGCGCCGATGCGGCCCGAAGATTTTGTTGGCTTTATCAGCTACCAGCTGTTCGCCGCAGTTAAGCTGCATCGGCGGGAGAAACTGTCCGTCGGGCAACTGGGGCATCCCCTCGTGCGATCCATTGATTCCCGCGTGCTTCTCGACGTAGTCATACCACGGAGAAATCTCGGCGTAGCGAATCGGCCAATCGATCGCCACTCCTTCCTTCGCGTTCGCCTCGAAATCGAAATCGCTGTGGCGGTAGCTTTGTCGTCCCCACATCAGCGAGCGTCCGCCGACGTGGTAGCCGCGATACCAGTCGAATCGTTTGACCTCGGTGTACGGCGAATCCCTGTCCGATGCCCAGTAGTCGAGATTTGTCTCGTTGAGGGGGTAGTCCCGCTTGAGGACTGGATACATCTCCTCCATCGCTCGCGTCCGTCCACCGCGATGCGGATATTCCCACGGCGCCTTGGTCGCGTTGACGTAGTCCTTGATGTGCTCGATGTTCTTACCGCGTTCGAGCACCAGAACGCGAAGGCCTTTTTCGGTGAGCTCCTTTGCGGCCCACCCTCCTGAGATTCCCGAACCTACAACGATTGCATCGAAGCTGTTGTTCTGCACCGCGTCCTCGCTGGGCGTTGAGGATTTCAGTTAGGCGTGCCTGGCCCGACCAAGGTCGCTTCAACTCATGAGTTACCCTGATCCGCTGGCCTCGACGTCGGCTAGTATCTCGGCGCGGCCGCATTCGTGAATGACAGCTTCCGCGAGATGCTTGCCGATTGCCTCCGGAGAATCGAACACTCGTACCGGCGTCGCCGACCGAGCTTTCTTCAAGTCGCGCCGAATGTAATGGTCAAGGCGATGGCGTCCTGAACGATATGGGCAACGATTACGGGCCATAGCCGGCCCGTTCGCACGAAGTAGAACGTCAGCACTAAAGCCACCGGCAGTATCGCGATGAACGCCAATCGACCTTGATACGCGTGAGCGGCCACGCGAAGCGCCACGGTGGCGACGCTGGCGACCTTGATCCCGAAACGATTGCCTAGCGCCGGAACAGCGTACCCCAACAGAAGGAATTCCTCGAAGATGGGGTCGAGGACCGCTGCTGCCACGATCACCGGAGGTGAAAGCGCGCCCGTGAACGGGGAGCGTGCTCGCAACGGCGCGACGAAATTGGGCGCGGCGATGAAAAGCGCCAGCAGCGTAAGATAAAAGCAGGCGAGGAGCCCGAGCCAGACGCCAACCCCACGAGCAATGTCGTGCGGCTCGGGATGTCCTGCTACCGCCAGTGGTTTCCACCCTCTGCGAATTAGATACGGTAGCAGGCAAGCCGCGATGAGGACCTGAAACCCCAGCGACACGAGGACGTTTCGATCGGTGAACGGTATCGGTCCCGGCTGCCGCAGATGCCAGACGATCGCGGAGGCGAGGGACAGCGCGATCGGCGGCCCCAATACCAGCGCGATCTCGCCGCCACCGGCGGGGCGAAGCATCGCCAGCGATAGTCGCGTGCGCGCCGCGACGTCGTCGCTCATCTAACTAATCGAGAGAAGCGAGAGCGAGGCTCGCAGCGCCCACCATTCCTTCCCAGCCGTCGAAATTCGAGCCAACGATGGATACTTTTCCGCGGAAATCGTCTGCCACAAGCTCGTCGTAACTCTTTCTCGCCGGTTCGATCAGCAGATCTCCTGCGGCGGCGAGCCCACCGCCGATGACAATTTTCTCTGGTGCGAAAGTTGGCGACAGCGATGCCAAGCCACGCCCGAGGTATCGGCCGGTCTCGGCCACGGCGCTGATCGAAGCCGCGTCACCCTTTTTCGCACCGTTGATGATATCGGCTGGCTTGCGCGATCCCCCGCGCTCGGATAACGCTGCTGAATTCACCATCGCCTCGAGGCATCCTCGCGCGCCGCACGTGCAGTGACGACCGTTGGGCTCGACGACGATGTGGGCAACGTCTCCGGCGCACTCCCCGGTGAATCTAAGGAGCTTGCCGCTGACGATTACGCCACCGCCCACGCCCGTGCCCAGTGTCAGACCGAGCAGCCGCGATGCTCCGCGGCCCATTCCGAAACGGTATTCGGCGACCGTCGACGCGTTGGAGTCGACTTCGAGATGGCAGCGCAGCTCGAAGCGCTCCTCGAACGCGTGGCGCAAGGCAAAATTCCGAAGCGAAGGCAGGTTGGGGTTGGCGACCATCATCGTGTGCTCACGGTCGAGAAATCCAGCGACGGCGATTCCGATTGCTGCTACCTGGTTTCTTTCGTCGGCCACCGCATCGAGCATTTGCCGCAGCACGATGGCAATCGCATCTACCAGTTGATCGGGTTCGGTTCCCTTCGTCGGCATCGTCGACCGGCGAATAATCCTACCGTCCTCGGTGACCATTCCGATTTTCGTATTCGTCGCGCCGATGTCGACTGCTCCCGCGAGGCGCATCAGAGCGCCGATTTCGCGAGCTCAGGATTCTTCCAGAGATCGATCGGTCTGGCGATCCCCTTGGGGCGGAAGGGAAGCGGAATTTTCCTGCCGAGTGCGGCGGAGGCGTAGGCGGCGTAGAGAACCTCCACCACCGTGCGTCCAGCCTCTCCGTCGGAGATCGGCGTTTCCTTGCCGCGCACGCAGCGCGCGAAGTGCCGCATCTCCTGCGGAAATCCATAATTCCAGGCTTCCTCGAATACCGGGTACGTCCAGCCTTTCGTCGACGATGCCTTTTCGACGGCGTAACCGAAGCCAACCTCGGAGTACGTCGGCAGCGCATTTCCCATCAGCATGTCGGCGTAGGTCTGACCCTTGTCGCCGAACACTTCGATGGTGTCGTCCATTCCGCCCGGGCGGTTCCAGCTGTTCTCGACCATGCCGATAGCGCCGTTCTCGAATTCGAGAATCGTGATTGCTTCGTCGTCGCCCTCGGTGCGCGCCTTGTTCACCTGGGTCGACAGCTGCGAGTACACGCTCTTCACTCTCTGCTTTCCGACGAACCACCAGCAGAACGCGATGCCATGGCAGCCGAGGTCCATCAGCGCGCCGCCTCCGGACTGCTTTACGTCCCAGAACCACTCGGAGTGAGGTCCGGAGTGTTTCTCTCCTTGCTTCACGAGATGAATGCGTCCGAACGCGCCCTCGTCCGCCATCTGCTTGGCTTTCACGTATTTCGGCGCGAAGAAGAGCTCTTCGGCGTAGAGAAGCAGCACGCCCGCCTTCTTGCATGCATCGATCATCGCGTCCGCCTCCTCGAGCGTCATGCAGAGCGGCTTCTCACAGACGACGTGCTTTCCGGCTTTGGCGGCATCGAGCGTCACCTGTGCGTGCAGACAGTTAGGGGCCGTGATCGAGATCATCTCAACGTTCTTGTCCTTCAGCAGGTCGCGGTAGTCGGAGTAGTACGCGGGAATTCCGTGGCGACGTGCGAACTCTTCGGCGTTACCGCGCGTCGGTGACGCCACCGCAACCACTTCGGCCTCGTCCGGCATCGCTTTCACCGATGCCGCAATGCAATCCGCCTGAAAGCGTGAGCCGACGATTCCGATTTTGACTTTCGCCACTTTAGAGAATTCGGAGAGGTGTCGATCAGGCCCAGGCCGGCTGACCGGGCGCTAACGGGACGCATCCTACCCACCGGCCGGGCACGAGGATGTAGCGAAGCGCTTTCGTCATCCCGATCTCGGATGAGAAATAGGCTTGCAGTGACAGCTCGCGGACGAGTGGGAAGTAGTGCTTGCCGCCGTCGCGTTTCGCCTCCGCGTCGATTCGTCGCAGCCAGTTTTCCCGATCGCTCTGAGACATCGACGCGAAATGATCGCCCACTGTATCTCGGAATTGCTTCAACCCATCGACGACACGTCGTTGCTCGTCCGGTTCGCGGCAGTCGGTGAGCAGCAGGTTGATGATCGGTCCCACACCCGCGGCTTTCGCTCCCGGGGATGTCGGGCTGGTCGGCAACAGCGTATCGGCGATTTCTTCGATCAGCGATTGATCGGCGGCGCTGAGAACTCTCGAGCCGGCACGCGGTGCCTCACTGGTGCACGCCGTCAGGACACCGGCGGATGTGATGAGAACACCGCCGAGCAATACTCCGGTTGTCTTCACCGCTTCGCGCCGATTCATCGGATGCATATCGACTCGCTCGTCAAAGATTCTGTTTGCTCAGCTCACCGGCGGCGTGATCCACCGCGCGAGCCGTCAGCGCCATATACAAAATCGACGGACTCTGATTGCCGGTTGAAGTCATGCACGCCCCATCGGTGACGAAAACGTTCGGACAGGCGTGCATCTGATTCCAGTTGTTGAGCATCGACCGTTTCGGATCGCTGCCCATGCGGCAACCGCCCATTTCGTGAATGTCGAGACCTGGCGCCTGTCCGTTGTCGCGGGTCCCCACATTGTGGCAACCTGCCACTTCCAGCATCGCCTTCGCCTCGGCGCGCCAATCGCGGATCATCTTGTCGTCGTTGTCGTCGTATCCGACCGATGTTACAAGCAGCGGAATTCCCCATTGGTCCGTCTTTGATTCATGCAGGCGGACGTGGTTCGCTTCCTTGGGGATCGTCTCGCCCTGCATGTACATGTAGATGCCCCATGGGCCGGCGTGCGTCTGCGCGTCCTTGAACGGTATTCCCACAGTCTCGGTCGTCGGCGTTCCCCGTTCACGATAGGCGCCGGTGAAGGTCGTGTAGCCGCCGACGAAATCCATCTCCTGCTTTCCGACGTTGCGGAAGTTGACAAGGATGCACTCCGTCGGATTCCGGCCAAAAAAATACTTGTCGAGAAAGCCATCGATCCTTCCGTTGGCGGAAGCACGATAATCGTGGTGGCAGACATACTTGCCGAGCAGGCCATAATCGTTGCCCAGTCCGTTCGGAAAACGCTTCGACCTGGAGTTGAGCAGAATGAGGTTCGTGTTCAACGCCGATGCGTTCATGAACACGATGCGCGCTTGATAATCGGTTACTGCATGTGTCTTGGCATCGATGACGCGCACACCGCTCGCCTTGCCTCTCACCTCGTCGAACAGCACTGAGTGTACGACCGAGTCGGGACGCACTGTCAGGTTGCCGGTCTTTGCCGCCCACGGGATCGTCGACGAGTTCGAGCTGAAGTAGCCGCCAAAGGGACAGCCGCGCATGCACAAATTCCGCGCCTGGCACGTTCCGCGTCCCTGCTGCAGGTGAATCTCCTTGGGCTTGGAGAGATGCGCCCAGCGCCCCTGCACGACGTATCGATTTCCGTAATGCTCGAGCAGCCTGTCGCGTAAATGCTTCTCGACACAGTTGAAATCGAACGGCGGCAGATATTCGCCGTCGGGCATCGCCTCCAGATGGTCGGCGTTGCCGCAGACTCCAATGAACCGCTCAACGTGGGTGTACCACGGAGCGACATCGTCGTAGCCTATCGGCCAGTTCATACCGTAGCCGTGCCGCTCCGGCGCGGTGAACTCGTACTTGCTCCACCGCTGGCAGGCGCGCCCCCAGATCAGTGACTTCCCACCGACCTGGTAACCGCGGATCCAGTCAAACGGCTTCTCCTGGACGTACGGATGATCCTTGTCCTTGACGAAGAAATGCGCCGTGTCTTCGCCGTAGCCGGCCGCCTTGCTGATTAGCGGATTCTCGTCGATCAGCTTGCGGGGTGTGAACCCGCGGTGGGGAAGCTCCCAGGGAGCGAGATTGGCGGTCGGATAATCCCTGATGTGCTTGACGTCGCGTCCTCGCTCCAAAACGAGCGTCTTCAAGCCTTTCTCGCACAGTTCCTTTGCCGCCCACCCGCCGGAAATGCCGGAACCGACTACGATCGCGTCGAACCTGGTCTCTTCCGCAGTCATCGCACGAAAATACGTCTCGATGGAATGAATGAATAGAGAGAACGAGCCGTTGCAGTCGCTTTTGAACGGGCTAACAAACAATTAGCTTCACCAGTGGCTACAACGCGTCACAACAATCGACAATTGCACCAATGCCCGATAAATCCCGCATTCCCGTCATCGTCGGCGCCGCTCGAACCCCAATCGGCAAATTCCTCGGCGCGCTCTCGTCTCTCAGTGCTCCCGAGCTCGGCGCGATCGCAATCCGTGAGGCATTGAAGCGATCGAAGGTTCCAGTCGAAGACGTGCAGGAAGTGATAATGGGGCACGTCATCCAGGGTGGCACCGGCCAGGCGCCGGGGCGTCAGGCTGCACTCCAAGCCGGAATTCCAGCGACGGTTTCGGCGGTCACGGTCAACAAAGTCTGCGGCTCTGGGCTCAAGGCGGTGATGCTCGCTTCCCAGGCAATCAAGGCTGGCGATGCAGAAGTCATCATCGCCGGCGGCCAGGAGTCGATGTCGAACGCGCCATACTATGTATACGGCATGCGCAGCGGCGTGAAGGCGACCGATCAGACGATGGTCGACGGCATGATCAAAGACGGACTCTGGTGCGCGTCGTGTAACGTTCACATGGGTAGGCACGCCGAATACACCGCGCAGAAGGCGCACGTCAGTCGCGAAGATCAGGACGCGTTCGCAGCGGCCTCGCACCGCAAGGCGGTGAGCGCAATCGACGCCGGCAAATTCAAGAGCGAAATCGTACCGGTTCAAATCCCCGGTAAGAAAGGTCCGACGACAGTAGACACTGACGAGTCGCCCCGTCGCGACACCAGCATCGAAGTACTGGCGAAACTGAAACCGGCATTTCCGGGAGGGAACGGCGCCAATGAGGATCTCACCGTCACGGCAGGCAACGCTCCCGGGCTAAATGATGGCGCCGCGGCTCTCGTTGTCGTGTCCGAGGCATACGCCGAGGAACACAAGCTGGAGATTCTGGGACGGGTGACCGGCTACGCCACAGGTGCGACGAATCCTGAAGACCTGTTCTTTGCACCGATCAAAGCGGTGCGCAACCTGATGAAAAAAACCGGATCCCAGATCAGCGATTACGATTTGATCGAGGCGAACGAGGCATTCGCTTCTCAGTCGATTGCAGACGGCGAGGAGCTGGGCTGGGACTGGAATCGCGTCAACGTCAACGGCGGTGCGATTGCACTGGGGCATCCCATCGGCGCCAGCGGCGCTCGTGTTTTGACGACGCTTCTCTACGCCATGAAGGATCGCGGAGCCAAGAGGGGACTGGCGACACTCTGCCTGGGTGGGGGCGACGCGGTTGCGCTCAGCGTCGAGCGCACGAACTAGCATCGATTGACAACTGTATCGCCCCCACGACCCAGAGCCCGCCGATCATTGCGGCCGCTCTGGCTGGCGGGCGGGTTTTACATCATTTGCTTCGTCGCCCTCGGGATTTTGCAGACGACCGCGGAGCTGGTCGGCGGACCAGCGTTCTCCAGCACGCGTGAAGCCCTTTTCCAGTGGCTGTCACTCGCCAGTGTGGTATTCGCGACCTGGATCATGCTGCGCAAAGTGGAGAAGCTGCCGTGGAGCTCGGCAGGTTTGGACCGTGGTGCGCTGAATCCGCTGACCGTGGTCACCGGGGCTGCGCTGGGCGCGTTCACAATTGGCATTGCCAGTCTGCTGCTCCTGGCTGGTCATATGCTGCGCATCGATCGCACCGTTCCAGGCAGCTGGTGGGGTGAAGCGGGACACTCCGCGCTAGTGCTGCTGCCGGCCGCATTCTTCGAAGAGCTTTTCATCCACGGGTATCTATTTTCAGTGCTAAGGCGGTTCGCTGGCTGGCGGCTGGCACTCATCGTCACCAGCCTCGTGTTCGGGTTGCTGCACGTGTGGAATCCCGGAGCTGACGCCGAATCCATTCTCGCCGTCGTCGTGGCGGGATTCTTTCTCGGTGCGATCCTGCTGGCGACGCGCAGTCTTTACGCCGCGGGCGCCGCGCATTTTGCCTGGAACTGGGTGATGGCCGCCGCGCTCCACATTGCTGTGAGCGGCATCGCGTCCGCCGACGTTGATTATCGCACGGTGGAGACAGGGCCGGACTGGCTCACGGGCGGCGTGTGGGGTCCCGAAGGCGGAGTCGCGGCGGTGGCCCTGATGTTCGTGGGAATCTTTTACTTATATGCGCGGTCTTTACGCCGGATGGAGTGGAAAGGATGACCGACCGCATCGCGGTTGTCGGAGCAGGACAAATGGGGAACGGCATCGCACACGTTTTTGCGCAGCACGGTTTTCCGGTAACGATGATCGATGTTTCCCAGGAAGCGCTCGACAAGGGAAGATCGACGATCGCCAAGAACGTCGAGCGGCAGGTCAAGAAGGGGACGATTGCGGCGGAGGACCAGGTGAAAATCCTGTCGCGCATCGACCTCAACATGGAGCTAGACTCAGCCAGCGAATCCTCACTCATCGTCGAAGCAGCCAGCGAAGACAGCGGTCTCAAGTTTCGCATTTTCACCGACCTCGATCGCATCGCCAGGCCAGACGCGATTCTGGCGACGAACACCAGCTCGATTTCGATTACCGAGATCGCACGCCGCACAGCTCGTCCCGACAAAGTCATCGGCATGCACTTCATGAATCCGGTGCCGGTGATGAAGCTGGTCGAGATCATTCGCGGTCTGGCGACTTCCGACGACACGACCAAGCGCGTGACGGATATCGCACTGCAGCTGGAGAAGACACCGGTCGAAGTAAACGACTTTCCCGGATTCGTCTCCAATCGGGTGTTAATGCCGATGATCAACGAAGCGGTCTACTGTCTGATGGAAGGTGTGGCCGAACCAGCAGCCATCGATCAGGTGATGACGCTCGGCATGAACCACCCGATGGGTCCTCTGGCGCTCGCCGATCTCATCGGACTCGACACGTGCGTCGCGATTCTCGAAGTGCTGCGCGATGGACTCGGCGATCCCAAGTATCGTCCGTGTCCGCTGCTCAAGAAGTACGTCGCCGCGGGTTGGCTCGGTCGCAAGACGGGCCGCGGCTTCTATACCTACAGTAAATAAGACTTCACGTGTCCTGGGCGCTGCACCCACTCACCGAAGAACAGACGGAAGTCCAGAAACTGGCGCGCGAGTTCGGGAAAGCCGAGATCGTCGCGCATTCGGCGGAATGGGATCAGAAAGCGTACTTCGAGCCGTCGCTGGTGAAGAAGCTGGGTGAGCTAGGGTTCCTCGGCATGATGCTGCCGGAGGAGTACGATGGACTCGGCGCTGACACGGGCACCTACCTGATCGCCCTGGAAGAAATTGCGGCCGCCGATGCGTCGGTGGCAGTGCTCATGAGCGTGCACAATTCGCTGCCAACCCAGATGATCCTTCGTTACGGCAGTGACCAGCAGAAGGATCGCTTCCTCAGAAAAATGGCGCGCGGTGAAATACTGGGCGCTTTTGCTTTGTCCGAGCCGGACGCGGGCTCGGATGCGGCGGCCCTCTCTACGCAGGCAGTGAAGGATGGCAAGTCCTGGATCCTCAACGGCACCAAGAGCTGGGTAACCAATGGCAACACCGCCGGTGTGATTCTCACCATGGCTCGCACCGATACGAGTGCTGCGCGGCGAGGAGGACGGGGAATCGGCGCATTCATCATCACGCCCGATCTTCCCGGGTTCAAAGTTGGAAAGAAGGAAGACAAGCTGGGCCTTCGCGCGTCGCCGACCGTCCAACTCAGCTTCGACAACATGCGCGTGCCGGCGGAGAATCTCCTTGGCGATGAGACCCAGGGCTTTATCTACGCCATGCAGTCACTCGACAACGGTCGCCTCGGCATTGCAGCCCAGGCAATCGGAATCGCACGTGCGGCTCTCGAGCACTCGGTCGCCTACGCCGCGGAACGGAAGCAGTTCGGCAAGCCGCTCAAGGAGTTCGAGGCGATTCAGTTCAAGCTCGCGGACATGGCGATGCGCGTTGCTGGATCACGTGCGCTGTTGCATGCCGCGGCAGCGGCGAAGGATCGCGGCCAGCGCGTTGGTCAGTTCAGCTCGATGGCCAAGCTGATGGCGAGTGAGACGGCAATGTGGGTGACGACGCAGGCGGTGCAGATCTTCGGCGGGTACGGGTACGTCAAGGACTATCCGGTGGAGCGGCTTATGCGCGATGCGAAAGTCACCGAAATTTACGAGGGCACGTCGGAGATCCAGCGGATCGTGATCGCCAGGGCTCTTTACAGTCAATCATGAACTTACACCTGGAGATTAATGAAGCTGTTCGACACGCTGGCAGAGATGGGACACGAGGAGGTGGTGATGTGCAGCGATCCCTCGGTTGGGTATAAAGGAATCCTCGCCGTTCACAGCACCAAGCTGGGCCCAGCCCTCGGCGGAACTCGATTCTGGCAGTACGCGACCGACGAGGAAGCCATTACCGATGCCCTTCGACTTTCACGCGGCATGACCTACAAGAACGCGGTCGCCGGCCTGCATCTCGGCGGCGGCAAGTCGATCATCATGGGCGACAACAAGACCAAAGATCGTGAGAAGATCTTCCGCGCTCACGGTCGTTTTGTGGAGAGCCTGGGTGGCCGCTACATCACCGCCGAGGATGTCGGCACCAGCACCAAGGACATGGATTACGTCAATATGGAGACGAGCCATGTAGCGGGTCTGGCCGGCAAGTCTGGCGATCCCTCGCCGGTGACGGCGCACGGAGTTTTTCGCGCCGTCCAGGCGTCTGCCAAGCGAAAGTGGGGATCAGACAGTCTCGAGGGAAAAACCGTTGCCATTCAGGGCTGCGGCAGCGTCGGGACGCATCTCGCCAAAGAGCTCCACGAAGCCGGCGCGAAGCTGATCATTTCGGACATTGATTCGGCCAAGGCAGCGCGTGTGAAGCAGCTGACGGGTGCTGCGATCGTCGAGGGCGACGCGATTTTTACTGCCGATGCTGACATTTTCTCGCCGTGCGCGCTCGGCGGAATCCTCAACGAAACTACGATTCCGAAACTGAAAGTGGAGATCGTAGCCGGTGGCGCCAACAATCAGCTCCTGCTGGAGCGCGACGGCGACGAGCTCGAGAAGCGGGGAATACTCTACGCGCCGGATTATGTGGCGAACGCCGGCGGCGTCATTAACGTCTATGGTGAGGTCGCCGGCTGGGACGCGCAGCGCGCGCTCAACAAGGCCGACGATATATACGATACGGTACTGAAGGTGTTCGATATCGCTGAAGCGAAGCACATTCCGACGTACGAGGCGGCGGACCGATTGGCGGAGCAACGGCTGGCGGAGGCAAAATGAGCGAGACGATTCCAATAGCTTCGGATCATGCAGGAGTCGAGATGAAGGATCGACTCGTGTCCGAGTTGAAGAAGATGGGCTACACCCCCGACGATCTTGGCAGCAAGGACGCCAATCAACCCGATGATTATCCAGACTTTGGTCACCCGGTCGCGAGGGAGATTTCGGAGGGGAAGGCGAAGCGCGGGATTCTCCTCTGCGGCAGCGGAGTGGGCATGGACATCGTCGCCAACCGGTATCCAGGCGTTCGGGCCGCGCTGGCGTGGGAACCGGAGATTGGCGAACTATCGCGGAGGCACAACGACTCGAATGTTCTTGTCCTTCCGGCGAGGTTCATGAGTGACGAGGAAGGGGTCCAGACAATGAAGGCGTGGCTGAATGCTAAATTCGAGGGCGGACGCCACGAACGGCGGGTCAAGAAAATCGATGAGAAGTAAGCCCCGACTACAGGACAGATGATGCCGCAGACAACAGAAGCTCCAACAAAATCCATCTCCAGGAGCGCCATGCCGGAGGGCCGGCTGGCAACGTCAGATCCGGAGGTCGCGCGCATCATCGATCTCGAGGTCGATCGGCAGAGGCACGGCCTCGAGCTGATAGCCAGCGAGAATTTCGTGTCGGCTGCCGTGCTGGAGGCGATGGGCACACCGCTCACCAACAAGTACGCCGAGGGTTTGCCCGGCAAACGCTACTACGGTGGCTGCGAGTTCGTAGACATGGTAGAGCAGCTCGCCATCGACCGGCTGAAGAAACTTTTCGACGCCGAGCACGCCAACGTTCAGGCGCATTCGGGCGCTCAGGCGAACGCAGCGGTCTACCTCGCGTTCCTCAAGCCTGGCGATGTCGTGCTCGGCCTCGATCTCTCGCAGGGAGGACACCTCACCCACGGCTCACCCGTCAACTTCTCGGGACTCCTCTATCACGCCATTCACTACGGCGTGGGTGATGACGGCCGCATCGATTACGCGCGGATGCAGCAGATCGCGCGTGAGCAGAAGCCAAAGCTGATCATCGCCGGAGCCAGCGCCTACGCGCGAATCATCGAGTTCGAGCCGTTCGCCGAAGTAGCGCGCGAGATCGGTGCGAAATTCGTGGTGGACATGGCCCACTTTGCCGGCCTTGTCGCGACCGGGTTCCATCCTTCACCCGTTCCCCATGCCGACGCGGTGACGAGCACCACCCACAAGACTCTGCGGGGTCCGCGAGGCGGTCTCATCCTCTGCAAAGAGGAGCACGCCAAGGTCGTCGACAAGGCGATGTTTCCAGGAACGCAAGGTGGTCCGCTGGAGCACATCATCGCCGCCAAAGCGGTGGCGTTCAAGGAAGCCCTGGAGCCATCGTTCAAGGACTATTGCGGGCAGATCGTGCGCAACGCGCAGACCCTCGCCAACGCGTTGATCGAGCATGGCTTCAACGTCGTCTCAGGTGGGACCGACAACCATCTCATGCTCGTCGACCTGCGCAACAAGAACGTCACCGGCAAAGTGGCGGAGAAGGCGCTCGACGCCGCCGGCATCACGGTGAACAAGAACACGGTGCCGAAAGAGACACAGTCGCCCTTTGTCACCAGTGGCATCCGGATAGGAACGCCGGCCGTGACCACGCGCGGGATGAAGGAGCCAGAGATGGAGCGAATAGCTGCGCTCATCGACCGGGTGATAACAAGTGCTGGTGACGCAGCGGTCGCGTCGTCAGTCAGAGAGGAAGTACTTGACTTGACGAATCGCTTTCCACTCTACAAATCCTTCCCGTCAATGGCGGAAAAAAAGTAGAAAATGGCTGAGCTGGCATTTCGCGAAGGGATCATGGACCGGATTCGCATCCGGGAGCCGCGTTTTCACGAGCAGGCGTATTTGTTCGTGCTCTCGGCTCTCGAGATGTGTCAGGCCCAGCTGACGGTGAGACGTCACATCACCGGCATCGAGCTCGCCCATTCCTGCCGCGAGCTCGCGCTCGAGCGCTACGGCGTGATGGCGCGCATCGTCCTCGAGCACTGGGGCATTTCTACCACCGCCGACATCGGCGACATCGTCTTCTGCCTGGTCGATCTCGGCTTTTTACTCAGCCAGCCCCAGGACACCCGGGACGAGTTCGTCGATGTGTTCGACTTCGACCTGGCCTTCGAGCGCGACTACCCCTGGAACTGCGCGCAACAAGCGTAGCTTCACCAACTCTGGCCAATGCCCGTCTGGGTGATCGGCGCCAAAGAATCAGCGGAGCGCGATCGGGCAGCAATTGAAAGAGGAGTTCCTTCGCGCCAGCTAATGGAGCGCGCTGGAGCCGCTGCCGCGAGGGAGATCGAGCGCCGTTACTTCGAGCGGCTGCGCCAGGGCGCCACCGTATTCACCGGCCCGGGCAATAACGGCGGCGATGGTTGGGTTGTCGCCGGGAATCTGGCGAGATCCGGAGTCGAGGTGAGCGTAGTCGAGATCGGCCAGCCGAAATCGCCCGATGCGATCGCGCAGCGGGACGCAGCGATCAAATCGGTGTCACTGGTCGATTCTTCCCCTGAGGGCGTTCCGGTGGTTGTCGATGCTCTCCTTGGCACCGGCTTCGAGGGCGAGCCACGCGGCAAGATTGCCGAAGCCATCGCAACAATCAACCAACTGCACGCTCGAGAGGTGCGAGTTGCCGCTCTCGATTTGCCGAGTGGCCTCGATGCGACCACGGGCAGCCATGCGTTGTGCGTTGTCGCTGACGTCACCCTCAGCTTCGGGGGGATCAAGCGGGGTGCACTACTGGCGAGAGATTGCTGCGGCGAGATCGTCGCCATCGACATTGGTCTGGATGAGGGATCGGGTTCACTGAAGCCGAAGTCCCGTCAGAGCCTGCCCGAGATCGTCGACGCAAGCTTCGTTCAGGCCCGCATACCTCCAATTCAGTACGACGCCCAC
This sequence comes from Gemmatimonadota bacterium, assembly GCA_003221805.1. Classification (GTDB taxonomy): domain Bacteria; phylum Gemmatimonadota; class Gemmatimonadetes; order Gemmatimonadales; family Gemmatimonadaceae; genus UBA4720. Next base: position 27,337 of record QHUA01000004.1, read on the forward strand.
AAAGGAACGCGAAAACACCTGGCCATCGTCGGCGGCGGTAAGGGAATGCCGGGTGCGGTGGTCCTTGCCGCCCGGGCTGCACTCAGAAGCGGGATTGGCCTCGTGCGAACACTGGTCGCGAAAGAGAACGTCAGCGCTGTTCTGGCTGCCGTTCCGTCGGTCCTCAATTCCGAATGGCCAACCACAAGCAATCAGATCAAGGCAGAAATCTCCAGTTGGGCTGATGCCGCCCTTATCGGCCCCGGACTCGGCAAATCCAATGAGACCCGTGAGCTGGTCGAGCGCGTGCTCAGGGATTCGAAAATTCCAGTCGTGCTCGACGCCGACGCTCTCAACGTTTTCGAGGGCGACGCCAGATCCCTCGCTAAATTCCTCGCTGGACGCCAGGCGCTCGTTACTCCCCACGTTGCGGAGTTCGCCAGGCTCAGTGGGCTCGACGTGAAGAAAGTCATCGCCAATCGGTTCGACATTGGTGCCGACATTGCTCGGACGCTCAACGCTACGGTGCTGCTCAAAGGAGCCCCGACGGTGGTGTTCTCACCTCAGGGCGAGCGATGGGTCATCGCCCGCGGCACCGCTGCGCTCGGAACCGGCGGCAGCGGCGACTTGCTTGGCGGGATTGCCGGAACTTTGCTCGCGCAGGTGGGAGACGCGATGACCGCGGCGTGTTGCGCCGCCTGGGTTCATGGACGCGCTGCTGAATTCTGCGAATACATCCGGGGTACCACGCTCGAGGATGTTCTGTACGCTCTGCCTCGCGCCTGGAACGATCCCGAGTTGGAGCCGGAACCACCAGTGTTGACCACGCTGCCCGCGGTGGCGCCATGACCGACAAACCCAGCAATGGCCGAAACATCGAGCTTGGTCCCGGCAAGGAATTCGATCTCGTCCGCACACTCCTCGCCGAGTGGGGGAAGTCGGCGCAGAGAATCGGTGACGACGCGGCCGTGCTCGAAGTTCCGCCCGGTCAGCGACTCGTCGTCACGACCGACACGTCGGTGGAAGGGGTTCATTTCCGCCGTGAATGGCTCAATCACTTCGAGATCGGATACCGCGCAACGGCAGCGTCACTGAGTGATCTTGCCGCGATGGGTGCGCGTCCAATCGGAGTGGTGATTGCACTTACGCTTCCCGAAGCTGATCGTCACGAGGCTCGTGAGCTGGCGATAGGTATTCGGGATGGCGCATTGGCCGTGATGTGCCCGATCGTCGGTGGAGATCTCTCGTCCGGGAAAGTCCTCTCGCTGACGATAACTGCCTTAGGTAGCGTCGCTCGACCGCTCTCCCGCGCCGGGGCGAAGGTGGGTGATCGCGTATACGTCACCGGGGTTCTTGGCGGCCCCGCTGCGGCGGTGCGCGCCTGGGAGGCCGCCAGAGAACCGACGGAAAGAGATCGAGCCCGGTTTGCGCATCCAATTCCCAGAGTGGACGCGGCGATCGGGCTGGCTGCGCGCGGCGCTTCCTCGGCGATCGATATCTCCGACGGTCTCACCGCGGATCTGGCGCACGTGGCCGCGGCGAGCAAAGTCCGCATCCAGATCGACGCCGATAGAATTCCGCACGTGGATGGTGTATCTGCGATGGAAGCTGCCGGCGCCGGCGAGGAGTACGAAATCGTTGTCACGGCTCCGAACATCGATACGCGCCGGTTCACCGAGGAGTTCGGCCTGGAGCTGACAGAGATCGGGCGCGTTGTTGCCGGTCCTCCAGCCGTGGAGCTGTCGCAGGCGGGTATTCGAGTCAGCGCTCCAGACGGCTTCGATCACTTCCGATAGAAATGATTTCCTTTCTGCGAACGATTCTCCTTTTCGCCACCGCAGTGCTGGCGACGCTAATTCTCGGCCTAACCGTTATCGTCGCGGCGATGCTGGGGGTGAACGACAAGCCCAACGGGCTCTTCGAGAAGGCGCCGCGCTGGTGGTCGACGCTGGTACTCTGGGCGGCCGGCATCAAGCTGCGCGTGCACGGCACCGAGAAGCTCATGCTGGGCGAGCCGCACATTTTCGCTTCGAACCACGTCAGCTGGTTCGACGTTCCTGCGCTGGCTAAGATTCTCCCGCGGTACAAGTTCGTGGCGAAGGCCGAGCTGTTTAAGGTGCCGATCTTTGGCCGGGGCATGCGCGCCATCGGCATGATCGAGATCCAGCGCGATAACCGGAAGGCAGCGTTTGGGGCCTACGACATCGCCGCTGAAAAAATCCGTGGCGGAAGCTCGGTCGTCGTCTTCCCGGAGGGAACGCGCGGGCACGCCTATCCGCTGCGTCCATTCAAAAAAGGTCCCTTCGTGCTCGCCATTGCCGCCGGTGTGCCAATTATTCCGGTGATCGTCCATGGAACGATCGAGATAATGCCAAAAGGGTCGCTTCGGGTTCATCCGGGGACGATTGATGTACATTTGCTCGAGCCCGTCCGCACGACCGGTGTGGACTACGATCACCGCGAGGCGCTGATGCAGACTGTGAGAACGAGAATGGTGAACGCGATGCGCGAGCTTTACGGCGTCGAGTCTCCGCCGACGACCACGGTCTCACGGCTTGCGTCCTCGATCGAAGCGGTATCATCGAAGACTCTGCCCACCGAAACGCGATAAGGGCAACAATCAAACTGGAAAAATGTCAGGCATAATCGAGATCAAGGCCCGCGAGATTCTGGACAGTCGCGGCAATCCAACCGTTGAAGCAGATGTCGCGCTCGACAGCGGCGCGTTCGGGCGAGCAGCGGTACCCAGCGGCGCTTCCACTGGCGAGCACGAGGCGCTCGAGCTCAGGGATGGAGATGCGGAGCGGTATCTGGGGAAGGGAGTCGAGCAAGCGGTGCAGAGCGTGGAGGAGCGCATTGCCCCGGCGCTAAGCGGCTTGCCCGCGAGCGATCAAATGACCATCGACCGCACTATGATCGAGCTCGATGGCACCGCCAACAAGGGCAAGCTCGGCGCGAACGCCATACTTGCCGTTTCCATGGCAACCGCGCGCGCGGCGGCGATGGATGTCGGACTTCCATTGTACCGCTACCTCGGTGGCCCGATGGCGCGCACGATGCCGGTGCCGATGATGAACATCCTCAACGGCGGTGCGCACGCAACCAATACCGTCGATTTCCAGGAATACATGATCGTTCCCGTCGGCGCGACGAGTTTTCGCGAAGCCTTGCGCATGGGCGCGGAGGTTTTCCACGCGCTCAAGAAAGTCCTGGTCAAGAGAAAGCTTTCGACCGGCGTCGGCGACGAGGGCGGCTTCGCGCCGGATCTCAAGAATGACGAGGAGGCGTTGAAAGTAGTCGTCGAAGCGATTGAGGCAGCGGGATACGCGCCCGGAAAGGAGATTGCACTCGCTCTCGACGTTGCCGCGTCGGAGCTGTTCAAGGGGGGAACGTACACCTTCAAGAAAAGCGGCGCTGGCTCACGCGACGCCGAAGGAATGATCGAGCTCTATCGCAAATGGCTCGACGAGTACCCGATTGTGTCGATCGAAGACGGACTCGCCGAAGACGATTGGGACGGCTGGGCAAAGATCACCGCGGCTCTTGGTGATCGCGTGCAACTTGTCGGCGACGATCTGTTCGTCACGAACACAGAGCGTCTGGCGCGGGGAATCGAGTCGGACGTCGCCAATGCGATTCTCATCAAGCTCAATCAAATCGGCACACTCACTGAGACGCTCGAGGCGATCGAAATGGCGAGGGCCAACGGCTATCAGTCGATCATCTCGCACCGTTCGGGCGAGACTGAGGACACTTTCATTGCCGACCTCGCCGTCGCGACAGGCGCCGGCCAGATCAAGACTGGCTCCGCCAGCCGGACCGATCGCGTCGCCAAATACAATCAGCTGCTTCGCATTGAAGAACAGCTCGGTTCTGTCGCGGAGTATCCCGGCGGATCGATTTACGGCCTCTCTTAAGCGATGAGGCGATTCGTTTGGTGGGCGCTCATTCTTGGCGCATTGTTCTTCGCGGCGCAGGGCGGTGAATACAGCACGCGTGACCTGTTCGTCCTGAGCTCACGGACGCGCAAGCTGACCCACGAAGTCGATTCGCTGCAACGTCAGGTCGATTCGCTTGGTCGATTCCTGAAGTTGGTGAGGAGCGACAGCGCGACGCAGGAGCGCATCGCGCGCGAGGAGTTCGGGATGGTGCGCGGTGATAAGGAGATCCTTTACCGCTTCGGTGAGGATCCTGGGTCTACCGGCGGGAAATCGCGATGATTAGCTTTGGTGTCTCATCGCGGGGTGGAGCAGCCTGGTAGCTCGTCGGGCTCATAACCCGAAGGTCGCGGGTTCAAATCCCGCCCCCGCCACTTGCGAGCAGGCCGGCCTGAGAGGGCCGGCCTGCTCGTTATCTGAAAGTTTAAATACCCACTCTCGCTCGTAGCTCGCAATAGCTCGCGGTAGTTCGCAGTAGTTCGCAGCGGGTTTAGCACGAACTGCGAGCTAAAGTGGGTATTTTCACGTCGAGTTCACAGCACGAGGCTGGGTAGCTCAGCTGGTTAGAGCACGGCACTCATAATGCCGGGGTCGGGAGTTCGAGTCTCCCCCCAGCTACTCCTCGAAAATAAAAAAGCCCCGCCAATAAAACGGCGGGGCTTTTTTCGCTCAGGAGATTAGAAGCCGGACAGAATCACGAACTCGTCGCGGCGATTTTTGGAGCGGCAATCCTCGTCGCGGCTCGTCGTGCAGGCCGGACGCTCTTCGCCGTATCCAACGATCTTCAGCCGCGAGGCGTCGATCCCGCGATCGGTGAAGTAACGATTAACGGTCGCCGCCCGCCGCTCGCTCAACGCGAGGTTGTATTCGTCCGATCCGCTGTCGTCGGCGTTGCCTTCGATGCGAACGCGAACGCTTGCGTTGCGCTGCAGCACATCGACCTTCTGGTCGAGTGACCGCGTTCCTTCTTCGGAGATGTCGGCGCGATCGAACTGGAAGTAAATAGGTTCTCTCATCGCCGCCTGATCACCGGCTGCGGATCTGGACCGCGTGGCGGCCTCGCGTTCCTTTGCATCGTCTGCATCCGAGTGGAGCTTGGCATTCTCACGGTTGGCTGCATCTATCGCAGCACGGTCCGCGGAAGTCGTCGTCGTCGGCGTCGGAGCCGCTGCGACCTTGTGTCGTGAGCAAGCGCTGCTCAGCGCCGCAATCGACAATAGAGAAATCGAAAGAATTGTTTTGCTACGCATGTCCCCATTCACTGTGAAGATTCGTTTACAGGACGATCGTAACCTTCGGATGGCTACGCCTCGTCTTAACATTCTTTTTACACCCCCGATTGGTGCGCTTAACTCCTGCAGGCGCTATCGTCATGACAACGACAGCTAAGCCGGTAATATTGTGCGAATGCGCTCAGCCTTGGGATTTGTCGTCGTCTTGAACGGCACGCTTGTGCTGGCTCAAGAGCCGCAGCCATGCACGACCTACCGATCTGAAGTCACCCTCGGCGCGCTTTCCGGGCATCGCATCGACTCCATCGTCGTCGAGACCGGCAGTCCGAATCTCGGCAGAGCCGGCCGCGCCATCGCCAGGCTACACGTTCGTTCACGGCCGGAGATAATTCGGCGCGAGCTGCTTTTTGCCGTCGGTGATAGCGTGGATACCCTGCGCGTTGCGGAATCGCTGCGCCGACTGCGCAAGCTACAGTTCCTGGAAAGCGCGCACGTTGAAGGGCGCCAATGTGCGAGTCCGACCGGTGAGGCGCTCTCACTCCATGTCGTAACCCGCGATTCCTGGACGACGCGGCCCGACATAAAAACCGGCACGTCGCCTCGGGTGGGACTATCGGAGCACAATCTTCTTGGTACCGGACAGACCTTTGCCCTGAGCCTTGTTTCGCATAACCGCTCGCTCGGTGCCGGAGTCTCCACCTACGACGCTTTTGGATTCGGCACCGGTATGACAACGCGCGCGCAATACCAGCGCTATTACGAGGGAGTCATCCGGGGCCTCTCCCTGGCGCGGCGTCAATCGAGCGTGGCCGATCCTTGGCGGGCCGAGGCGGATTTCTGGGATCAGAGTTACGAGCCAAAGCCTCTTGGTAGCGAGCAGATAGAGAGAACTGGCGCGAACCTCCTCGCCGGAATTCGAGCTGGCCCGGCTACATCCAGCCACATTATCTATCTGCTCGGCGGCGTCGAAGCCGAGCATACCTCTCTTGCCGCTTCTCAGCAGGCACAGGTCCTCGGCCCGATCCGCATCGATCGGCGCTTCATGGGGCCGCAAGTTGGTCTCTCTGCGGTGGCGGGTAGCTACGACACTCTGACCTGGATGCTCGCCGGCGGCTCCGTCGTCGACGTTCCCCGAACAGTCGAAGGCGAGATTGTTGTTGGCTTCGGCAAGGGCACGATATCGTCAGTCGACGCCGATGGATCCGCGGAGGGTGTCCGACGGAGCTTGATGACCCACTATGACGCCTGGGTTGGGCGGGAATGGCTTCCCAGCCGCAGCACGCGAATCGTGACTGACCTCTGGGCTTCTGGATACGAGGGAGACGATTGGCGCTCGACGCGTTTGCGCGGAGCAATCACCGCCGACCGCGCTGCAACCAATGGATTGTGGCAATTGACGCTCGCCGCGGAGCAGTTGACCGATCCGGATCCCGATGTAAGAGCGCTCACAATTTTCGATCGGGCGCTACCGTTCGTCCCTTCGACGGTGCGATTGGCTGAATCAGCCCTGACGATGTCGCTTGACCGTACCAGACACATTCACCAATTGGGGTCTTCGTACGAGCTGGATGGATCTGTCTTCGGTGCGCTATCCAAGCGATGGGACCCAGCTTCGACCACTCCCACCGCCGAAGACTTCTCCGTTGGTGTAGTCGGTTTAAGCCTCGCCGTCGCGCCGCGTCGGGCAGGCCGTGCGACGATTCGGCTCGACTACGGAGTTCCAGTCACTGCCGGACAAGGAATCCGTCGCACCCCACGCTTCGGCATAACTCTCATCCCGTGGCTCGAAACGGGTCGCCATCGCGACAAGAACGGTTCGTTCTAGCGGGCTACCGAGCGGCTACCGGAAGTAGCTCGCCATGTCGTAGTAATCAGTGAATCTTTTGATTTTTCCGTTATCGACTTCGGCGAACGACATCCCGCGACCTGATATCCGCTTGCTCGTTACTCGCTTGCCCGTCGGATCGGGTCCGCTGTAGGTGCCCGTCCACGTCCACTCCAGAGCGACGTATTTTCCATCCTCCAGTGCGTTCGTGACGGCCCACTTGTAATCGGGCTCGGCCGCCGCTACACCGCGCATGAAGGTGATTATCGCCTTCGGCCCTGTTCCGCGAAAATTCTGGGCGACGTCTTCGTGAATGGCATCGGCGGTCAGGAGCGTATCGAGCGCGATCGTGTCGCGCTGGTTCCACGCGCGAACGTAGGCATCGACGACTTCCTTATCTCCTTCGACTGACTGTTTCTTCTGATAAACTGCGCAGGCGACTGCCGTTAGAACGAGGAGTGTTGCCGCGGCGGTAGACCATCTCGTCATAGCGTCCTCTGAGGTGGGGGCCCCTCAAACCTCGTCGACCCTTTTTTCTTGCACAAGATCGAATTCTGGCATAAGGTGTTGACGCGGTCCGCAGGAGGGGCGCGAACGTCTGGTTCGTGCCCCGACCATCACCGCCGAAGCTGCACATGAGAACCGTTCTTGCTTATCGGATTGCTGCCAACATCAGCGCGGGGCAGGGTGCCGACCGATCCCAATAACTACCCATTCCAGCTAGCCGCAATCCTCTCCGACCGCCTGCGAGCAGCCAAGCAGGAGCTGGTGACACAGTGGCTCGCACGGATCACTGCCCGGGTGGCGATTTCCACCAAGCGCGTCTTTCCGACCCACGAGCTGCTCAATCACATCCCGCTCCTCATCGAAGGAATCGCCGGATATCTCAAGCGCCCGGAGCGCGACATCGATGCAAAGGCGCCCGTGGTCGCCAAAGCAATGGAGCTTGGTGCTCTCAGACATACGCAAGGCTTCGACGCCTACGAGCTGCTCAAGGAATATGAGATGCTCGGCGCGATCATATTCGCGTTCCTGACCGACACGGCCGAAACGATCCCCGGCGATTTTGCCAGACGTGATTTTCTCGTATGCTGGGAGCGCCTGGGCCAGGCGATGGAGCTCATTCGGCAGGCGACCGTGAGCCATTTCCTTCGGCTGTCTTCAACCCAGATCAACGAGCGCGAGAACCGCCTTCGAAAATTCAACCGCACTGTGGCGCACGAGCTGAAAAACAACGTCACCGCCATCACGGCGGCTTCCACCGCGCTCGCCGAGCAGTGGATCGCACCTGAAGAAAGGAAGGAGTTCGACCAGATAATCGCCCGGAACGCGGAATCTCTCCGCCACGCGCTTGAGAATCTGGAATCGCTGTCTCGAACGCAGGCCGACTCCAGGCATTGTCGCAACGTCATGTTGCCGGAAGCCGCCAGCGAAGCGGTGCGCGAGCTGGAGGATGCCGCCAAAGCGAAGAGAGTCAACGTCCGCGTCGCCGACGATCTGCCGCCCATCGAAGTCGACGCTGCCGTCGTCGAGCTGTGCCTGATGAACTACGTCTCCAACGGGATCAAGTATTCGGACGAGGCGAAGCCCGAGCGATGGGTATCGATCGCGGCGACTGTGGAAGGGCCGGACACCGAGCGCGACAGGGAAGTGGTGATCCGCGTCACCGACAACGGGATCGGCATACCGGCCGATCGTCGAGAGCAACTGTTCCACGAGTTTTACCGCGCCCACGACGAGACGGTTACTGAAGCAGCCGGCACAGGGCTCGGACTCAGCATCGTGCGTGAGACGGTGGAATCGATTGGTGGCCGCGCCTGGGCGGAATTTCCCGCCGACACCGGCACCGTCTTCGCGTTTTCGGTTCCATCACGGAGACGCGAGGACATTCAAGCCATCAAGGGCTCAACCACATCTTCGCCGGAAAAAGCTGATCGGCCTTAGTTCCGGGCGCCGATAGCCTGACGATGCGGTCCGGCTTTGTTGCGGAGAGCGCCGCGGCGGCGCATACTAGCTACACTCTCACCCTTCTACCGTGAAACTCCAAACTCGCCGCTCATTTCTCGCAACGATCGGTGTTGGTGCCCTTGGCCTCGCCGGGATCAATGCCGTACCCGCTTCCTGCTCCGGCGCCGCCCCGGGAACGCGCAAGCTGAAAAAGGTCGGCCTGCAGCTTTACACCGTTCGCGATTTAATGAAAGACGACATGCCGGGGACACTCGCCAAGGTGGCAGCGGCCGGCTATCAAGAAGTCGAGTTCGCCGGCTATTACGGCCGCACCCCTGCTCAGATTCGCCAGTTGCTGCAGCAAAACGGTTTGACATCACCGTCGTCGCACCTGCCCATCGACGCCTTCGAAAAAAATGCCGCCGCGACCCTCGCCGATGCGAAGGCGATTGGAAACGAGTGGGCAACGCTGCCCTGGATTCCGGAGGAGAGAAGAAAGACGGCCGACGACTGGAAGCACATCGCTACGCTCCTCAACGGATTCGGTGCTCAGGCAAAATCGCAGGGACTCCGCTTCGCTTACCACAATCACGATTTCGAGCTGAGGCCGATCGGTGGGACGAGGCCGCTCGATATTCTTCTCAGTGAGACTGATCCATCGCTCGTCGACTTCGAGATGGATCTGTACTGGGTAGTGTTTGGAGGAGGCGATCCACTCGATTTCTTCAATCGCTATCCGGGACGGTTCCAGATGGTGCACGTGAAGGACTCTGCCGGGCCGCCGGACAACAAAATGGTGGACGTTGGCAGCGGCAAAATCGACTTCCGCACCATTTTCGCCCAAAGCGACAAGGCGGGAATCAAACACTACTTTGTCGAGCACGATCAGCCGGCGAACCCGATTGCAACGATCACGAACAGCGCCAACTATCTGCACGCACTGACATTCTGATCGAGCTGCTGCACACAATCATTGGAGGAGCTGTCTTTCATGACGCGTAAGAAGGTCACACGTCGTCAATTCGTCGCGGACACGGCCAGGATCGGCGTCGGGGTGATGATCGTTCCGCGACACGTGCTCGGTGGTGTTGGATACCAGGCGCCGAGCGACACGATGAACTTCGCCGTCGTCGGCTTTGGCGGCATGGGTTCCGAGAACGCATTGGAGCTGGCAAAGACCGAGAATCTCGTCGCCTTCGCCGATGTCGATTTCGCCTTTTCCGAGAGCAAGGTCGCGGAAAAGCTGAAGGACGAGCAGAAGAAGGACAGGCCGGAGGGCATCACTCTCAAGCAGAAGTTCGATAAGGCTGCTCGCTACTCGGATTTCCGTGAGATGCTGGACAAGCAGAAGGACATCGACGGCGTCGTCATCGCGACACCCGACCATCTGCACGCGGTGGTAGCCAAAGCAGCGATGCAAACCGGCAAGCACGTCTACGTGCAGAAGCCGTTGACCTATTCCGTTCACGAAGCCCGCGCGCTCCGCGATCTCGCCCTCGCCAATCCAAAGATCGTGACGCAAATGGGGAATCAGGGGCATTCCAGCGAAGGAGCGCGGCTCGTCAACGAATGGATTCAGGCGGGAATCATCGGACCGGTGAGGGAAGTGCACGTCTGGACCAACCGTCCCGTCGTGTATTGGCCGCAGGGAGTTCCGCGGCCGGTAGGCGGAGCGCCGCCTTCGCCGCCGCCAAGTCCCTTCGGTAATCCGTGGAGCTTCCGCTACGTCAATCTGGTGCTGGCGTCGGCGATGGGGTCTTATCCGGTTCCGCCCGGATTGCACTGGGACCTCTACGTAGGGCCCATCGCCGAAGACGTTCCTTATCATCCGATTTATCACCCGTTCAATTGGCGCGGCTGGATTTATTTCGGGGTCGGCGCGCTGGGCGATATGGGAGCGCACCTCATCGACCACCCCTTCTGGGCGTTGGGGCTGACGTATCCCGAGAGCATCGAGGCCACGTCGACGCAATGGGGTACGATGCCAATTCCTCCCGATCCGAAAGCGCCGGCTGGAAGTCGGGAAGCGCGTGGATACAACCGGCCGGTTTCCTACCCGGTCGCGACGGCGGTCCACTACCAGTTCCCTGCCCGCGGTGCCCAACCGCCCGTGAAACTGAGCTGGTACGACGGCGGACTTTATCCCCCGCGACCGGATGTGTTGCCCGATGACGTCACGCTCAAGAGCGAAGGTGGCGTCATTTTCATTGGCGAGAAGGGAATCCTCATGAACGACACCTACGGCGCGAATCCGCGCCTGTTCCCCATGTCGCTCACCGAGGCTGCGTCTCTGGTTCCGAAAACGTACGCGCGAATTCCGTGGAGCCACGAGATGAACTGGGTGAAGGCGATCAAGGGCGAAGCGAAAGCGAGCTCACCAATCGAGTATGCCGCCCAGCTGACGGAGACGATGCTGCTCGGCATTGTGGCGTTGCGTACCGGGCAAGGGAGAAAGATTCTCTACGACGGCGAGCAGATGCGCGTCACCAACATCGCCGATGCAAACCAGTACCTGACGCGAGAGTATCGCGCTGGTTGGGCGGTCTGAAAAATTCTTTTGCGAGGAAGTGGAAGCCATGAGTCATGGAACTGCCGCCCGCGCGGCAATGATCACGCAGTTGGCGCTGGCCGTCGGCGCCTGCACGCCGATGGGGAAAAATCCGCCGGCCGAAAGCGCGAGCACGACGGCGTCGGGAGCGATTTCTTTGACCGCTGAACAGCGCGCCGCCGGCTGGCGATCGCTCTTCGATGGAACTACCACCTCGGCCTGGCGCGGATACAAGCGGCAGACACTGCCGGCCGGCTGGCGCATCGTCGATGGCGTGTTGACCAAGACCGGCTCCGTCGAGGACATCATCACCAGAGATCAATTTGGAAACTTCCAGCTTGCTCTCGACTGGAAACTGAGCCCTGGCGGTAACTCCGGAATTTTTTATCGCGGCACCGAAGAATACGATCACATCTATTGGAGCGCGCCCGAGTACCAGCTGCTCGACGACGCCGGACATCCCGACGGAAAGAGCAGACTGACATCAGCCGGCTCAGACTACGCCCTCTATCCGTCGCCGGCCGGAGTAGTGAGACCTGCCGACCAGTGGAACTCCACGCTGATCGTCATCAACGGTAACACGGTGCAGCACTGGATGAACGGTCAGAAGCTGCTCGAGTACGAGCTGGGAAGCGCCGATTGGACGGAGAAGGTCAAGGCGAGCAAGTTCTCCGCTTATCCGAACTATGGCCGCGCGGCCAAGGGCTACATCGGCATACAAGGTGACCACGATGGAACGCTGTCAATGCGCAACGTCCGCATCCGGGAGCTAAAGTGAACTCTAGAACGCGACTGTCCACGATGATGTTCCTCCAGTATTTCATCTGGGGGGTTTGGTTCGTGACGATGGGAACGTATCTGGGCCAGACGCTCCACTTCACCGACCGCCAGATTGGCCTGGCGTATGGCGCGACGGCGATTGCGGCTCTGGTATCGCCATTCTTCATGGGGGTCGTGGCGGATCGATACTTCTCCAGCGAAAAGCTGCTGGCGCTGCTGCATTTCATCGGCGGCGCTGTGATGTATCTCGTCTCGCTGCAGACATCGTTTGGCGCGTTCTATCCGCTCCTCATTCTCTACGCGCTCTGCTACATGCCGACGCTTTCGCTTACCAATTCGATCTCGTTCCACCACGTGAACGATCCGGGCCGCGACTTTCCGTTCATCCGCGTGCTAGGTACGATCGGTTGGATCGTGGCGGGTATTCTGGTCGGCAAAGTCTTTCACGCGGACGCCCTGGTGCTGCCAATGCGGCTCGCGGCGGGCGCTTCGATTATCATGGCGGCGTACTCGCTCATCCTTCCTCACACGCCGCCAAAAGCACCCGGTGGGCGATTCAGCGTCCATGACGCGCTTGGTCTCGACTCGCTCGCGCTGCTCAAGAATCGAGACTTTTTCATCTTCGTGGCCGGGTCGTTTCTCCTTTGCATTCCACTGCAGTTCTACTACAC
>QHUA01000235.1 GCA_003221805.1 Gemmatimonadota bacterium
CTGAATCGCGCAAGGAAGACAGAATGTTCTCCGGTGCTGGGCCAGAGCCGTTCGTTAACGAGACAATGGCCCAGCTCTATCTACAGCAGGGCTATCGACAGCTCGCGCTCAAGGTTTATTACCAGCTCGCCGAAGCACGCCCCGATGACCAGGCGCTGAAAGAAAAAATCGCCGAAATCGAAGCCGCCGATCGCGCCGCGCATCCCGAGTTGACGGCAGAAAGACGAGAGGCCCCGCCGATCGAGCGTCCGGCATCGCCTGGCGCTCCGCGGTCCCCGTCGATTGAAGCGCCCGCTCCAGCCGGTGCGCCTGAATCGGAAGAGGTG
>QHUA01000236.1:0-1446 GCA_003221805.1 Gemmatimonadota bacterium
CCCGCCGCGCACGACTGGAAATCCGCCGACAAGTGGTGCTGGAGGCATGCCCGCCAGCAACAGCATTCAAGCGGGGCCGCCGCACGCTTCGCCGCCGCTTTCGACGGCGGCGCCCGGTGCATCGCTCGATGCAGTGTTCGCTGGGGCGACGGTGAATCCATCGGATAGTCGCGCCGCCTCGCGCCTCGCCGGCGCATTCAGCGGAGCACAGGGCGGAGCAGCGAGAACGCCCCCGACTCCGCCGACACCGACGCCGCGCGTGAATCCGCGCCTCTCGCACACCCAGGAGTCAGAAGAAGACGTTGCGAAATTCCGCGCCTGGCTCGACGGACTCACGGGCGAGTGAAAATCGCCGTCATCAATGGCCCAAATCTCAATCTCCTCGGCACGCGTGAGCCGGCTCTGTACGGAACCGAAACTCTGGCCGACATCGAGAAGCATCTGTTGACAGTCGCCAGAGAGCTCGGCGTCGAGCTCACGTTCTCACAGCACAACGGCGAAGGCGAGATCGTGGACGCGGTGCACACCTTGCGCGGCCGTGTCGACGGCGCGCTGGTGAATGCCGGTGCCTACAGCCACACCAGTCTCGCCATTCGTGACGCACTCGCCGGCATCCGGATTCCATTCGTCGAAGTCCATCTCACCAACATTTACGCGCGAGAGCCGGAGCGCCGGAAATCGGCGCTGGCCGATGCTGCAATGGCGGTGATTTGCGGTTTTGGAGCCTACGGCTACGAGCTCGCGCTGCGCGGACTGGTGAAACGTCTTCCGGTCGCCGCGAATGGCTGATCGTCGTCCGGCGCGCATCTCCGCGCTTCGTGACGCGCTGACCGCGGCGCACATCGACGCGCTGGTGCTCACGAGCCTGCCCAACGTGCGCTACCTCACCGGGTTTTCCGGGACGAGCGCATTGGTGCTGGTGACGCCGCGCGATCTGCATTTCATCACCGATTTCCGTTACGACACTCAGGTGAACGAGGAAGTCGGCGACCTGGCGACCATTCGCATCGAATCGCAGAGTCTCTGGACGGGTCTGTGGACACTCGGCGCAGGTTTGAGCGGCATCGACATCGTGGGGTTCGAGTCAGCCCACTTGTTGCACCGGGACTTCCAGCGTTTGCTCACCGACGGAACCCGCTGGCAATGGAGACCGCAGCTGAACCTGGTCGAAGCGCTGCGCGAGGCGAAGGACGCCGATGAAGTGGCGCTGATCCGTCACGCCGGCGGGATCGCCACGGGCGCCCTGAGAAAAACCCTCAAGGAGATTCGACCCGGCATGACCGAGCTCAGCGTGGCGGGAATTCTCGAGCACGCTCTGCGCGACGAAGGCAGTGAAGATTTTCCCTTCACGACGATCGTTGCGTCTGGGCCGAGAGCCGCACTGCCGCACGCGCGTGCGTCGTCGCGCGTGATCGAGCGCGGCGATCTGCTGCTGCTCGATTTCGG
>QHUA01000236.1:1522-2133 GCA_003221805.1 Gemmatimonadota bacterium
ATGAAGGGGCAGGAAGCCGATGGTTTGGCGCGCCGTTACATCGAGGATCGGGGCTATGGCGATGCATTCGGTCACAGCCTCGGTCACGGACTCGGACTGGAAGTGCATGAAGCGCCGCGACTCGCGAAAACCGTTGAAGCGACCCTCGGTGCGGGCGCGGTAGTGACTATAGAGCCGGGAATTTACCGTCCGGGCTGGGGAGGAGTTCGCATCGAGGATGATGTGCATCTGGCTCCCAGCGGCCCGGAGATCCTCACCGATTTCACGCGAGAACTGCTGGAGGTCGCGTGAACACAGGTAGAGTGCTTTCCCTCGTCCCTCGTCCCCCGTCCCTCGACCGTCTTCCCGCTTCCCGCTTCCCGCTTCCCTCGTTCCCGCTTCCCTCGTTCCCGCTATGATCGATCTTCGCTACGTGAAGAAGCTCGTGGAAATGCTCGACGAGTCGAGTGTGGATTCGATCGAGATCTCGTCCGACAAGGGGATGAAGATCAGGATCTCCAAGACTCCGCAACAGCGAGGAGCATTGCAGGTGGCCGCGCCGATGGCGATGCCTGCTCTGTTGCCGGCGGCGGCTCCGATCGCTCCGGCGGCGGACGCGAGTGCGACGGTCG
>QHUA01000236.1:2235-6310 GCA_003221805.1 Gemmatimonadota bacterium
GAAAATCATGAACGAGATCGAATCAGAGTTTGATGGAGTAGTAAAGGAGATTCTCGCGCAAACCGCGCATCCCGTCGAATACGGTCAGGTCCTTTTCCGCATAGATCCCAATGGCTGAGAAACTGAATCCGCCTGCGCCGAAGCAGGCTACACATACCCCCTCCGCATCCGGTGCCGCGTTCGACTACAAGTCAGTGCTGCAGCACATGATTCAGGCGAACGCTTCGGATCTCCACCTCAAAGTCGGACGTCCGCCGACGCTGCGCGTCGACGGACACATGGTATCGCTTGAATTGCCGCCGCTGCGTCAGGAAGATCTGCGCAGTCTGGCTGAGCAGATCATGGCGCCCAAGAACATCAAGGAGTTCTCGGAGCAGAAGGAATCCGACTTCGCGCTGGCTGTGCCCGGCATCGGCCGCTTCCGCGTCAACGCCTATCAGCAGCGCGGCACCAGATGCGGAGGGGGTATGTGTAGCCTGCTTCGGCGCAGGCGGATTCAGTTTCTCAGCCATTGGGATCTATGCGGAAAAGGACCTGACCGTATTCGACGGGATGCGCGGTTTGCGCGAGAATCTCCTTTACTACTCCATCAAACTCTGATTCGATCTCGTTCATGATTTTCATTGCTTCGATGATGCAGAGTATCTGACCTTTGCTGATTCTGTCGCCGACCGTGAGGTACGGTCTCGCTCCCGGCTCGGGAGCGCCGTAGTAAGTCCCCACCATTGGGGACTTCACTTCCAGATATTTAGACTTCGCAGCCTCCACTTTGGGCACTTCCAGGCCGGCAGAGTTCGATTCGGCGGCCTGGGGGGCGGCGGCAGGAACTGCGGCCGGTAGCAGCGCTGGCAGCGTCACCGACGCTACGCAGACGATCAACCGTATCCTTTCCTTCTATCCCCCGCACCAGCAGACCGAAGTGCGCTACATGCTTTCGACAGCGCTGCGGGCGATCATCTCGCTGCGCCTGGTGCGTCGCGCCGACAAAAAGGGACGCGTGCCCGCCGCAGAAGTTCTCATGAATACCGAAGCGGTGCGCGACCAGATGCGCGACATGTCCAAGTCGCTCAACATCGCCCAATTGATCAAGGAGGGGAACGTCCCCTACGGCATGCAGAGCTTCGACCAGTCGCTGATGAATTGGTATCAGAAGGGTGTCATCACGTACGACGATGCATTGTTTGCCGCGACGAATCCGGCGGAGTTCGCGCTCCACGCTCAGGGAATCGGGTCGGCGTCGGATACATCATGGGATACCGTCAAGCAGGAAGTCACATAAGCTGCGGACTCCGCAATCCGCAGTCGCCGGTATCCATAAAAAAAGCGGTTAGCCCTCAATGAGCCTAAGTGTTTAAGAAGATTTTGATCGCCAACCGCGGCGAGATTGCACTAAGAGTCATTAGAGCTTGCCGCGAGCTAAGCATCCAAACCGTCGCGGTCTATTCCGAAGCCGATCGCGAGTCGCTTCACGTCCGCTTTGCCGATGACGACGTTTGCATCGGGCCGGCGCCGGCGCGCGAGTCGTATCTCAATATCCCGCGCATCATCGCCGCGGCGGAGATCGCCGGTGCGGACGCCATTCATCCCGGCTATGGATTTCTCGCCGAGAACGCCGAGTTCGCCGAGACCTGCATCGCGTCGAACATCAACTTTATCGGACCGACGCCGTCGCAGATCCGCACCATGGGTGACAAGGCCGCCGCGCGGAAGACCATGCACGAAGTCGGAGTGCCCATCATTCCAGGAACGCCGGGCGGTGTCGAAGACCCGGACGAAGCACTCAAGTTTGCCCGCGACATCGGCTTCCCCGTCATCATCAAGGCCGCAGCCGGCGGCGGCGGCAAAGGAATGCGTGTCGCCACGGATCCCGACGACTTCGGGCGATCGTTCCAGCTTGCCCGCTCCGAAGCGCTCTCCGCATTTGGAAACGGCGAAGTCTACATCGAGAAATATCTCTCTCGCCCCCGGCACATCGAATTCCAGATCATGGGCGATCGTCACGGGCACGTCATCCATCTCGGCGAGCGCGATTGCTCGGTGCAACGTCGTCACCAGAAATTGATCGAGGAAGCGCCGAGCCCGGCGATGACTCCCGAGCTGCGCGAGAAGATGGGGGAAGCGGCGGTGAAGGGCGCAAAAGCCATCGACTATGTTGGAGCGGGCACCATCGAGATGCTCCTCAACGAGGATCGCTCGTTCTACTTTATGGAGATGAACACCCGCATCCAGGTCGAGCATCCCGTCACCGAGATGCTGACCGGCATCGATCTGGTGAAGGAGCAGATCCTCGTCGCCGCTGGAGCCAAGCTGTCTGTGAAACCCCCGATTGAAAGAAGAGGACACGTCATCGAGTGTCGAGTGAACGCGGAAGATCCGGCGCGAAATTTTCAGCCGTCGCCAGGCCACATCGACGTCTTCCATCCGCCTGGTGGTCCTGGGGTCCGACTCGACACCCACGTCTACGCCGGCTACAGCGTGCCGCCATTCTACGACTCGCTGCTCGCCAAGCTCATTTGCCAGGGACGGGATCGCCAGGAAGCTTTGCGCCGGATGCAAGTCGCGCTGGAGAGCTTTATCATCGAAGGCGTCACCACTACGATTCCATTTCTCGGCCGCGTGATGGCCAACAAGAAATTTCAG
Organism: Gemmatimonadota bacterium; assembly: GCA_003221805.1. Lineage (GTDB taxonomy): Bacteria > Gemmatimonadota > Gemmatimonadetes > Gemmatimonadales > Gemmatimonadaceae > UBA4720. The sequence goes on from QHUA01000236.1 coordinate 4,876, forward strand.
GAAGGTGCGGTGGACACCAAGTTCCTCGAGCGTGAGAGCGAATTGATGAAGGAGCCGGCAAGTGCGGCTTGATGTCTTCTTCACTCCGGCGCAGGCAAAACCCTCCGACACCAACGGGCGGCTTGTCGTAATCGTCGACGTGCTGCGCGCTTCGACCACCGTCGCCACCGCGCTCGGCAACGGCGCCAAAACCGTCATGCCCCTGGAGGGAGCGGATGAGGTGATCTTCCGCTCCAAGGAGTTTCACCGCTCCCAGATCATTCTGGCGGGCGAGCAGAAGATGCATCCCATCGTCGGCTTCGACCTCGGCAATTCGCCGCAGGCCTTCACGAAAAAGGTCGTGGAGGGCAAGACGATCCTCATAACGACTACCAATGGCACCCGGGCGCTGCTGGGGGTACAAGGCGCCCGTGACATAGTTATAGCTTCATACGTCAACTTTACGGTGGTGCTGGCCATGATGAAGGTCGCGGCCAGCTCGAACACGGACATCGCCATTATCTGCGCGGGGGAAGAGGGCGGCTTTACCCTCGAGGATGCCGCCTGCGCAGGGCGTTACGTTCGGGCGATTCCTAAGCGCGCCGGGTTGCAGGTCAATGACGGCGCGTCCGCCTCGGTGCTGATCGAAAAAAAATATGGCGAGAACATCGCGAAACTCTTCAAAGAATCGGCCCACGGACAAGCGCTCGAAGAAGCAGGATTTGGTGACGACCTCGTCGCCGCTGCGAAAGTGGACTCCTATCCTGTGGTCCCGATCTACCAGGAACGACAAATCACGAAGCTCGGGCCGGAACGGGCACGATAAGCCTTCGTCGTCCGCGCTCGCCCGCGAGATTCGCGGGATTGTCTTCCTCCTTTTTGGACTCTTCCTCGCCGGCGCACTCGCTGCCGAGGGCTACACCCAACTCCACGGCAACGGGAACGTAAGAGGGAATTTCGGCTGGATCGGAGCGCTGCTGGCGCATCCGATCGCGCTGCTGCTGGGATGGCCGGCGGCGGCGATTCTTCCCGTTGCCCCAGCCGCCCACGCACTGCGCCTCTTCGGCCGGCTCGGCGAGCGGAAGGACCGCTCGTGGATGGTGTTCCTGCTGGGCATGGTCGTGTTGCTGCCGATCACGTTTGGACTGGCGCAAGGTGGAATTCGCGAAGCCACCGCGCTGGCGGGAATCTGGGGAGCCTTCGCTGCATTCTACGTTCTCCAATTTGCGGGATCGGCGGGAGCGTGGATCCTGATGGCGATCGCCTATAGCGTTCTGATGGCGGCGACGCTGTCGTGGAATCCGATTCGGGTGGTCGTGGCTAAGCGCGTCAGAACTCTCGACGAAATCGTGCACCCACCAACGCCCGCTGAACGCGCTGGACTCGATCCATCGAAAGAGATCGTCGTTCCCGCACCGAATAGCGCTGCAAGCGTGGTCTCGGCGACCCTTCTCGA
>QHUA01000012.1 GCA_003221805.1 Gemmatimonadota bacterium
GACAAGCGACACTGTTCCCGGACGCTGATCCGTGATCATCCCAGTCACGGTAACATGGTTGTGCGCGGCGATGTCCATTGCGTCCAGAACCTTGCCGTATTGGAGATCTTTGTGTGCCTTGATGTAGAGAAGCTTATCCTCGGTGCGGTTCTCGAAAATCGCGTTTAACCGCTGGGCGAGCTCCGCGTTTGGAATCGCTTTCAGGATGCGGCTTCAGGTTGGTTCCCATCGGCGGTATCGCCTGGAAACCCGCGGTAATCGCCGGGATCACGAGCATGAAGATGATCAACAGGACCAGCATTACGTCGATCATCGGCGTCACGTTCGGTGTCGCCTTCACGCCCCCAGAGACGCCAGCTGACATTGCCATAAATCAACCCTCCCGGGTTACTGCGAGATTGGAGCTGAGCCCGCGGTAGCCGTGGTGTTGAACTCACGCGTGAAGCGCGAGCGGCCGAACTCACCAGTGCCGGTGACGTTCTTGATCATGTAGTCGATCATCTCCTTCGAGGTATACGTCATCTCGGCGGTGAGATTGTCGATCTTGATCTGGAAGTAGTTGAAGAGCCACACCGCCGGAATCGCGACGACGAGACCGAAAGCGGTCGTGATCAGCGCCTCGGACACACCAGATGAAATCGAAGCGAGTCCGCCGGATCCGGACGCGGCCATGGCGGCGAAGGAGTTCACGATTCCCATCGTGGTGCCGAGCAGTCCGACGAACGGAGCCGTGGCGCCGACGGTGGCGAGAATGCCGAGACCGCGCTTGAGATCGGTGATCGTCATCAGCATCTCGCGCTCGATCGCGCGCTCAGCCGAGTTGATGTCTGCGACGGTAACGGAGCCATCCTGGATCAGCGGACGGATCTCGGTCAGCGCGCCACCCAGTACGCGGGCGACGTGCGACTTCTTGTACTTGTCAGCGAGCGTGACGGCTTCAGCCAGATTGTCTTCCTCGAGGAACTGCGAGAACTCGGGAGCGAACTTGCGCGTCTCGCGCTGCGCCTGACGAAGGTCCCACCACTTCTTGATTGCGACCGAAAGCGACCAGATCGACATGATGGCGAGGACATACACAATGCCCTTCGCGAAGTTGCCCATCTGGTTGTAGATGTCGAGCAATGACAGTTGCATTGTCTACTCCGTGAGGGATTGGTTTACCGGGGAACGGCGAACTGGAAGGACTGCTGAACCAGCTGATTGACGGGCTTGCCGCCGATCATGGCGGGACTGAAATGCATCCTCGGAAGCACGTTCTTGACCGCCTGTGTGAACAGCTCGTTCGTCGACTTCAGCACCTTGAACGAATCCATGTCGGCTTTGCCATCATTTCGTACCACAAACTGTGCCTGGACTTCACCGGCAATGCCTGAGCTCTCCAGCACCGACGGGTACTTCGGCTTCGGACTGTCCGAGAGCATCTCCGCTGGCTTCTCGACCTGGAACTCGAAATAGGTCTGGTTGGTGACCGGGCCCGTTCCACCGACCACGCCACTGCCGCTGCCACCCTTCACACCTTTTCCTGTGAAGTCGTTTTCATTGGTGACTGCTTTCGACAGATCGATCTCAGGGATCTTGATGTCGATCTTGACGGGAGCGCGAAGCACCTGGAAGCCCTTCGGTGGAGGTGGCTTGACGATGACCTCCTTTGGCGGAGGCGGCTTGTCCGGGACTTTCGGTGGCTCCTTCTTCATCTCGACGAACTGAATCTTCTCAGCCTTCGACTTCTCGCTATTGGTGCCGGCTTTCGCCGTTGCGTACACCGCTCCTCCGATCAGGACGGTGTGGAGCACGATGCTGAACACCGTGCCGCCTGCCATCTTCTGCTTCGTAGCTTTTGACTCAAGAAGTTGGTTAAACATTTCTCTCCCGAGGGGAAGTCGTGTGCGAAAAGTGTTCGTAACCGGAATTGGGGGGAATACCCGCAAGATTAAGAATCAATGAAATAGTATTAAACAACTCCTAACTATCGCCCGATCGTAAACACAAAGGGCATCTGCACGAGCTGCCGCACTTTACGGCCGCCAGTCTCTGCCGGAACGAACCGCATGCGCGGCAGCGCCGCTCTCACCGCATCATCGAATAACCGATTGTCGGAACGGAGAAAACGCACGCTGTCCGTCTCTACTCGCCCATTCGGATCGACAACAAACAGCGCGGTAACCTGGCCTTCGACTCCCGAGCTTCGCAGGACATCGGGATATCGTGGAGAGGCGCTGCCCTGGATGAATGCGACTTGCTTCTCCACCTGGTCGGCCTGAAACGGCGCGCCTGTGCTCGATCTTGTTGCATTTCGATCGAGCCCTTTCGAGCCCCCGTTTGGCAACGAAGGGAAATCGACGGGCGCTATTGGAGCGCTGCTGACGTTGATCGAAGGCAACTCCACGTCTATGCGCTTCATGTCGATCGGCGCCGGCAGATGTCGCCCCACACTTTTCCCGTCGTCAGTCCGACTCTGCGCGGTCGCAACCAGCGGCCGGGGCGGAAAATAGACGGTGTGAACAACCTCCGGAGAATTTGAGGAGTGCAATTGCCCCTGCGCTGTCGCCAACACTGCAATCGCAATGATTGCAGAGTGAGCAGTGACGCTCGCGATAGCACCGCCAGTAAAGCGTTCACTTCTGGATCTGGACTCGAGCAGTGTGTCGAACATTTCGGCTCCGAGTTGAATTCGCTTCAACCTCTTGGAGTCTTACCCGCGATCAAATAGCGCTCGCGTTAGAAGCAGATGAAATGCGGCTAAGGAGGGGATTAGTGCTCGATTAACGCGCTAGGTTTCTTGCGCATCGCCGCCGAGCGGAAGCGTAACCGTAAACAGACTGCCGCGACCGAGGCGCGACGATGCAGTCAGAGTTCCACCGTGCGCTTGTGCGATCCATTGACTGATCGCCAGGCCCAGGCCGAATCCGCCGCGCTCGGACATCCTCGAGCGCACACGATCGGCACGCCAGAATCGCTCGAAGATGTGTGGAAAATCCGCCGCGGAAATACCGACCCCTGTGTCGCGCACAGCGAACGTAACGTTGTCGGGATGACGGCCGAGTCCAAGCTCTACCTTCCCACCGGCCGGCGTGTATTTGATGGCATTGGTGACGAGGTTGAGGAAGAGCTGCCGCAAGCGAGTCCGGTCCGCCATGACCGTGGCGTCGGCGGTGAACGGAAGATTCACCGTCACGCCCTGAGCCTCGCCCAGTATGAGCGCCGTCTCGTAGACCTCCTGTACCAGCGGCTGCAGCTCCACCGGCTCGCGATGCAGATCGAACCTTCCCTCATCGGCGCGAGCAAGAGTCAGTAGACTCTCGACCAGGTCGGTCATTCTGCGCACTTCCTGCAGTGCTTCCTCGAGCGCTATCATGCGCTCGGTCTGACTCGACGTATCCGTCATCGCACGCTCGACGTCCGCGCGCAGCACCGCCAGGGGAGTCTTGAGCTCATGGCTCGCGTCGGCGGTGAATCGCCTCAATCCGGCGAAAGAGGTCTCGAGCCGCGCGATCATCGCGTTGAGGGTTGTCACCAGGCCGGCGAAGTCAGTGGTCTCTTCGCTCAACGCCAGTCGCCGGTGCAGGCTGCGACCGTCGGTGATGGCGGCGACCTCAGTAGTAATCTCGGCGAGCTGGCGTTGCGTTCGTCCCAGAAAAAGAAATGCGCCGACACCCGCCGCAATGATGATGAGTGGCACGATCACCAGCGCGTCGAGCATGTACTCGCGCGGAATCGTGCTTGCCCTCGTCGCCACCGCGCCAGAAGCAATCCGGCTCAATCCCGCCGGCGTCCCCGACAGTGAGTGCGAAACGAACAGAACCTTATCCTGCAGCGAATCGAGGGAGAAAATGAGTGCTTCCCCCGACTTGGGGAGATCGGCGAGCTGCGTCTGCAGCGTCGCCATGTCGGTTCCTTGCAAACGCATCACGTCGGGTGAGCGATAAACGGCTCGTCCCAACGTGTCGACCACGACTATATAACCCGGGATCACCTGCAGGCGGTCGACGATTTTGGTCGACAGATACTGGATGAGCGCGGTATCCCTGGTGGCGACGATCTTCTCGTCAGATTGCGCCGCGTCGGTGATCACTCTCGCCGCCAGGTCGCCCTGCGCCGCGGCGTACTGCGCAATGTCGTGATAGACGGCGTCGTTACGCGCCGCCAGCACGGCGAGAAAGAGCGTAATCGTCACCGCGATCAGTCCCGCCACAAATGCCGCGGTGAGCTTGACGCGCGTCGACAGCATGCCGGCTTAGCTTCCCTTCCCGGCAGCGCTCTCTTCGCGAATCACGTATCCAACGCCGCGGATGGTATGAATGAGCTTTTTGGCGCTATTCGCGTCTATCTTTTTGCGCAGATGGTTGATCACCACGTCGACAATGTTGGTCCCCGGATCGAAATGGTAGCCCCACGCGTATTCGGTGATCAGCGTGCGGCTCATGACCCGCTCCGCGTGCCGCATCAGATACTCGAGCACCGTATACTCCTTGGGCGTCAGCTCGATCGCATTTCCGTCTCTCTTCACTTCCCTGGTGTCGAGGTTGAGACTCAAATCCGCGACTTTGAGCGCCGGAGACATACGCGCCCTCGGCCGGCGCGACAGAGCTTCGACCCGCGCCAGCAGCTCCTCGAACGCGAAGGGTTTGGTGACGTAATCGTCGGCGCCGGCGCGCAGCGTTTCCACCTTCGAATCGACGGCGTCCTGTGCGGTGAGAATCAACACCGGGCGGTCGAACCCGCGCGCCCGCAAATCGTGCAGCACCTGCGCCCCGGATTTGCCCGGGAGTCTCATGTCGAGGATGACGACGTCGTACTCCTCCGAAATCGCGCGCGCTTCACCATCATCGCCGTTGGCGACGAGGTCGACGCCCCAGCGTTGCTCCTCGAAGCCGCGCTTGACGAACTGTCCTACTGTGGGATCGTCTTCGATGACGAGGATCTTCATTCGACTCGGTTACTCATGAACGCAAAGGGCGGACATCGATGCCCGCCCTTTGAAAGTAACATTTGCGCAGCGCGCGCTTCAACGAACCGGCATCAAGTTCCTGCCAGCTGCGCCCACGAGCCACGCTGGACTTGGAGTTTGTACGAAGGCTGTCTCGCCAGCGCGGCGTCGTAGTGGAATCGACCACCACCAGTCGCGTAATAACTGTCCGCCACGATCGCACCATGGAAATCTCCAGCGCCGTGCTCGAAGACGGCGTGATTCGGCGCGTACACGGTGAAGTAGCCTGGCGACCCGCCAGAGTTCAGCGACCAGTCGCCAGGCGTTGCCGATGCTCCACACGACTCAAATGACAACGTCGGCGGTTTCGCCGACTGATTTATCACGTTTCCACCAGCAGCGTTGAGTGAGTCCAGCAGAATGATTTTTGCTGCCGACGCGCCGAGCACGACAAGGTTGGAATTATTTGTTAGAACGATCGAGCTGAAGAAGTACGACGTGTCCGCCAGAGTGAGAGTCGCTCCGCCCGAGACGTGTAGCGCTCCCGTCACCGCGCTGTAGCTGATGCCGGCGCCAGTCGGCACCTTCGCGGCCGGCGTGAATCCACCTGATGGGCACGGCAGAATATCCATTGGTGGCGCAGCGGGCGCGCCCGATGATGTGTCGCCAGTCACAAACGCAAGCAATCCGAGAGAGACAGCCCCAGCGGCCGACGCGCCTCCCTTCAACAGGGTGAGCGAGATCGAGATGTCACCACCGGATCGAAGATTCGCCGTGCTGTCGGCGGTGGCGGCGAAATAAGGACCGCGCTCTGAGTCGTATCCGTCGAAAATTCCGCCGTTCGCGAGCTTGACGCCGCTTTCGCCCGACACGGCATGCGAAAAAATCGGCACACCTCCCACCGACCCGGCGATCGTGATGATGCCGGCGGTGGGATCAGTCCGCCTCCCTTGTACTATGACGTCGTACTCCTGCAGCCCGCCCTGGTCCACACGATGAATCACGGTTCGATATGCCGCTTTGTTCGGCAGTGTCTGCCATCCGAGATCCAGGCTATCGCCCGGCTGTAGACTCTGGGCGCCTGCCGGCCAGGCACCGTGGGTCTGACGTAGGCCCGCCTCCGCCGCGTACATGGCGAGGGTTGATTCGCGCGTCGCCCGTGATGTGCGACGCTCGTCAGACGCAGTGGTGAGCGCAACCACGGCGATCACGCTCATGACCGTAATGGCGAAGATCACGGTCGGAAGGACGAATCCTTTACGATTGCTCAAGATCATCGGCGTAAGACCACCTTTGTCGTCAGCGAGTCGCGCTGATAGTCAAAACTGCTGTTGGCGTAAGTGGACTTGTAACTCTCGGTGCGCACCGTGAATGCAACGGCGCCCACCGCCCCTGGGTTCGCCGTTACCGCCCCAAGCGTGTCGTAGTACGTGAACGCGAGTCCGTTGGACGCGGGTGCCATCAGTGGACCGGTGAGTTGCTCGTACGCCGCAGCCCCGACGCGACGACCCAGCCACCATCGATTATTGAGCTGGTATTCGCCGTACTCCAAGCGGCGGAAGTTCCGAAATGGCGCTCCTACTTGGATGAAGGACGTGTCCGCCTTCGTCGCGACCGCGAACTCGACGACGATATCCGGTGGACGCGCACCCGGCCATGCGCACGCGGGCACGCCCATCGCTGCCGGTGTCCCCACGGCCGTGATTTTTAGGGCTTGCCAGTTGTCACGACTGATCTGGTAAACGAGCGCACTGTCGTCAGCGGTGGCGAGAATGCTTCCTCCCGTCTTCCAGAGGCCATAGCGGGCGAGCGTAGCATGCTTCGCGCACACGGTTCCGATGCCGCGCGTCGCGCGGATCGCAATTGAGTTGACGCCCATTGCTGCCAGCGGGCTCACGCCGACTCCCGACTGGCGTAAGTCCCACGAAAGGAGTGCGCTCGCTTCGCGCGCCGTCTCGCGGATATCGATGACTTCGCGCTGCTTTCTGTATCCCTGTCCCTGGACGATCAGCACTTGCACCACGCCGGTAAGCAGGAGCAAGCCAACCACCATGCTGACAAGGAGCTCGATGACAGTGAACCCGCGGCGCGAGGCGTCGCTCTGCGCTGACTTTGACCGAATCACTTGACGCGATTCGTGGCGAGATAAATCGTAACGGTGTCGGTATAGATCAGATTTGTCTGCGCCTGACCTCTCCGCACTACCATTACGTTGACCTTCTGCGACGTCGGACTAACTGTCGTCACGGTCCAATTCACCGGACGCCCGCGGACAGTTGCCGACCCATTCGTCACGTTGTTCCAACCAGCCCCGACGAGGCTGTCCGTTACCTGCTGGACATCAGCCGAATACTGAAGGTCTTGCCGCGCCTTTCCCATTTGCGAAAGACCGAGCGCCGCGGCGCCGGCGAGACTCATCGTCGCGACCCCAAACAGCGTCACCGCGACAAGGACCTCCACCAACGAGAAGCCCTCCTTTACTCCATTCGGAGTCGGCTTCATCTAAGGACTTTTCCCAGAGCCGTAGTAACGATCGAGTCCGCCACTGCCCCGTCTGAAAAGGTCACTTTTGCATCGGCGGGTTCACACGATCCAGTCGTCGACGGCAGACCACGCGCGTCGAAGCAAAGGAGGGCACGTGTGCTCGTCATGCTGAGCCCGGTCGTGCTCATATCCCGGACATAACCGATCGTCGCGCGCTGACCGGAGCCATTGGCGCTGGTATCCACATCCACCCAGAACCGCCTGTTGCTGGCGTCGATGTGGAGCTGGGCCACGCGCGCGTAGCGGATGGCCGTGGATCGACTGAGTGAATGGGTGAGGGCGAACTGGTCGACCGCCGACGCGGTGGTCCGGCGCTGCAACGCGGCGGCTATCTTGGGGCCGCCGATAGTCGCGACTATCCCAATTAAGCCGAGCACCATGATCGTTTCGATCATCGTGAACCCGCGCCGATCGGACTGGAGCATAACGCCGCTGCCCTCACCGTCGTACGCTTCCCGATGCCCGACGAAAGTCGTCGGCGGTCCTAGCCTCTCGGGTAGCGACTACTCGCAGCAGCTCAAGAAGAGGAGGACTTCGTGCGCTATTGCAGAGCTACCTAAAGAGACTTTTCCCATTTGGAAAAACGTCACAGCTGAGGTTGGCTCGGGCTGAGGGCCATAAGGCGCTTGGTGGCTTAACAGATTGATTCTAAGTGCTTTAGAACCCGCCCCACCTTCTGATCCGGTGATTAGTCATGCAAAAGGCCCGAGGCTTCCGCCTCGGGCCCGCTGCCTGGAGCTTTGGAAGGCCGGCTTAGGGGCCTACGACAATGACCTGGTTCTGCGTCTCCGTCCCCGTCGTGATGGTCAAGCCGCCTGGAAGCAGAGCCGGCTTGAATCCGGAGGCCGTCGGTGGCGTTGCCCGCAACACGTAGGTACCTGGTAGCAGGAACGCAATCCTGAAGTTTCCGTTGGTATCAGTCGACGTGGTACGTACAACGTGCGTCGGATCGGAGTCGGTCAGCAGCGATCCTGCCGTCAACACTTCAACAGTCGCGTTCGGAATTGAAGATGAAACCATTCCTGGCGTCGTTGCCACGCATCACGAAGCTGCCCCCGATATCGAAATCGAGCGTCATTACCGACCCGTTCGCAGTCAGCTGGATCGGGCTGTCAAGAATCACCTTGATCCCGCTCTGACCGGCGCTTGGAAACTTGATCGCCGGCTTTGTCCCATCCTTCAGCGTGATCGACGACTTGTCGGTGTCGAGAACCAGACGGAAGCTCTGATAGTTTCCGGTCGCAAGGGTCGTCGCACCGAGATTCGTCGTCTTGCCCGCGCCGAGGTCGATGAGGTTTATCAGCGCGTTCGGCGTAGCGATCGTCGTCCAGCCGTCCATTTGACTCGCATCGTTTGCTTCGTTATCGCTCGTCGCGGCGGTCTTTGCATCGACGCGCACCACGTACACATCTACACTGGCTACGTCTGAAAACGGGAGCGGTGCGTCGGTCAAGCGTACTGTTAGCAGACC
>QHUA01000013.1:0-9425 GCA_003221805.1 Gemmatimonadota bacterium
TGTCGACGAGAGTCGATGGTTTAGTCAACGGGAAGCGGGAAGCGGGAAGCGGGAAGCGGGAAGCGGGAAAGCGGGAAGCGGGAAGCGGGAAGCGGGATCTAAAAAAGCCCCCCGCGAATCATTCGAGGGGGGCCCATGTATCTCTCCAGTCGCAAAAAAACCTAAACGCGCACCGGCGGACCGCCCCTGTCAGGGAGAATCTGAATAAGGCTGAGAATCGAAAGTCGGAGACGGATCACGGGCGAATAATTCTGAGTTGGAATTCGAGACGCCAGCGAGGCGCGGGCCCCGGCTCGGCGGATTGGCAATGTAAGTTGTGACAGCCGAGCGGGTCAAGCACAGATGCACCGGCCGGAAGCGCGGCGCCGAGTTTCCCCTTCAAACACCAATTGCAGCCACCTTAACGGAATCTTACAGCGCTCGCGCCGCTGCTGGCTAAGTCTCGCGAGCTCGATCGGTACGACTCCTGCCAAGTTGCAGCGTCATCCTTCCTGCAACGATGCTCCTCATTTGGGTAGTCATCGGGCTGCTGCTGCTCGGCGCACTCGTGTTCATTTCCGTGACGCAGAGCGTCAACGCCGAGGCGGGGCGACAGGATGACGTGGTATCGGTTCCCACGATTGCGTCACAGAGTGACGAGTTCATGCGGACATTTGGGTCGGTGTCCGGTCATGCCGCGCAGCAATCAAACGGAGTGGAGCTTTATCAGAACGGCGCCGAGATTTTCCCGCCGATGCTGGAGGCAATCGCGGATGCACACGACAGCGTGCATTTCTCGACGTACGTGTACGAGGCGGGACACGTTCCCGACGTGTTCGCCTCTGCCTTTGCCGACGCAGCGAAGCGCGGCGTCGAGGTGCGTTTGATTCTCGATCGCCATGGCTCGAAGAAAATTCCCGAGTCTTTGCTGCAGCGAATGAAGGCGGCCGGCTGCAAGGTTTGCTGGTTCCGGCGCGCGCAATGGTACGACTGGGAGAAATACAATCGACGGACGCATCGCCGGCTGCTGGTGATCGACGGCACGATAGGATTCACTGGCGGCGTCGGCATCGCTGATGAATGGGACGGCGCCGGCGACAACCCGCTGCACTGGCGCGACAGCCACGTGCGAGTGCGAGGTCCCGCAGTCGCCGCGCTGCAGTCCGCATTCGTCGACAACTGGAACGAAGCGACCGGCGAGCTCGTACTCGGCGCGCGCTATTTCCCGGAGCTGAAGCGCGTCGGAGACACAACGGTCAGCATCGTGCAGAGCAATCCCGCCAATGCCACCAGCGCGGCGCAACGCTCCGTGGCGGCGATCATCGCCGCTGCAACGCGGTCACTTTACATCACGAATGCCTACTTCGTGCCGACACCGCCCTTCGTCAAAGCACTCCGCGATGCTCATTCCCGCGGAGTGGAAGTCAAGGTCGTGGTGGCGGGCCCATATCACAACAAACCGGCGGTGCGCCGTGCGAGCCGTCACACCTGGGCCGATCTCCTGGCCGGCGCCGTCGAGATTCATGAGCATCAGCTGACAATGGTGCATGCAAAAGTCATCGTCGCCGATGGGTCCGTGACCTGCGTCGGCTCCATCAACTTCGATCCCCGCTCTTTTGCGCTGAACGCCGAGTGTGGCGCGGTGATGCTCGACGACGATATCGCTCGGGCAGCGACGGCCGCATTCGATCATGATCTTGCCAACTCGCGTCGGGTGACCAGTGCCGACCTCGACGAACTAACCTTCTTCTCCCGCGTCGTCGACGCGGCGGCCTATTGGGTAAGGTCGCAACTCTGACATGAGCGCCACACTCGTCATCATCATCATTGCAGGCGCGGTCATTGCTATCGCCTGGGTGTTGGGGCACTGGTGGGATGTCCACCGTAGGCACCCGCAGGCGATTCGTCAGGAAGCGCGCGACTTGTGGAGTCGCACCGGACTGCACTGGTCGCCGCCGGAATACCTCACCGCGCAGCTCCTCATCTCCCTCGCGATAACGATCGCGGGGATCGCGGTATTCGCGCAGCTAGCCGATTGGGTGAGCGATAAGGCCGCTATCACCGATCTCGACATTCGCTTCGACAACGCTCTCCATGCTCACGCATCTCCCGTCGGCGTTACGATCGCCAAGGCAGTGAGCTTCATCGGCGGCCCCGCTGCGATGGCGGTGCTGATGGTGGCGGGAGCGATTTACCTGCTGGTCCGGCGCGAGATGTTGTTGCTCTACGGCTGGCTGGTGGCGTTCATCGGCGGCGGTGCGCTGGACTGGGCGCTGAAGACGATCTTCCAGCGCGATCGTCCGTCGTTCCCCGACGCTTTCGTTCACGTCGGCGGCTACAGCTTTCCCAGTGGTCATTCGATGGGATCGCTCATCGGCTACGGCATGCTGGCCTATGTAATCGCCCACTCCACTCGCGGTCGCCGCATCGACGTGGTCGTGGCGGTTTGCGGCGGCATCGTCGTCCTCGCCATCGGGTTCAGTCGACTCTACCTCGGCGCGCATTACCTGAGCGATGTGCTGGCTGGATTTGCGGCAGGGATGGTCTGGTTAGCCGCCAACATAATCGCGTTGGAGGCGAGCTTGCCCAAGCCGGCCGTGACTTAACAAAACCTCAACTCGTACGTCTAGCTGGAGAACCCTTTACCGGAGCCCACCATGAGAAAGTCGCTTGCAACAATCGGAACGTCACTCGCTGCCGCGGCAGTGTTTGGCATCCCGATCCTGGCAGCATCACCCGTCCCCGCGTCACCCGTCTCTCCCGCTCAGGTTGTGGCCGCGCAGCAACAGGCAGCTGCTCCGATCAAGAAGGCCTCTCGGCGCGAGGCCCATCCGGAGATTCGGAAAGCAATCAAGTCGCTCGAACGCGCCAAGTATGACCTTCAGCACGCGAGTCATGATTTCGGAGGACACCGCGCCGACGCGCTCGCTGCCACCGACAAAGCGATCGAGCAGCTGAAGCTCGCGCTGCAATACGACAAGCAGTAACTCAACGAGACCGCGCGCATGTTCGCCCACCGTCGGCGGACATACGCACCGGAGTTACAAAGTCACGCCTATTCGATTTGCAGCTGGCGCGCGCGGGAAGGGATAACGAAATGGAGCTCGCGTCGCGGCGCATCGTATTCAGTTTGCACCGCGCGCCCGTCGACCGATGTTCGCCGCGGACGCGACAAATCGTGCACCGTGACGTTGAATGAGCTGGCACCAGCGTAAGAACCGGTCTGCGCGAGCGTCATCGACAAGACCGGGGTGGCAGACGTCGTAAATGTCGTCCGCCGATACTCTCCGCGCTGATACGCGTAACCATCACCTGCGTCCTCGTACAGCTCGCTCTTCGCCGAGCCGGGGTAGATGTCGAGGCTCAAGGTGTCGAGTCTCCGCTGGCCTTCGTAGGAAACGACGGCCTGCGATGGTATGACTGCACCCGCTCTGACAAAAATGGGCAGGCCGCGGAGACTCGTCGTGTCGCCTCCGTCGTTGAGGGCGTCCGGTGCCTGGACCGTCACGCGCTGGCCGCCGGCGTACGCCTCGCCGCTTCCCATGCGATACCAGCGACCAGCCGGCAGATAGACAGCTCGGCTCCTTGCCCCCGAATCAACCACCGGCGCCACTAGCAGGTGATCGCCAAGGATGAATTCGTCGTCGGTGCCGAGACCGACTGAGTCAGTAAGTGTGTTCCAGAAGATCGGTTTCACCACAGGACTGCCCTGCTGCGTGTGCTGGAAATACGCGGTATACAACGCCGGCATCATCCGGTAGCGCAGTCGGATCGCCGCACGATTCGCGCGCTCGTGCTCGGGGCCATAGCTCCACGGCTCTCGCCTCGGTGTGCCGATCATCGCGTGGGTGCGCATGAACGGCACAAGCGCCGCCGCCTGCAGCCACCGCGAGTAAAGCTCCGCGCTGGGCGCTCCGTTGAATCCGCCGATGTCGCTGCCGGCGAACGGAATGCCCGACAGTCCAAGCCCGAGAATCATTGGCAGTGAAATTCTCAGATGATCCCATGTCGAGTTGTTGTCGCCGGTCCAGATCGTGGCGTAACGCTGGACACCGGCATAGCCGGCGCGCGTGATGATGAAGGGACGGCGATCAGGACGCAGACGATGGAAGCCCTCGAACGCCGCGCGCGCCATCAATGTTCCGTACTGGTTGTGGTACTCGAGGTGGGTTCCCGAGTGGCCATCGCCCTGGAACTGAACGACGTCGGAGATCGTCTGACCACCAAACGATGCCGGCTCGTTCATGTCGTTCCACACACCGCGCACGCCGACATCGACCAGCGCCTGATGCTGCGCGCCCCACCAGTCCCGGACCGACGCGCGCGAGAAATCCGGCAGCACACTGCGACCGGGCCACACAATGGCGATGTAGGGCGCCCCGTCGGGAGTTGTGACGTACGCTCCACGCGTGAGCCCGTCACGATAAACTGACCAGGCACTGTCAACCTTGAGGCCGGGGTCGACGATCGTAACCACCTTGAAGCCGTGCGCGGCCAGCGTGTCCATCAGGCGCTTCGGCTGGGGGAAACGCTCCGGGTCGAAGGTGAAGTCCCGATATCCATTCATGTAGTGGATGTCGAGATGAATCACGTCGGCCGGGATGTCTCGCCTCCGGAATTCGCGCGAGAGGTTCTCGACCATCGTGTCCGGGTAGTAGCTGTACCGGCTCTGATGGTAGCCCAACGACCACCGCGGAGGCAGCGCCGTTCTGCCGGTGAGCCGCGTGTAGCGCGCCAGCGCGCTGTCGAGCGATGGTCCAGGGATAACGTAGTACCGGAGCTCACCACCATCGATGCCGGCTTCCGCCATGTAGGAGACCGACGATCGCATCCTGGCGGAATAGTCGAATTCGGCGCGGAACGGATTGTCGTACAGGATTCCGTGCGCGATGCCGTCGCGAACGCCGAGGTAAAATGGAATAGAAGAGTAGATCGGCATGTCGCCGGGACGATAGCCGAAGCGATCCGTATTCCAGAGCGGAAACACCGAGCCGTTGCGGAGCAATGGCATCGGCTGCTCGCCCAGCCCGTAATAGCGAGTGCCCGGCGGATCGCTGAGGACGTGAGCCAGTCTTCCCTGCCATACGCCTGCTCCAGACGACTCGGCGATAAGCACGTGCCCGGCGGTGTCAGTGACGGTGAGACGAACTGGATGCTGCGCAGCGCGCACGACCAGTCCTTCGGCGTAAACGAGGATGGTGTCTCCGGCTTGACGAACGACTGCGGAGCCGAGTCGAGGTGCAGTGTCGCCGGTCGCCAGGGAGTGGGTGGCTGGAAACACTGGAACACCGTCGGAGAACCGCACGCGGATCCTCACGCCAATGCCCGCTATCGCCTCCACGAGCACCGCACCGTGTTCGGCGCGCAGCATGATTCCAGTTGGAGCACGGTCGTACCCGCGTGAATCACCGAGAAAAGTGTACGCGGCCTGTTGCGCGAGGAGTCCACTCGATTGCTGGGCGACGGACGTCGCAGTTGTCTGTCCTGTGAGTGCTGGACCTCCGATCGCGACTCCCAGCAAAGCACTAACAAGCAAACCGGCACGCGTCTCAAGCGGTTTCAAGCTTTCCCCCGATCGGATGTTGGCTGAACGGTGCTGAAGTTAGAGTCAGTCGCGCAAGCGCGTTAGGTAACGCAGAACCGCTACCCCACCTCCTGCATCGCTGTAACAGACGCGATCAGGGCGTGCGTTCGAGAAAAATTCTCTCCTCTCCGAGTGCGAAAGATTCTGTTAAGATCGCAGTGGCGACGCTTGAGGCAGTGAAGCGAAGCGGCCTCCTTTGAACTGATGACAATACGCCCATTTCTACGCGCGTTCGCTTGTTTGTCGCTCGCCGTTGTATGTGCTCCCCGCAATGTCGCCGGTCAGACGCTGGACCGAACGCTCTCTTCGATGGTCGGCGGCGTTGTCGGCGGATTCAGCGGGATCGTCGCATCGCTTCCGCAGGGGTGCGGCGGGGTGTTCTCCGACCGCATTTGCGATGTCAACACCGTTGCAAAGGGCTTCGGCGTGGGAAGCGTTATCGGTTCCGCCTTCGGCGCCGCACGGTCAGGTGGCGTTTCGTCGTGCGGCCCCGCAGAGCGTTTCGGTCGATCGCTCATCGGAACACTTGTGGGCGGCGGAATCTCGGTAGCAGGCGTCTCCCAGACTCACGGCAATCTCAGAATCGGCCTGACACCACTCGTGCAGCTGGCGGAGGGAGTCGGTGCGGCGGCGATGCTGTCAGGCTGCAGCTGGACTCCAACCCGAGCGGACTCGGCGGCGCTGCGTTTCAGCCAGGAGTGCCAGAATCCTTCGCGCGGACTCGCGCGCGCAGCGGCCGCCCTGGGCCTCACGGGGGGTTACGCTGGTCTCTACCTGTATTTCCACCACGCGTGGTGGTCCGGAACTCCGGCGCCAAAATGGTTCGTCGAAAATGACTGGGACAAGGAAGAACGTGATGCCGACAAGTTCGGACATCTCTTCGGTGGATACCAGCTCACGCGTCTCACATCGGAGCTGCTGGCCGCAGGATGCATCCCACCCTCACGCGCAATCCTATGGGGCGCGCTCTACGCCTATGCGTTTCAATTTCAGATCGAGGAATGGGATGGGACGCAACAACTCTACGGCTTCAATCCGTCCGATCTGATCGCCGACGCCGCGGGTGCTCTGTTTGCGGTTGCGCAACAGCATACGAAGAGCTTGCAGTACATCAAGCCGGTGTGGTCCTATCGACCGACCGAGGCGTATCGCCGTCGCAACCTGCCAGGCCACGGAGGTCAGCCCCGCGCGACCACTGACTATTCCGGCCAGACGTACTGGTTCTCCACCGACGTGCATGGATTGATTCCGGATCGAGCCAAGCCATTCTGGCCATCGCTCGTCAGAGTGTCACCTGGATATTCGATCACCGATTATGTGGATCCCGTTACCGGCGGGGCACTGAGAGCAAAACGAAAGATTCTCTTATCGCTGGACATTGATCCCGAAAAATTGCCCGGTGACAACAAAGTCTGGCGAACGATCAAGCGCGAGCTGGCCTTTTTCCGGATTCCTGGTCCCACTCTGCAGCTCACGCCGACGAGGAAATTCTTTCCCACGTACTACTAGTTGACACACCGCCGGCAATAATCGCGATCTTAACAAAATCTTACTGAGTACTTTCCCCGGTTTAGGAAGTACTTGGTCCAGCTTTAACGGATGGTGCGTCGTGCCCTGATGGTCGCAAGCATGGCGACGCTCAGCGCCTGCAGCCGTGGAGCGTATGCGCCTCCGGTTCCGAATCCGGCCACCTTCGGCACCGACAGTGCGAGTTGGGCGCTGGCGAAGTCATTGGCGCCGGTACTCTACCTGCAGCGCGACGAGCCCTTTCCACTCGATCGTGTCGTTGCCGTCGTCCACCCAACAGAGCCGGTCATCGCCTATCATCTCCTCTGGCGACACGACGTGAACGGCCAGTGGCTACCGTGGGCAAAGCCATCGGACGAAGAGGTGGTGTACGTGGGCTACGATCCCGACACCCACGCGCCGACTGAAATGTGGACTTACTGGCACGGAACGCTGCTGCACACGCTCTGGCTCAATCGCGGTCCGCCCGAGATCGACGTGCAGTGGGGCAAGCACGGATCACTGCCGAGGGGGATCGACACGAACGACTTGCCCTCCGACAAGAGTCTGAGGGCATTCTATGCCTACGAGATTCTACTCATCCCCGACATTCTACTCGGCAAGCTGGTGCACGGTGGACCAACGGGCTTCTTTCACAGCTTCCGTCGATACAGGGATTTTTCCAAGGTGGTCCCGCTCACCGACAAACTCGATCTCGTCGTCAAGACCGATGATCCGCGTGAGGCGCTGCACGCTGTGTTCGGCAGGTCCTACTCGAACAAGCGGTGGTGGCCCTGAGCTTTCGCGTCTTTCATGCTCATCACAGGCGCTCGATCCTCGACACGGGATGGATCTCCTCCCATCCGTTGTGAGAATCAAAGACACGCCTAGCGTGGGAATGGTGATCGGATTCGTGTAGCCCGCGCACGCCCGCTTCGCTTTCTTCATCGTGGTGGGATTGGCACACACGATTTCGACTACCAGGTCGCCACCTTTTTTCTTTCGATTCCGCTTATTCACCAGACTGTCCTGACCCGGATCCAGCCTCAGCAAAAAGTGCTGATCGCCGTCAGGGTCGGCATCAGATTCGTCGATGACCCCGGTGACGCTCAAACAAGACGCCAGCTGCTGCAATCTTGTCGGATCGTATACATGTTTCCACAACGAGGCATCACAACCACCGGCCACGCTTTGTGACGCTTCGGCATTTGCGGCGTTGGGGACGTTCCCGGTATGCGATTTCTCGCCCGAGCACGCACAACAGACCGAAAGAAGGATCACCGATACGATGTGCGTCGCAGGGGCAGACTGCTGCATGGCGGTCTCCGATGAAGCCTCTCCTATACTAGCGCACTTTACCTTTTCGCGGGCGTCGTAAAGCGCCCGAAGAAATTGCTCCACCCCTCCGTGCTGGTCATCCATGATTCTTTGTTGCGCGCGCGAAGTCTCTCTTCTGTCAATCCGACCGTGCGGTAAATACGCGGCTTGACTGGAGTTGTATCTGATTCGTTGATGCTGGCCAGCGTTTTCTCTTTCTTGGCCGCGAGAGCCGCGGCGGCAGCATCGGCAGCCTCGGCGTTCTGGTTCTTGCGGAAGCCGAATAGGGTGTCCCTGAGATTCTTTTTCATCTTTCAATCTCCTTTGGTTATCAGCGGCCGCGAACTCTCATCCGCCGATGATTCGGCGATTAACCGCGCGCGATTTGCTTCGGGCGTTTTGACTCTTTTGCACAGCCTCAGGCCGTCAAGGTCGCCAGGATTTTCCGTAAGGTCGGATAGACGAGCGATTGAAATCGAGTAGGTTATCATGAGCGCCCCTTGGCGGAGGGAAAGGCGTCGCCAGTAGCGCCGGGATGCTGCCCAATAGAGGCAGATCGGACATGCGGGCTGGTGGGAACTTCCCGCACATAATCAGTTGCTGAACCTGCATTAAAGTAAGCACTTTTGCAGGCCCAATGGGCATTTGTGTCACATCGCTGCCGATGCCCCGCGATTAGCAACACGTGGGGGGCCACGCCGCGTCCTGGCGGCCCGCGCGGCCTTCATCAAAGTTGCGCGCGAATCCAGCGATCGGTAGATTCCCCAAGTGATCGCTGGCTATCCGGCCTGCCGAGCGCAGATCATTGACGAATGCGTCCTCGAACCGTGCGGCGAGTGCCTCATCGAGCACCACGATTCCGAATTCTGCGTTCAGCGCAAAGGAGCGCGGATCGAAGTTGATCGACCCAATTGAGCTGACGATGCTATCCACTACCACCGTCTTCGCGTGAATCATCGTCGGCTTGTACTCGTAGATCTCGACCCCGCCTTCCAGCAGTCGCGGCCAGGTGTGACGACCTGCTCGCCCCACCGCCGGT
>QHUA01000013.1:9455-9770 GCA_003221805.1 Gemmatimonadota bacterium
GGCGGGCTCGGAACGAAGTAAGCGTTCGTGATCCAGAGCCGCCGAGCCGCGCCCGCAATCAGAACCGCCATCGATCGCTGCGCCGCGCTGGTCGCGTTCACCGGATTGCTCTGCACCGCGCACACAAGACTCTCGCCTTCGGAGTCTATGGAGGGAAAGTACGATTTGCCGATCGGCAGCTCGCCAGTCGCTTCGTTCCAGTTATCGACAAACGCAGCTTGCACCGCCGCCACGCCGGGCCCGCGGACGCGCACATGACTGTCGCGCCAATGATTGGGGGAATCGGCGTTGCCGCTCCATTGATCGGCAATTCCG
>QHUA01000014.1 GCA_003221805.1 Gemmatimonadota bacterium
CGATGCGTTCGATGATTGTACGTCTCCCAGTTGTACCATTTGATGCCGCGGAACCAGCGGACCTCACAGCCCGCATCGCGCATCGACGCGACGAGGTCGCGCGGAATCTTCTTGCAGCCTCGCCGGTCGAGAACGATGCGAACTTCGACGCCACGCCTGGCGGCTGCCGCGAAGGCTTCGCCAAAGGACGACGGAATCTCGCCTGCTTCATAGACGAACGTCGAGAAGTGGATGCTTTCCCGGGCGGCTGCGATCGCACCCAGCAACGCGGGAAATATCTCTGACCCGTTCTGGTAGAGGGTTATTTCGTTTCCCGCGGCTACCTTTTGACTCACACTTCCCGCCAGCGCGCGCATGAACGACTGAGCGTCTTCGCCGACGCGCGGCACCGATACGATCGAGTCCTCCCGACCAGCCTCGACGTTGACGGCTATCGTCGTATAAATGAACGCGCCGGTTGCGACGACGATGAGTGTCGCGACAATCGTCAGGATCATTGGAAGGCAGAAGGGTGAATTGGGGGAGTGGGGCCCGTCGCAGCCCTCTCGACACTGAAACTACCGGGCCGTCACCCGCGGATTTGACGAGGTCCGCTGG
>QHUA01000015.1 GCA_003221805.1 Gemmatimonadota bacterium
TGACACGTGCCGCGGTCAGGGGATAAAACAGTGCCAACCCACCCGCGTCCATGACCTCCCCCTCAGAGGCCCACATGCGCCATCTCCGGATCCTTCTCAGCTCCCTCGCCGCACTACCTATGGCAGGAGGCTTTGGCGCGCGCCTCGTCGCGCAGGCGCCAGCGATGCTGCCACCGGTCGCCACGGCGAAGCCGAAGATCGACACACTCCACGGCGAGATCCGCACCGACAACTACTTCTGGATCCGCGAGAAATCGAACCCCGACGTGATCGCATATCTCAA
>QHUA01000232.1 GCA_003221805.1 Gemmatimonadota bacterium
TCGGTGCGCGGCTGGCGACTGCAGTTGTTTCCGCGCGCGTGACTGAAGTGCTTTCAGAACCTTGTCGCTTGTTGTTCGCGGGAGCGCAAGCAAGTGCGAGTGAGAGCGCAGCGAGTCGGCGGATGCGGTTGACTTGTGGTTGAGGCATCTGCTAAATAGACCTCCCGGCAAGCGGTGAAATCAAGGGAGAGCAGATGCGTACTCCAAGCGGAGGAGATAGATACTTACCTCGGTTCTGATCGGCTTTCCTTCGACTGCGCTGACTGCGCTGCGAACAGCCTGGCTGTTCCTCCTTCTACAAGGCATTCAGATCCCGGCTCCAACGGGGCTCGTGAACGATTTCGCTCACGTGCTGACGCCCGATGCGATCCAGCGCATGGAGCGCATCGCCGCAGATGTGCGCACGAAATCCAGGGGAGAGATGGCAATCGTCACTCTCCCCGATATCGGCACGCGCGACGTCCAGGAAGTGTCGTTGCAGATCGGCAGACAGTGGAAGGTCGGCAAGATCGGAAACCCGGGTGATCCGACACGGAACGCTGGTGCGGTGATCCTGCTCGTTCCGAAAGAGACGAGCAAGGATGGCAGGGGCCATTGCTTCATCGCGACCGGGCGCGGCACCGAAGGATTCATCACCGACGCCGACGCCGGCGACATCTGCCGCGAGGCGACGCCGGCGTTCAGGGAGAGAGATTACAGCACTGGACTGGAGCTGGTGACGCTGCGAACGGCGCAAGCGTTCGCGAAAGAATTCAACTTCACGCTAGACACGACGCTCGCTCCTCCGCCGTTGCCGGCGCCGGAGGCTCAGTATCCGTCGACCAGCGGTGGCGGAATTCCGCTGCCGGTGCTGTTGATCATCTTCATAATCATTCTGATCGTACTGGGTAGCTTGCGTCGTCGCGGGGGAGGATGCGGACCCGGCTGCCTCCCAATTCCGATTGTGATTCCCCCCGGGACCTTTGGCGGTCGACGGAGTGGGTGGGGTGGCGGCGGCTGGGGCGGTGGAGGCTTCGGCGGATTTGGTGGCGGCGGTGGAGGGTTCGGTGGGTTTGGTGGTGGCGGCGGATTCGGTGGTGGTGGCGGCGGCTCGAGCTGGTAGCGGAGGAGGACGATGATGAAACTCGACGAACTGGTCAGGCAGCTTCAGCTCGCGTACGGCGGCGGGCTTCGCTCGGTGGTGCTGTTCGGCTCGGCCGTGGCCGGCGGCGGCAGTGTCGAAGGCGTGGGCAGAGGATGGCAATCATCCGCCGCTGACCTTCACGACGAGCGAGTGGAAATCCTCGGCGGACATTTTCCCGATGGAATACGCCGACATACTCGAGCGGCATCGCGTCCTGTTCGGCGATCCGCCGTTCAACGGCATTCGTGTGTCTCCGTCTGATCTGCGTTTGCAGGTCGAGCATCAGACGATGGGTAAGCTTCTCCAACTGCGTCAGGCGGTTATGGGCGCGGGTGGAGATAATCGATTGCAGCTGGAAGTGCTCGAGAAGAGCCTGAGCACCCTGATGGTGGTTTTCCGCGGAGTGTCGCGTCTGTTCGGGCACGTTCCTTCGCAGGATTACGAAGAGCTAACGCGCTCGCTCGCGCAGCGCGCAAGTTTTTCGCCGGACCCGTTCGTGAAGGTGATCCGTCACATGCGTGGCGCAGAAAAAATTCCGCGCGAGGATGCCGCTGGTATTCTGGAGGGATATCTGGCGGCGATGGAGCGGCTGGTGGCATATCTCAACGAATACAAGTCGTAAATTACTGTGGGCTTTGGCCACACAGAGTGTCGTCAATCTCACTCAGAGGATAGGAAAATGAAGCGTCGCACGGTGCTAGCCCTCGCCCCATTGCTGCTTGGTGTGGGGGGCTGCGGATACAACCAAATTCAGCGATACGATGAAAATGCATCGCAGGCGAAGCAGCAGATCTCGGTGCAGCTGCAGCGTCGCGCGGACCTGGTGCCAAATCTGGTGAATACGGTGAAGGGATACGCGCAGCACGAGGAAGCGGTTTTCACTCAGGTGGCCCAGGCGCGAGCGGGGCTAGCGGGCGCGATTCAGACCGGCGATCCGCAGCAGATGGCGAACGCCAACGCGTCACTGACCGGGGCACTCGGCAGGCTGATCGCAGTGGCGGAGAATTATCCGCAGCTAAAAGCGGATCAGGGCTTCCTCCGTCTGCAGGATGAGCTGGCGGGTACGGAAAACAGGATCGCGACGTCGCGAACCGATTACAACCAGGCGGTGCAGGCCTACAACAGCTATATCCGCACTTTTCCGCAGGCGATTACGGCGAAAGTGACTGGGGCCAAGCCGAGGACCTACTTTGAGGCAGCGGCAGGCAGCGAGACAGCGCCGACGGTTGATTTCGGCACCCGGCCGACGACGGGGACGGCGGCACCGGCGGCTCCAAAGAAGCCGTAGACGGATCGCGGCTACTCTAACGAAGAGTGATAAGCCGCAAGAGCGCCGGTGTCAGAGCCGGCGCTCTTTGCGTAGAGCT
>QHUA01000016.1 GCA_003221805.1 Gemmatimonadota bacterium
ACGACCCAAACCAGTACCACCACCCGGACCCAGCGTGAGAAAGACAGCATCCTCGCCGGCTCGCAGATTCCGGGTGCAAAGGCAGTCAAGAAAGCGATGACCGTCGCCGATTCTGCCACGGCCAGACAAACCCGCATCGATACGTCTCAACAGAATCCCTAGGCCTTGAAAAAGGGCCGACCATTGCACTGACTGTAGTCAATGTCAGTTGCAACCGCTGTCGAGCACGATCTTCCTGACGACGTACCTCTAGTAGAGCCGATCGCGGCGCCCCCGGAAGGCGCGCCGCATAAATACCTCATCGCCTTCGCCGTCGTCCTGGCGGCGTTGATGCAGGTCATCGACAGCTCGATCGTCAACGTCGCGCTGCCGGACATGATGGGTAACCTCGGTGCGAGTCTAGACGAGATCGCCTGGGTCTCCACCGGATACATCCTCGCCAATGTCATCATCATCCCACTGACGGGATGGCTCGGCGATTTCTTCGGCCGCAAGCGCTACTTCGTCGGATCGATAATCATCTTTACCGTCACCAGCTTCATGTGCGGGGCCTCTACTTCGCTCTCAGAGCTGGTGTTCTGGCGGATCGTTCAGGGAATGGGTGGCGGCGCGCTGATGACGGTGTCCCAGGCCGTTCTTTTCGAGTCGTTTCCGCGGCGCGAGGCGGGGATGGCAATGGCGCTCTTCGGGCTTGGCGTGATGGTTGGTCCAACGATTGGACCAACCCTCGGCGGCTGGCTCACCGATAATTACGGCTGGCCCTGGATATTCTACGTGAACCTTCCCGTCGGCGTCCTCGCCGCGGCGATGATCATCGCCTACGTTCACGATCCGGAAGACCAGGAGCGCCCCCCCACCATCGACTACATCGGGATAGCACTCCTGGCGATGAGCGTCGGTTCCCTGCAGTACCTCCTCGAGTACGGGCAACGCGATGATTGGTTCGACTCCAGGCTGATGACGTTTCTCGCCGTTACGAGTGCCGTCACCGGAATCACGCTCATTTGGCGCGAGCTTACGACGGCAGATCCGGTGATTGACTTCCGCGTGCTAAAGCACCGACAGATGTGGGTTGGCACGCTGCTCGGCGTCGTGATGGGTGTCGGGCTCTATGCGTCCGTTTTTACGCTTCCCGTATTCCTGCAGAGCAATCTTCGGATGACGGCTCAGCAAACCGGTATCGTTCTGCTCCCGGGCGCCCTCGCCACTGCGGTCTCGATGGCAGTTGTTGGCCGGCTCACCAACAAGTTCGATGCTCGCATTCTGATCGCGATTGGCGCGCTGCTTTTTGCGGGGGCAATGATCCGACTTTCCCGCGTCACCGGTGAGAGCGGCAGCACCGATTTTTTCTGGTCCCTCATCATGCGTGGCGTCGGTCTGGGGATGATGTTCGTTCCGTTGACGACTATCACGCTCGCCGAGCTCACTCATCGTGAGCTGCCGCAGGGGACTGGCCTCTACAACTTCTTCAGACAGTTGGGCGGCTCGCTGGGCATCGCGGCGATCGCGACCTTGCTGTCCCACTACACGGCGCAATTTCGCGCGATACTCGCCGAGCACGTATCGCTCGGCGACCCGACCACCGTGAGCAGACTGGACATGCTGACGCGAGGCCTTATCGGGGGCGGCGCTGATCCCTGGACGGCGCGCCAGCGCGCGCTCGAGATCATGGATCGTGAGCTAATGGGACAGGCGAGCGTAATCGCCTACAGTCGGATCTACGTGCTCAGTGCCGCACTGATACTAGCGCTGATTCCGCTGCTAATTCTGATCCGACACACGAAGGGGGCGGCTGACGCCCAGCACGTGATGGAGTAGGTCTAGCGGGTTTTGCCCGCGGGCTTCGCCTGTGCGTCTGTTGACGCACCAGCAGCGCGAGCGTCGTCCGGGTCGGCGAAGCTCACGTCCTTGCCACGCTGCTTCAGCATATTGATGATGCCGACCTTGTCGGTCGCCTTGAGATATGCCTCCTGCGGCTCGACCTGCTTCGAATCGACCAGCTCGATCAGCGCGTCGTTCATCGTCACCATGCCGAGTCTTCGCGACGTCTGCAGGACCGATGGCAGCTGGAACGTCTTTCCTTCCCGAATCAGGTTGGAGACCGACGGAGTCGAAAGCATGATTTCGCGTGCGGCCACGCGGCCACCACCGATCTTCTTGCAGAGAACCTGCGAGATGACACCCTTGAGCGATTCCGAGAGCATCACTCGAATCTGGGCCTGACGATCGGGCGGGAACTGGTCGATGACACGGTCGACAGTGCTCACCGCAGTCGACGTGTGAACGGTGCCGAAAACGAGGTGACCGGTCTCGGCGGTTTCGATTGCCATCGAGACAGTCTCGAGGTCGCGCAGCTCACCGACGAGCACGATATCAGGGTCTTCGCGCAGCGCCGCGCGCAGCGCGTGCTTGAACGACGACGTGTGAACGCCGACGTGCCGCTGCGTGATCAGACACTTCTTGCTCTCGTGGACGAACTCGATCGGGTCCTCGATGGTGATGACGTGATCCGAACGGGTGCGGTTGATCAGGTCGATCAGCGCGCAAAGCGTCGTCGACTTTCCAGAACCAGTCGGACCAGTGACGAGCACCAGGCCCTTGGTGAGGTGACAGAGACGCTGCACCTCAGCGGAGACTCCCATTTCTTCGACTGTAACGACGGCAGCCGGAATCGCACGGAAGACTCCACCGGTACCCTTGCGGTCGCGGAGGGCGTTGCAGCGGAAGCGCGCCAACCCCGGAATCTCGTACGCGAAGTCGCTGTCGTTGATTTCCTTGAATTCCTGTCGGCTGTGGTCGAGCATCACCGAATGCACCATCGCTTCGATTTCGTCCGATGAGAGCGCAGGCTCGTTTGGAATGTTTGCGATCTCGCCGCTGGAACGGAGCATCGGCGGCGAGCCGGCGCGCAGGTGGAGGTCGGAAGCCTTGTTGCTCACCAGCACCCGCAGCAGGTTCACCATCCGGTCGAGCGCACGGTTGCCCGTCGCCGCTGCGCGCGGCGCGGCAGCAACGCCGGCTTCAGCGCGCGGCGCTTCGTTGCTGGGTGCTGCCGTCGAGGGTGACCTCGGCGTTCCATTCTGCGGCGCTGACGCCTGGGCCGGAGTGACGTTCGGCTTTGGCGCGGTGCCGGCCGGTCCGCGCCGTTCTATCCGCGCGGCGATCTTGCCGTTCTGGGTGAGTGCAACCTCGAACGTTCCATCGGCTGACGAATACTCGAACCGCACATTACCCGCAGCGTCCAGCGAATGGGGTTGGTTTTGTGGTGCGATCTCCCGGACCAAGGTCAGGATCTGCGCGCTCGTGAGCGGCTGCTTCATCACTGGGCGCGGTGAATCCTTGATGATCACCGCGGCGACTTCTCCTTCGGTCAGGAGAAGTGCCGTGGCGTTGTTGGTCACGAGGAGGTTGAGAAAGCGATCTAGCTGGGCCATGTCAGTCCAGTGGACGAACGCGATCGATCAGAGAACGATTGATCAATCGGGCTTCGTTCGATGTGTAGAGTGTCAGGAACCGCGAGGTGAGCGCGTTGAGATAGTCCAGCACGCGAGCGCGATCCGGGCGCACCTCCAGTCGTATAGAGCCGAGGCGAACTTCGCCTCCGATGAGAATGATCTGCAGTAGTGCGGTCGGTATCGGTCCGTCGCCGGGCTGCTGGTCGGACGCGGCGTCACCGCGGTTCGCCGCGACTTCAGCGACGCGCTCCTTCGCTACCAGAATCACTTCTCCGCCGTCGAGCTCTAGCGGGAAAAACGGGCTGTCGGCGTTAAATAGCTCGGAGACGTCCTCGAGCTCAAATGGCCGGTATGACGAGAGGTGGATGAAAACGTTTCCCCTCAATTCCTCACCGGTAACCATTGTGAGAATCACCGCTTTTCGAGTCGTCTCGATGCGGTAGAGGTTCGCGCTGTCACTTGTGAATTGCATTGGCACGCGCGAATGGGTTGGGCGTGGGTACTTCGCTTGGTAAAAGGACGGTTTTCTGGCCCGGGTAGTCACGTTTTTTCCCAACAAACAGCCATCCGTTTGGGCCAGAACGCCCGCCGGAGATGACACAAAAATGATGCTTTCTGGGCCTAGTGCAGGGCGCCGGCGCGGGGTACTTTCCCGTGTCTTTCAACGGCGGATTTGAGATGCTTCTGGGTTCCTCTCTCCCCCTGCAGCGCAAAACGTACGACGTCGCCATCGTCGGGTCGGGCGCGGGTGGTGGCATGGCTGCCTACGCGCTCACGCGCGCTGGCGCCAACGTCCTCCTTCTCGAAGCTGGAGGGCCGTGGGATAACACCAAGGATTCCGCAATGCTTCGGATGCCCTATACGTCACCGCGACGAGGGGCGTCCACCACCGACCGTCCATTCGGTGAGTTCGATGCCTGCATTGGCGGTTGGGAGTTGCAAGGCGAGCCGTTCACCAAAGCCGAGGGCACCGACTTCATGTGGTGGCGCGCGCGCATGGTCGGCGGACGCACCAACCACTGGGGTCGCATCTCTCTTCGCTTTGGCCCGGACGATTTCAAAGCGAAGAGCCGCGACGGACTCGGCGACGACTGGCCGATTGGTTACTCCGACATTGCTCCGTACTACGATCGCATCGACAAGCTGATTGGAGTGTTCGGCAACAACGACAATCTTCCCAACCATCCCGGCGGATATTTTCTACCGCCGCCGCAGCCGCGCTGTTACGAGCTGATGGTCAAGGATGCCGCCGATCGCCTGAACGTCACCTGTGTCGCCGCCCGGCTTTCCATTCTCACCAAACCACACAACGGCCGCATGGCCTGCCACTACTGCGGCCAGTGCAATCGCGGTTGCAGAACCAATTCCAACTTCTCTTCAACGAACGTTCTCATCGCACCGGCACTGCGCACCGGACGACTGACTCTGGTGACGAACGCGATGGCGCGCGAAGTAACACTGAATAATCGAGGCGTCGCCGGCGGTGTCACTTATATCGACACTAAAACGGGCGCCGAACGACACGCCAGCGCTCGCATCGTGGTGCTGGCCGCGAGCGCGTGCGAGACAGCCCGCCTCCTTCTCAACTCCAAGTCGCCGCAATATCCACATGGACTCGCGAACTCTAGTGGAGTTGTCGGGAAGTATCTCACGGACACTACCGGCACCGACGTCTCCGGTTTCATCCCGAAGATGATGGACCACGTTCCGCACAACGAGGATGGTGTTGGCGGAAACCACATTTACATGCCGTGGTGGATCGACAACAAGAAGCTCGATTTCCCGCGCGGCTACCACATCGAGGTAGGCGGCGGACTCAACCCGCCAAGCTATGGGTTCATGGGCGGTATCCAGCAATACCCGGGTGGCGGCGGTTACGGCAAGTCGCTGAAGGATGAATACCGCCGACTCTACGGCGCGCACGTTTATTTCTCCGGTCGCGGTGAGATGATTCCGAACGACAAGAGCTACTGCGAGCTCGATCCGACGGTTAAGGACAAATACGGCATCCCCGTGCTGCGCTTCCACTGGCAGTGGACGGACTACGAGTACAATCAGGTTCGCCACATGCAGCAGACCTTCCGGTCGCTGGTCGAACAGATGGGAGGTCAGGTTTTCGACAAGATGCCGGAACAGAGCAAAGGCTACGGCATTGCCACCGGCGGATCGATCATCCACGAGCTGGGAACGACGCGCATGGGCACCGACGTATCGAGATCGGTCCTTGATGCCAACTGTCGCGCCCACGATGTAAAGAATCTGTTCGTCACTGACGGCGGACCTTTCGTGTCACAGGCCGACAAGAATCCCACCTGGACCATTCTGGCGTTGTCGATGCGCACCAGCGAATACATCGCCCAGGAAATGAAGCGGAGGGCGCTCTAATGTCGAATTCGAATGACGAACCGATGAATGACGCCCGGGACGACGAGCAGGCACCGACCAGGGCGCTGAGTCGCCGCAATGCGGTTCAACTTATGGCTGCTCTCCCGGTCGCCGCATTTCTCAGCTGGCCAACCGCCGAGCAGGAGAAAGCGCGTCGCTTTGTCGAGAATGCACTTCGCGCCGCTGCCGAAGGCAACGCCTACGCTCCCAAATTCTTCACTGCCGCGGAGTATCGCACGGTCGGCATTCTCGCCGACATGATCATTCCGAAGGACGAGCGATCGGGAAGTGCGACCGATGCCGGCGTTCCTGAGTTCATGGATTTCACGATGACGGATCGCCCGCGCAGCCAGGATTGGATGCGCAAAGGCCTGGCCTGGATCGATGCCCAATCCAATTCGCGATTCGGAAAACCGTTTGCGGACGCGACGCCGACACAGCGCGAAGCAATCGTCAACGACATTGCGTGGCCTGGAAAAGCGCCGGCGGGAATGGACGACGGCGTCAGCTTCTTCAATCGCTTCCGCGACCTCACCGCTACCGGCTTCTGGTCTAGCGAGATGGGTGTCAAGGATCTGCGCTACATCGGCAACGTCTTCAATCCCAACTGGAATGGATGCCCGCCCGAGGCATTGCGGAAGCTCGGCGTCTCCTACGCGAAGTTCGATCGCAACAAACTGCGCCTCACTCCCGGCTGATCTCTTAATCGCTATCCTCTTCAGCGACTGAAATGAGCACAGAGCGTCTCGGCATCGGCTTCGTCGGCAGTGGCTTCAACGCCCGCTTCCACATCCAGTCGTTGACTTCTGTCCGTGAGATAGATGTCCGCGGCGTCTGGAGTCCGAATGAAAAAAACGCCGCATCGTCGGCCGCTCTCGCCAGAGAGCTTGACGTCGGAGAGGCGCGCCCGTACAAGTCGATCCGCGATATGGTGGCGGACCCCGCCATCAATGCTCTCTGGCTCTGTGGTCCGAATCACGCGCGCCTCGCCAACATCAAAGAGATCGTCGACGCGGTCAAGAGCGGTGCGGGAACATTGAGAGGGCTCGCCTGCGAGAAGCCTCTCGCGCGCAATGTCGCCGAGGCGAAGCAGGTGGTGGAGCTGGTGAAGAGCGTCGGGCTCAGCACCGGCTACCTCGAGAATCAGCTCTTTGCTCCGGACATCACGCGCGGTCGCGAGCTCATTTGGGCGCGCGGCGCGTCGCTCACGGGTCGGCCTTACCTCGCGCGCGCCGCCGAGGAGCACAGCGGTCCACACATGCCGTGGTTCTGGCAAGGTTCGCTTCAGGGCGGCGGCGTCCTCAACGACATGATGTGTCACTCTGTGGAAGTGGTGCGACACCTTCTCACCAAGCCAGGCTCGCCACGTTCGTCGATCAAGCCGGTGCGAATCAGCGCCCACATCGCTTCACTCAAATGGTCGCGCAGCAATTACGCGAAGCAGCTTTCGGAGACGATGGGGAAGGAAGTCGACTACACCAAGCATCCATCCGAAGACTTCGCTCGCGCCACCATCGAGTACGAGGGCGAGAACGGAGAGACTCTGGTAGGCGAGGTGACGACGTCATGGGCCTTCATCGGCGCCGGACTGCGGTTGTCGGCGGAGCTGCTCGGCCCTGAATACTCGATGTCCTGGAACACACTCGACTCGAGTCTCAAGATGTTCTTCAGCCGGGAAGTAAAGGGGAAAGCGGGCGAGGATCTGGTCGAGAAGCAGAATGCTGAGATGGGATTGATGCCTGTCGTGGCCGAGGAAGCGTCGGTTTATGGTTACAGCGGAGAGAACCGCCACATGGCCCGCGCTTTCTTGAGCGGCGAAAAGCCGATGCTCACTTTCGACGACGGATTCGAAGTCGTGAAGATTCTGATGTCGGCTTATATGAGCGCCGAAAAAGGGCAGACGGTGGAATTGCCGGCGCCCGGTCTGGAGTCTTTTGTCCCGGCGGTCGCCAAGGGCAATTGGAACCCCTGACTAGCTAACTGATGAGCTTCACCCCATTATTCAGGGGTTAAGAGAGGCTGGCACGGGCAATGCTTACTGATGAGGTTCGACGCCACCTCAGGGAAAACAGGAAATGAAACTCGCTCATCTGACCTTCACTCTCGCAATCGTCTCAGCGGCCACGGCGTGTACCGCCGAGCGCGCGCTGTCGCCGCAACCCGCAACGTCTTCCGTCGCCAGCTCGATCGGT
>QHUA01000005.1 GCA_003221805.1 Gemmatimonadota bacterium
CTGCTTGGCCAGCAAGATGTGCTCTCTCGTCTGGGGCATCGGACCGTCAGCCGCACTGACCACCAGAATCGCCCCGTCCATCTGGGCGGCACCCGTGATCATGTTCTTCACATAGTCGGCGTGGCCCGGGCAGTCGACGTGCGCGTAGTGCCGCTTCTCACTCTCGTACTCCACGTGAGCGGTCGCGATCGTAATACCTCTCTCCCGCTCTTCAGGAGCCTTGTCGATCTGGTCAAATGCAACGGGCGATGCCAAGCCCTTCTTGGCCTGGATCGCGGTGATGGCTGCGGTCAGAGTGGTCTTGCCATGGTCGACGTGCCCAATCGTTCCCACGTTCACGTGCGGCTTCGTCCGATTGAATTTCTCTTTGCTCATTTCTATCTCGCCTTTGCGGTGACTTTATTGATGATTTCTTCTGCTTTCGACTTTGGTACTTCTTCGTAGTGCGCGAACTCCATGGAGTAAACCGCGCGACCCTGCGTCATCGATCTCAGCTTGGTGGAATAACCAAACATCTCCGAGAGCGGAACCATCGCATCGATGACCTGCGCTTCGCCGCGCTGATTCATACCACCGATTCTGCCGCGGCGCGATGACAGGTCGCCGAGTACATCGCCCATGTACTGATCGGGAGACACGACTTCGACCTTCATGATCGGCTCGAGAATCACCGGGCTCGCCCTCTTCGCTGCTTCCTTGATCGCCATCGAGGCGGCGATCTTGAACGCCATTTCGCTGGAGTCGACATCGTGGTACGACCCGTACACCAGCTCGGCTTTCACGTCGACCAAGGGATAACCGGCCAGCACGCCGCCTTCGAGCGCCTCGCGCATTCCCTCTTCCGACGGCTTGATGAACTCACGCGGAATCACACCGCCGACGATCTTGTCCTCGAAGATGAACCCTTCGCCCTGCTTCGCCGGCTCAATGTTGATCACCACGTGACCGTACTGACCCTTACCTCCCGACTGGCGAATGAACTTGCCTTCTACCTTTTCAACGCGCTTCCTGATCGTCTCTCTGTAAGCAACCTGGGGACGCCCGATGTTCGCATCAACCTTGAACTCGCGCTGCATGCGGTCGACGATGATCTCGAGATGGAGCTCGCCCATTCCGGAGATGATCGTCTGCCCGGTTTCCTGATCGGAGTGAACGCGGAACGTCGGATCTTCCTCGGAAAGCTTCTGTAGGGCGATCGCCAGCTTGTCCTGATCGGCTTTCGTCTTCGGCTCGATCGCGACGTCGATGACTGGATTCGGGAACTTCATCGCCTCGAGGATTATCGGCGAATCTTCCATCGTCATGGTGTCGCCAGTGCGCGTGTCCTTGAGACCGATCGCGGCGGCGATGTCGCCGGCGCGCACCTCTTCGATTTCTTCGCGCTTGTTCGCGTGCATCTGGAGCAGACGTCCGATGCGCTCGCGTTTGTCCTTGGTGGCGTTGTAGACGTACGAGCCGGACTCGAGCACGCCCGAGTAAACGCGGAAGAACGTCAGCTTACCTACGAACGGGTCGGTCGCAATCTTGAACGCCAGTCCCGCGAATGGCTCATCGTCGCTCGGATGTCGCTCCGCGGTCTCGCCGTCGGCGAGGTGTCCGATGATCGCCGGAACGTCGGCTGGCGACGGGAGGAAGTCCACAACTGCGTCGAGCATCGCCTGGACGCCCTTGTTCTTGAACGCGGCGCCGCAGAGCACGGGCACGATGTAGCCGCCGACGGTCGAGCTGCGAATGGCGTGTCGAATCTCCTCGACCGTCAGCTCCGTGCCTCTGAAATACTTCTCGATCAGAGATTCGTCGTGCGAAACGGCCGCCTCGATCACATCGTGGCGCGCCTGCTCCATTCTCTCCCGGTACTCTTCGGGCACTTCGGTAATCTCGAACTTCTTGCCGAGGGATTCGTCGTCGAAGATGTACTGCTTGCGTTCGATGACGTCGATGTGACCGGTGAACGCTTCACCACTTCCGACCGGAAGCTGAATCGGGTACGCGTTCTTGGTGAGGCGGTCCTTGATCATCACCAAGCAACGATCGAAATCCGCGCCGACGCGATCCATTTTGTTGGCGAAGATGAGGCGCGGGACCTTATAGCGGTCGGCCTGGCGCCATACGGTCTCCGTCTGCGGCTCGACGCCGGCGACGGAATCTAAAAGGGTCACGGCACCGTCGAGCACACGGAGCGATCTCTCGACTTCGACGGTGAAGTCCACGTGACCCGGCGTATCAATAATGTTGATGCGGTACTCGGTCCCGTTGCGCTCCCAGAAGGCAGTGGTCGCGGCGGATGTAATCGTGATGCCGCGCTCCTGCTCCTGCTCCATCCAGTCCATCGTCGCGGTGCCTTCATGCACCTCGCCGATTTTGTGGGTCTTGCCGGTGTAATAAAGGACGCGCTCGGTCATAGTCGTCTTCCCGGCATCGATGTGGGCCATGATGCCGATGTTCCGGTAGTGATCGAGCGGGGTGTTGCGTGCCATAAGCTGTTCGAACTCTCTCTATGTGAACCGCGCCAAACCGGCTGGCCCGGTAATCTCACTTCAACAAAAACGCGGGTGGACCAGCCGCCCCGATGGGACCGGTATCCATCCGCTGCCGCCGGGTGCACCCGCAACTGTTTCGCGGGTGGGGACTCGAGGCGCGCCGACCACCAGGTTTCGATGGGGTGCCCGCGCGAGCGGGCTCGTTCGGCGATTGATTTTTTGTGCTTCCTGCGGGCGCGATAAATCGCGATCCGCCATAGCCTTGTAAAGCTATTCCGGAACGAAGCTAAGTCAAGACGACCCGGAACGAACTTGGGGAGTGGTTATCGCAACCACTCCCCAAAAAATGCTCAGTGGCTACGAGCAGCTATCGTGGAGCTGAAGATTCCCGCCCGCTAACTCCCCTGTGGCTGTGTACCCATTCGACAAATTGAGAGTGAATTTGTCCGCTCGGCCGGGCTCACCCGCGTCCGTCACTTCGACCCGGTAGGTAGACCCGGGCTGCCCGTTGATCTCGGCCGTGCCCTCGATCCAGCGGGTCGTTGCATCGAGCGCCCCGTAGCCCGTGAGGCCGGTACCCTTCACTTTAGGACCGTTTGCCCCGTGATCGATGTAGTTGAGATGTCCCCAGAACGCACCGTCCTTCACGCCGCCAGCCACGGCGAAGTTTGCCCTCGCGCCCGATGGCGTCCCGACAATCCATCCACCGCCCGTTACGAAATCGGGGCAGGTCGGAGGAGGCGGGGGCGGAGCTGTCGGACAGCCGATATCGGAATGAGCCGAGGCGATCACGATATCTGCGATTCCGTTTACCATTATGTGGAGCGCATTCACAGTGATGTCCCCGGGCGCGCCTTGCTGCTCGTTGATGATTACGCTTCCGTTCGGCAGCGTGATCGTCTGATTGGGCGCACCGCTCACGACAATCGTCTGGTCGTTTATCCCGAGCCGCGCAATCTCCGAGCTGCCGCTGGCAGACGCGGTACCATCGGTACACTTCGCCTCCGCCCTTGCCATGAGGAAGTCAGCCGAGATGCTGTTTCCACCTGCCGTTACCGAAAGCTCGGCTACGGACGCCTCGGAGCTACTCCGATTCCCCTGGCCGGACGTGGCGGCATGGAGCACCTCGGCCGTAAGGAGTCCGGGGACGTTCGCTTCGAGGAGTGACTTCTCTTCAGCGCCCCCCGATGAGGGTAGCGGCCCGGCGTCGACCAGTGTGATCGGAGCGATCGGAGCCCCGCCGAGGATTGTTGCCTGCACGACCGTTGCGCGGCCGCTGTAGTTGGTGGACTGTGATGACGATAAAGTGAAGCTGGGTGATCTGGGTGCCGCCGGATTCTGGACGTCGGAACATGCGGAGAAGATAAGCGCAGTGAGAACCGTTCCAACCAGCGGAAAGCGAGACGCTTTCATGAGTATCTCCAGTAAAAACCTCTGCTGGTAAGATCTCGGCTCACGGGCTCGCGGGCCATTGGTGGGCGTCTGACGCAGTCGGTGGGATTCTTCATCGCTCGTCATCCCTATCTGACACTGGACCGCGACCGAAAAATGCTGATTGAGCCCCTACCTGACCATGTGGTTCTCTATCCCGTAGCGCATGATTTCCGCGTTGCTTTTGAGATGAAGCTTTTGCAGGATCCGGTTGCGGTAGGTGCCGACCGTTTTCGGACTCAGGCCAAGCTCCATGGCGATGTCCTTGAACGCCCTCCCCGTGCAGAACATGCAGAGGACCTGGTACTCGCGGTCGGACAAACCTTCATGCGGGGGTGCTTTTTTGCTTACTTCCAGGTCGAACACGAGCTTCTGTGCGAGGCCGGGGCTGATGTACCGTCTGCCCCCTGCCACTCTTCGAATCGCCTCAACCAGCTGGCGAGGTGAGTGGTCCTTGGTGAGGTAGCCGGCGGCGCCGGCCCGCAACACCCGGATAGCATACTCATCCTCGTCGCGCACGCCGAGCACCAGGACTGTCGGTTTTGCGCGTCGACTGTGCTGACGAATCAGGTCGAGAATCTTGGGAGGCGGCACGGAAACGTCTCCGAGCAGCAGCACGTCGGCCTCCGCACTCCATGCTCCGTCGAGAACGCTGCCACGCTCGACGGCGACTTCGACGAGCCTCATGTCACGACATTCCGAGATAACGTGTTTCAGCCCCTCGCGGAACACGGGGCGATCGTCGGCGATAAGCAGCCGGATCAATTGTTGACTGGCGCAGGTGCGCCAGGAGCCTGGTCGCAAGCAGAGAGGACTATCGGTGCGCCGATAAGCGCACCGATTCGCGCGCGCGGCAACATGAAACCTCCTTCGGAGATTCGGCGGCCCGACCGGCGTGATCGGCGCGTATCGATGCGCTCCGATGGTAGCCTCGTGGCTTTGCGTCGCCGGCTTTCGCCGGGTTTGCCTTTGTCGCACACCTCCAAAGAGGTCGCGATCGTGCCGTGCTATTTCTTCAAAGCACCCAGCATTCGGTGAGCGATGGGTGTGTGTCCTTACTCATGGGCGACGATTATTCAAATGAACTGCAACCGCGCAAGAAATTGATCCACTGTGGCCAGAATCGGGGACTATAGTTTGATCGCATCTCACTGGCACGCGATTTCTGCTACACCGGCTTTATCCAATGATTTCACCCGTTGCGATGACTGCGGAGCTTCGCTCAGCGTTGTGACAACTGCAGCACTTGTGGCGTCTTACTTTATGATGTAAAGTACTCTGCCACTGGAGGCAACCCAACAAATGCGCTCATCTCGCTCGACCATAGTCTGGACCACCGCGATCCTTACCTCAGCGCTCGGAGCTGGGATCCTTTTCTCCGCCTGGCCGGGGATCAATTGGCCAATCTGGGTCGCCGCCGCTTCGATCTCCCTGATTGTGTCCCGGCTGGCAGCCGTCCAACGCGTGGAAATACCTCTCATCGCTCTGGTAGCCTGGGCCACCGTGCTCAGCCTCGGCTTCGCCCTCACCGATAACGACTTCCTCCACTTCCTCATCGTGGTGAGCGATGCAATGCTCCTCGGCCTGGCCACCATAACCCTGGGTGCCCAGAGCTGGAGCGAGCTGTCCGCCAAGCTGCTCGTCGCCGTCCCGTTCCTCGCTCCGCTTCGCGTGGCGGCTGCCACTTTCTTTGAGACTGCCGAAGCGCCGCGATCCGTCTCGTCTCCACGAGCACGATCGATCATCAAGGGTACGCTCCTCTCCGCTCCGCTCGTTGTCGTCCTCATCGCCCTGCTGGGTAGCGCCGATCCGGTCATCCGCTGGAGCACCGACCGCATCGCCGCCTGGCTCCCCGACTGGTCGTTTCCGCCGCGGGTGATGTTCTTCGCCTTCCTGCTCTTGCTCACACTTGGAGCAAACTCGATCGCCGCCCGGCAGATGGAGGCCAGGCTTCCCCAATTCCCGCCGCTCGGTGTCACCTCGAGAGTCGGCGTGACAGAGCAGCGCATGATGCTGTGGAGCGCGGCAGTCGTACTGTGGCTCTTTGTTGCGCTCCAGGCTTCCTACTTCATTCACCCGCCGCCGGCGGCGATCGGCACCGGCGTCACATTTGCGGATTTCGCGCGCCGAGGATTCGGCGAGCTGTCTTTCGCCGCCACGATCGTCGGCGCCATCGTGATCATTCTAGAGTTCGCTCGGCCGGCCGACGCGACCGACCGCGATCGTGTTGTGCTGCGCCGTCTCGAGCTCGCGCTCGTGATCGCACTGGAGCTCGTTCTGATCTCCGCATTCCGCCGCGTAGTACTTTACGAAAACGCCTACGGCTTCACCGTTGCGCGAGTGCACGCACAAGCATACATGGTCGTGATGGCGCTAATCTTGGTCGCCCTCGCCGTGGAAATCCGGAAAGGACGAATCTCCGTTGCTTTCGGCCGGCGCGTCACCGAGATCGCACTCGGGGTCTTCACGCTGCTGGTCTTCTGGAACTACGAGGCGTGGATCGCCAACAAGAACATCGATCGCGCGATGACGTCGCAGCAATTCGATGCCCGCTACGCAACACGTGAGCTCTCGCGCGACGCTATTCCGACGTTAGTCCAGCGGCGCGCGGAGATTCCGCAGCTGCAGCGCGACTCGCTGGAGATGTTGCTTGCCTGCAAGCGCCTGCCCGCCGAGCGCCGCTGGTTCGAGTGGAATCGCAGTGTAAGGGACGCGGATCGCGCTCTACGCAGCTGGAACCGGCCG
Organism: Gemmatimonadota bacterium; assembly: GCA_003221805.1. Lineage (GTDB taxonomy): Bacteria > Gemmatimonadota > Gemmatimonadetes > Gemmatimonadales > Gemmatimonadaceae > UBA4720. The sequence continues at coordinate 6,657 of QHUA01000005.1, forward strand.
CCCTGCCTTCGGTCGAAGCAGCTGGTACAGGGGCCAGCTGAGCGCGAGCATGATGAGTGAGTAGATGCTGTTTCGCGTGTCAGCGAAAAACGCTCCGACAAGGAATCCGAGCGACAAGATGAGGACGAGCCCGGTGGTCCATGGATGACCGAAGGCGCGGAATGGGCGGGGTGCGGCCGGCTCACGACGCCTGAGAATGAAGACGCTCAGAAAAATCAGAGCGTACTGGGCAACGAAGAAGAAGGCCGTCACCGCCAAGACGATCTCCAGCGTCCCGGTGATGACCATTGCCAGACACACCGCGGCACTAAGAAAGAGCGCAATCACCGGCGTGCCTCCGCGGTTCACATAGTCTGCAGCCGGCAGGAATCCGAAGACGCTCAGACGATGCAAAACCCTGGACGTCATCAGCTGATACGCGTTCACAGCACTAAGCAAAGACACAATCGTCAGGATCCTGATGACCGCGTCTCCCTTGGCGCCGAATATCTCCTTCGCCGCCGTCGCCGCGACGAGCGGCTGGCCAGCCATTTTATCGAGGGGGAGAACGTACAGGAAGCCGACGTTGACCAGCAGGTAGATGATCGCGACTGACAACACGCCACCAAACATCGATCGCGGAATGTCGCGCGCTGGATTCCGCAGCTCGCCCGAGAAGTAAACGATCCCGTTGTAGCCGTCGTAGGTGAAAATCACTGCCTGCATCGCCAACACGAACGCAGCCAGAAAAGCGAATCCGGTGGGCGGCTTTGTGGCGCCGCCGGCACCAATGCCGCGGCCGAGCACGAAACAAGCACCGATCAGAACTGCGAATGCTAGAGTCTTGAGGAACGCAGTCAGGTTCTGCGTGAAACTCCCCGTCTTCACGCCGCGCCACTGAATCAGAGCGAAGGCGAGAATCACGGCGCTCGCGATCGTCGAGGTAAAACTCTTCGAGAACCCGGCCAGAATCGTCACGTATTCGCCGATAACGAGCGCAGCAAGCGCCGCGCTGCTGCAAGTCGACAACCAATCGCTCCAGCCGATGACGAAGCCGGCGTATGGTCCCATCGAGCGGCGGAGGTAGACCGTATAACCGCCCGACTCCGGCATCATCGTGGCGAGCTCGGCGAGAGCATTCGCTCCGAGCGCGGCGTAAAGCGCTCCCAGAATCCAGACCCCAATGAAAAGCCACGCTGTCGGTAGCAGCTGCGCCACCAGGCCAGGGGTGCGGAGGATGCCGGAGCCGATCGTGTTGCCAACGGTCACCGACAGCCCGAACACCACCCCGAGCACAGCCAGCAACCCCAGACTCGGCCGAGCGGTTGCTCTGGCGGATTCCTCCCGCGCGGCCCGGGGCTCCGTCACTCGCGCGGAGTCAGACGCGATGCTCCGTTGTTACCGACAGGCCGTCGCATGAAGTCAGCGAGCAGCTCGTGGAAGTGGTGTGTTCCGACTTCGCGTCGCTCAGAGTAACGACCGCGATCGTACAGTCGTGAGCGAACGCCACGCTGCACCGACTCGACGACTTCTTCATCCTCCATCTCCACCCGATGCAATCCGGCGCCGACACCGCTCTCGCGCAACCCGGGATTCCAGACGTAGGAGAGGAACGACACTTTGGTTCGTCCCACACTCAGCGGCGCGACGACGTTGAGAGAGAGTCCCCATGGATAAAAGTTGAACATGATGTTGGGGAACAACCAGAAATAGAACGCGCCGACGCGGTCGTTTGCGTTCGGATGGGATTTGGGAAGCTCGAATGCCGGCTCGCCAGCCTTTGCGATCCCGAGTTGCAAATTCCCCCAGCGAAACCTCTCGGTGCGATAGCCCGAATAATCGAGCTTCTCCGCCAGCCCGGCGTGCACGTACGGGATGTGGAATTCTTCGAGGTAGTTGTCGCAGTACAGCGCCCAGTTGGCGCTGATCAGATAGTCCTGCGTCGTGGCGAGGTCGCGCGCGAACTGGTCGATCGGCATGAACTCGACTCGCTCGCGCACGGGCCCGATCCAATCGCCGAACGGCATCTCCGGAGCGAGTCCGCTAAATAGCAGCGGACCAAATCGTTCGAGCGGGAGCTGCGGCAGATCGTCTTTCTCCGACGGAAATCCCACCGTGGTGTCGAACTCCGGCATCGACACGAATTTTCCGTCGAGATTGAATCGGCGGCCGTGGTATCGACACCTAAGGTTGCGCGCGTGACCCTCGCCTTCGACGATGATTGAGCCGCGGTGGGTGCACACATTCGACAGGCAGCGGACTGTGCCCTCGTCATCGGACGTAATGACCAGCGGCTCGCTCAGGCACCCTTCCAACAGGGTCAGCGGAGCGACGCGGCCCGGCGCTTTGACGGCGGCCGCGTCGCCGACGTACTGCCAGCTGCGCGCGAAGACGCGATCCTTTTGGGCTTCGAAGTACTCAGGATCCGAATAAACGCGAGCCGGTAGCGTCGAAGCGCGCCGGATATCCTTGTCGATCTCGAAATCGCGGATGGTCACCTCTGCGAATCTAAGTTTGCCCAGATAATGCTGTCCAGCTTGCCGTCGCTGGCGGCACGAAGCATGATGAGTTGATTCTGGTCGCTCTGGAACTGCAAACCGGAACTGTCATGACTGAACCATCGGCTACTGTTGAGCAGCCGCACGACGTACATCCCCCACTAGATCACGGAATGTCGATCGGCAAGGCGGCGGTGATTACGATCGTGTCAGTGATCCTCGTCACGCTCTCGACATATGGTGTAGTACAAGCTTCTCTCTCGGCGGGAATGACGCGCTTGCTCGCTGTTGTTTCACTCCTGTCGCTAGTCGCGCTCGTTTACGGACTGATAGAGCTCTCTCTCGCCGTCATTGCCACGACTGCGGAGCGGCGGAGAAAAGCAAGAGAAGTTACGGAGCGCCGCAAAGGAGATCGCGCCCGAAAACCGACTCCGCATTAACAAAAAAGCCCCGCTTTCTGGCGGGGCCTTCATTTCGTGCGGCGTTCGATTACCAGCGATAGTGCGCGAACGCTTTGTTGGCTTCGGCCATCCGGTGGGTGTCTTCCTTCTTCTTGATCGCGTTGCCCTCGCCCTTGCTGGCGGCGATCACTTCGGCGGCGAGCTTCTCCGCCATCGACTTCTCGTTGCGGCCGCGTGAGAAGGTGATCAACCAGCGCATGGCCAGCGCGGTGCGGCGATCGGGACGAACTTCAACCGGCACCTGATAGGTCGCGCCACCGACACGGCGGCTCTTCACTTCAACGGCGGGCTTGAGATTGGTCAACGCCTGCTTGAAGATCGTCACGCCGGGCTGACTGGTTTTGTTCTCTACGATGTCCATCGCGCCGTAGAAGATTCTCTCGGCCGTCGACTTCTTGCCCTCGTACATGATGGCGTTGATGAACTTGGAGACGGTCTGGCTATCGTAGCGCGCGTCGGGAAGTATCGGACGCTTGATCGACTTTTTGCGGCGACTCACTGCTTCTTACCTCCGCCTGCCGCAGTCTTGGGTTTCTTCGTTCCGTACTTGGAGCGGCTCTTGTTGCGGCCGTTGACGCCGGAAGCGTCGAGGGAGCCGCGCACGATGTGATAGCGCACGCCCGGCAGATCCTTCACACGACCACCGCGAATGAGCACGATCGAGTGCTCCTGCAGGTTGTGTCCCTCGCCCGGAATGTAGGCGGTAACTTCGAAGCCGTTGGTCAGACGCACACGCGCCACTTTGCGCAGCGCCGAATTGGGCTTCTTGGGGGTAGTAGTGTAGACGCGGGTGCAGACGCCGCGCTTCTGCGGGTTCGATTTTAGCGCTGGCGCTTTTTCTTTCTTCTGGACGTCACGGCGGCTTTGCCGGACGAGCTGATTGATTGTTGGCATTAATACTGGTTAAACGTCTGCCCGTAAGTAATAAATAGTCCACCCAATCCTGGCGCGGACTAGCCTGTTAAGTTAGACGGATGCTGTACTTGTGTCAACGCACGGCGCATTTTATGCGCGCATTATAGATTAACGCAGTTCTCTCGTGGAGCCGGTCATGTACGTCCGGACCATCGCCATTTTCGCCGCGGTACTGGTTGCTGGATGCAAACCGCATCGCGCCGCCGAGCCGCCGACTCCTGCCGGCGACCAACCAGTGGTGATAGAGGAGGACGTGGTGCTCCAGGTGTCCAACAACAACTGGTCGGACGTCGTCCTCTACATGGTTCACGACGGTAGGCGCATGCGATTCACGGTTGTGACGGCGGCGCGCTCAGCCGAATTTGCAATCCCTCCCCGGTGGATCAACGCCAACGGAACCGTTCAGTTCGTGGCGCATCGGATTGGCGGCACCGACGAGTACATCAGCCCCGCAGTTTCGGTGAGACTTGGACACACAGTCACGCTCAGCCTGGAATCAAACCTCGTCCGCTCGAGCGTGGGGGTCTGGTAGGCCGCAGGGCCGGTTGGAGAATCGAAATCACTGTGTGCCGCTCGACCCCTTTTGGCGGACCTGATTTACTGCACCATGGCCGAGTGAGGCGGCAATCCAGATCGCTCCGCCGACAATCATGCTCGTAACTGCGAGCGAACGCGGAATGTTTACATGGCGTCGATCGAACGCTGCGATGCTCTGCCGCGGAATCGTGACTGTCTCGCCGTGAAACTGCTCGTCATCCTCTGTGGCTCGCGCTACGTCTGTCACCGACATGGTCACGGATGAATCGTCGATCGCGCGGACCTCTCCTTCGACTGCGGCGACCTGCGATCCGATGCGGCTGAAGCTTTGCGAATACGCGGATGGGAGGAGCGTCAATCGGACGGCACCGGAGACCGGCGCGCTCGCCGGCGGAATTGGTGTGTAAGCGTAGCACGCCACAAAAAAACAGCTACCGGTAATGAGTGCTATGCCTGACCGCATGCTGAAGGATACTCGCTGGGCACAAAGTGCGTGAGTCCGGTCCGTCACACGCGACGGACCGGACTCACCGTAGTTAGGCAAAAGACCGCGGTACGAAGGTGCTTATCCCGCCTGACAGGCTGCGCCCGTTCCGTCCGATGTCGTGTTAGGCGGATCGTTCGCGTTCCGCGAGCCGTTGAAGCCCTGACCAGCAGGCGGAATGTTCGTGTTGGTCAGTCTCTCGTTCGTGTCGTAGTACATGCGTCCGGGCATCTTCTTCCCCGCCACGGTCGGCGCGAAGTTCGGAGTGCAAGTGCGCTTGTAATCGTTCCACGCCTCGTGACCCAGCTGGAAGTCAGCGATGTACTTCTCCGTGAGAATCTCATTGAGTAGAGCCTGACCTGCGACCACTTCGGCCGTGAAGCCATGATTGGCTCTCTCCTCATTCAACTTCTGAAGCGCCACACCCTGGTTGCCAGTACGGAATGCAGCCTCCGCCCAGATCAGCGTGTTCTCGTCATACGTCACATACGGCTGCTGAAATGCCGGATCTTCCCGCGCGGCACTCAGGAAAGTGCGAGTGGGCTCGAAATACTCATCGAGCCGCGGGTCATTTCGGGATTGCAGCAGCGCAACGAACTGCGGATCTGCAACCAGGTAGCCCTTCCGGCCAGCCGGCCCGTCGAACTGGTAGTAGAAGTTCTGTTCCGACGAGTTCGCGGTAAAGGCACCGACGTAGTTCCCGGAGTTGGCCTTGATGCCCAGCTGCACCTCGGCTAGAGCCGCGGTGTACGCTGCGGCACCACGCACTTCGGCAGTATGCATGAAAAACCGCGCCTTCATCGTGTGAGCGAGCGCTGTCCATTTGGCAAGATCACCACCGTAATCGAGATCCGAGTTAGACGGTGGCGAGCTGGTAGCGGCGGTACTCGCCATGTTGGCGATCCCGGCCGACAACACTTTCTGAACAGAGTCATACACGTTCAGCTGCGGATCGAGCGTCGGGTTTGGCTTGCCTGAGAGCGCCTGTGAATAAACCAGGTCGCCAAAGAGATCCGCGCCCGTTCCCATCAGCATTCCTTCCTGAACCTGAAGGATGCCAAGCAGCGCGAAATTCTGCGAAGCCGTGACGATGTCCTTCGCCCGCGCAATGTCCACCAGACCACCGGCCGCGTAGAGTCCAGAGTTGAAGCCGCTCTGGATTCCTTCGTCGTACTGGTAGTTGTAAATGCTTTGATACTGGTTCTGCCCGCCCGCAAACTCGCGGGCCCACATGCCCGTTACTCTGGCCGGATCACTTCCAAAGAATGCCCAGATGTTGGTCTGGATTCCCTGAAAGAGTTGGGTAGCGGTAGCAGTCGTGGGACGGTTGGGGTCAGTACTTAGATCCCCTCCCGTCAGGAAATCTGTTTTACACGCGGTCACGCTCGCCACTAGGATCGCGGCAACCGGTGCAAGATATCGAATTTTTATCACTTCAATTCTCCTGTGTTACCGGTTGAGACTGAAAGAAAGAACGAACGAGCGTGTGTGCGGGTTCGCAAACCAATCAATGCCCTGCGTGAAGTACTCGGCGCCGGCGTTATTGACTTCCGGATCGAGCCCGCGATAGTTGGTCCAGGTCTTCAGGTTTCTGCCCGCAATGCGGATGTCCGCCGAGCCGAAACCGGTGAAATTGCGAATGAACGGCTGATCGAGAGAGAAGGTGAGCGAAAGCTCGCGAAGCTTCACGAAACCCGCGTCTTCCATAAACTGCTCACCCGGGCCGGCAAACCCGCCGCCGGTTCCCGTCACGCTCAGCCAGTCCTGCCACTGCGTCGGAGTGGTGAGAGCCACCACACCCTTACCTGGTCCTGCGACGTCGGGGTATCGCTTGGTATCCCAGTTCACGCCGTACTGACCAGTGCTGCTGCGCTGATCGGTGTCCTTATGCGTACCGAACACGTAGAGGGCGCCGCGGGTTCCATCATAAGCGTCTCCGCCCTTACGCACGTCGAGCAGTCCCGACAGTGTCAGCCTGTTCATCAGCTTGAGGGACGTGCTATAGGACATTGTGTAGCGCGGATGCGGGTCGCCAATCACGCCTACCGACGGATCCGCTACTGGCAGCCCATCCGGGCCAAGGAACAACGCATTTTTCTTGAATCCACCAGGGGTCGCCGCGCACAGCGCGTCGATGTTCTGGGTCCCCGTCATTCCCTGAACGTCGATCTGTGTTCCGTTGCCGCAGTGGACGAACCGGGTACCGATGATCACGCCGGGCGCATATCCAAGAACATCGGCGCCTTCAGCCTCGTTGGATCCGAACCCTTCCAAGAGGTCGAAGATGTCAGCGCCGCCGAGGTTGGTGACGTTGCCCTTGTTGCGGCCGTACATCACGCCAACCTCCCACGCCAGATTCTGTGATGTGAACGGACGCACATTCAGTGAGAGCTCAATGCCCTTATTCGTCAGCGCGCCGGGATTTCCAAATGCCCTGAGGAATCCGGTCGATCCCGCATTGACCGTGATCGGGAGAATCACGTCGGTTGACTTCTTGTTGTATCCGGTGATCGAGAGATCGATCTTCTGATCCAGGAAGCCCAGATCGGCCCCGAATTCCGTCTCACGATTTCGCTCAGGCTTCAACGAGCTGTTGCCGAGTTGCGTGCTGCTGGTTATGCCCGGGACGCCATTGATCGAGGTCTTCAGCGCATCGCCATAGCCCGAGCCGAACAACACCGTGGTGCTCAGAGCATTTAACGCCGCGTACACGTCGGGCTCCTTTCCGGTCTCGCCGTACGCTGCGCGGAGCTTGCCGAAACTGAGCCAACCTTTTTGCTCCCCGCCGTTCAACAGGTTGGTGAACGTCCAGGCAAGGGATGCCTTCGGGAAGCTGTGACGCCGTTGCGAGGCTCCGAACGTCGAGAACCCATCGTTACGAATACCCGCGGTGAGATAGAGCTGGTTGTAAAGATTCAGCTCGCCCTGCGCAAAATATCCCTCGACGTGGCGCAGCGACTTGAACTCCTTTCCTGTCTGCGAAACGGTATTCTCGATCGCGAGCGGAGCTGGTGCGATTAGTCCCTCTCCTTGCGACGTGAGCTGCCGATAACGGCGCGAGTTGAGGTTCTGTCCGACGGTCAGCGTCGCGTTGAGGTTCTCGCCACGACTGCCAGTCGCCGACGCGATAAGGTTGTGATCGATTACCAGGTTGTTCTGATCCGCGCGGACCACCTGTCCGACCGGATCGCTCGCCGAAGTCACCGGCAGCGCCTGCAACCGCCCATCATTATAGTAATCGCCGCCCAGTGTTTCCTTTACGTTAAGCCACGTCAGTGGACGCCACTCGATGTTGAAGTTGGAGATTACGCGGCCCAGCTCGCTGCGGTTGCCCGGGCTGTTGAGCACGAAGAAGGGATTGTCGTAGTAGGCGCAACAGAAGAAAGATTCAATGCTGGTAGGATTCGGGAATCTGTAGGGACGCTGCAGTCCGCCCGCCGTCAGATAATTCTCATTGTTGTAGGCCGGTGGAGTCCGCAGCGCACCCAGCAGAAGACCTGATACGTCATTGCCGTGCTGGACGTAATTCCCGCGGGCGTCGATGTAGTTGAAGTTTCCGCTCAGCGTCACCTTACTGCCTACTTCCTGGGTGCCCTTCAGGCGGAAGCTGGCCCGGTTGTACTTGTTGTTTGGTCCTTTGACGACGCCGTCCTGGTTTGTCAGACCACCCGACGCATAAAACGTCGTTCTGTCATTGCCGCCGGAGATCTGAATGTTGTTGTCCGCCGTGATCCCGGTCTGAAAGAGCTCGTTCATGTGGTCGAACGTCGGCGTTCCGGCAGGCAGCTGCGCGCCCCATGTAGTGCGCCCCCGTGATGGGACGCAGTCGGGCCCGTTGCACACTGAGAAAGGAACACCGTTCAGCACCGAGCCCTGCGAGTAGTCATGCTGAAGGAAATCGTGCGTCACCGCCTTGTCGAAGTTCTCGCTCGAGCTGACCGTGACTCTGGTCGGGCCCGGCCGACCGCGTTTGGTGGTGATGAGGACCACTCCGTTCGCGGCCCGTGCGCCGTAGACCGCCGAGGCAGCCGACCCTTTCAGGATGTCGATCGACTCGATGTCTGCAGGGTTGATGTCGGCAGCGCGATTCGTGGTCGCTGTACCGCCCTGCACATCACCGCCGGTTACTGCCAGCGTCGACGTCGAGTTCGTCTGGTTGTCGATCGGCTGACCATCGACGACAAAGAGCGGCTGATTCGTTCCCGTAAGCGAGGCAGCGCCGCGAATGATGATCGACGCCGACGCGCCGGGCTCGCCGGACTGCGTCCGCACTACGATGTTGGGTGCCTTTCCCGCAAGCGCCGTGATAAGGTTCTGAGGCTCGGACGCGCGGCGGAGCACTGAGCTATCGACGCTATTGATCGTCACTCCGAGCTTTTCCCGGGTCGTAGACATTCCGGCGCCCGTGACTACAACCTCGCCGAGGTGGAATGGGTTGACCGTGAGCGAAAAGCTCTGCGTGACGGTGGCGCCCGGCGTAAGGGTGATCGTTGCCGACCTCGCGGTGTACCCGATGACACGCGCCGTCAGGGCCACGGTGGCTCCCGTTGCGCGGCTAGCCGGCACAACGAACGTGTAGGAACCATCGTCGTTCGTTTGAGTACCAATGTTCATTCCCGGAAGGAACACGCTCACTCCCCCGAGAGGGACTCCCGCATCGCTCGTCACACGGCCAGTCACCGTCGTCCCACTTTGGGCGAGAGCTGTCGAGGCCGTCAACGCGCATGCGCTGAGTACAGACAAGAGTAGTCTTCGCATACTGCAAAACTCTCCTATGATTGCGCCACACAGTGGCGCGTGGATGTCCGCCCCGCGACGGGGCAGACGAATGTGCAGACCGAATTCAACGCAGCGTTTTACCGTTTCTCCAGAACGGTGGGAGAGCGCGGCACGCTAATCGTGCTCGCGACGTTCCGTTTGATCCGGAAAGCTTTATCAGGGAATGGTAGGCTGATGCAGCGCGAAGTGCCAGATGAGGGCTTAGACACCCGAATTGAGGCTTTCGTCTGGTGACATTCGGGCTTTATTGCGCGATCGTCCGGTTGTGTGATGTGTCGTACGCTATGGTTGAGCTAGGCACAAAGCTTTCTTAGCGCGCGACTACTATAGAGAGAGAAAGAGAGAGAAGGGCGATAGCAAGAGAGAGGGGCGATAGTTACAAGCCGGCTGCCAGCGCCGGCAGCAGATCTCGCCGGCGAACGCCCTCCGCGAATGGCCCGAGCAAGTGGCTCACGCTGTTCGCGTAGTAGCTAACGAGCGGACGATTTCCGGGCAGCACAGAATATCCGTCGCCGACCCGCACCAGAATCCTCCGCATGCTCAGCATGCGCCAGGCGCGGTCAAAAATTTCTTCGACGCTCCCCTCGCGATGAATCACCCGCGCATTCAGCTCACGCAATACTTCACGCATCTCACTCATGCGTGCCAGGAGCTGTTCGTGCGAAATGAAATCGCCGTCGAAGCTTTGCACCGCCGCGCAGGCGAGGGTGACCGAGGTCACTGGGATTATCGCCGCGATTTTTTCCAGCACCGAATCGGAGAGCGCCTGGACTCTCGACAGCCGTTCGGGTCTCTCGATCGCGAAAAGACCTCCGGTGAGTCGATCCTGTTCATCGAGCCACGGCGCAACGGCAAAGGGTTCGCCGATAACGACAGCCGCCCGGCCGTAGCGCTTCCACTTGCGGGCGACGAGACGGGCGGTGTTCCACCACACGTAGCGCAGCACTTCCATCAATTGAGCGCGGCGTGGCGGTCGTGTGCGCCCCTCGCGTGCGTCGAGCTCACGCAATAGCGAGCGATCTTCGAGGACACGGTCGTAGTTGATTGCCACTGGCACGATGTAGAGTCGCTTTCGCATCTCCGGATCGCGCGCGACGCCGAGTACGTAGTCGAGCAGGCCGATCTTGGCCTTGCCGAGCTTGCCGTCGCGACTGAGCCCGCCCTCGAGAAAGATTCCCTGGGTCACTCCGTTACGGGTGATGAGCTGAACGTATCGCTCGAGAACGGTGTGATAGAGCTTCTCGCGGTATTTGCGGCGGATGAAGTACGCGCCGAAAGACTTGAAGATGTATTCGAGTGGAAAGGCGCGCGCCCATTCGCCGACTGCGTAGGATATCGCGACTTGCCCGGACAGTACGTAACCGACGAGGACGTAGTCGGCGTTCGATCGGTGATTCATCAGGTAGACGACGATCGCGTCCTTGGGCAGCGTGCCCTGTGAGGAGCGGCCGGCATACTCCGCCGAGACCTTGTAGAAGAAGTTGAGCAGCACTCTGCTGACGACGAGCCCGATCCTGTAATAGGTGAGGATGTTGAAGAACGGAACGATCTCGTCGATGTAGGTCTCGACGCGCTTCCAGGTCAGCGACTCGGGAATGGAATTCTCAGCTGAATGCTCTCTGACGGCCTGACCAACCGCCTCATCGGCCAGCAGCGTTTCCCGAATTAACGATTTCTTGGTGAGCTTGAATCGGTCGACTCGCGAGCGCGACCGGTGCAATGCCCGGAGGGCGATTCTGCTCGCTCGTCGGCGAATGATTGCTGCCGCGACGATTATCAGAGCGAGCAGAACAGCGATCGACCAGAGCACCGTGTTCAGCATGCGCTAAGATCCGCTCGCCAGCCCGTGCCCGCAAATACAAAAGCGCGCCACCGATTCCTCGGTGGCGCGCCTTGAGAACCTGACTCAAAAATCAGTTAGGGCGTCGGCAGTCTATCAACGAACCAAACCACCGTCGGATTGCAGGTCGCGAGAGGTGCCGCACCGCCGCAGCGGTTCGTGCCGGCCGCGGGAGCCGTCGGGCTTCCGGCTACGCCGGCAGGGAAATAGACGACGGTAAACGCTGTGCCCTGCGCGTCGACGCCGGCGGCCGGGCGCTCACCAGGCAAGGTCGCCGGAGCGCGCGGACCTTGCTGCGAGGCAGAAACAGCGGCTGATCCCGCGGGCGTGACCCGCGCGGCAATCTTTCCGGAAGCGATTGCTACGTACCCGGACAAAGCGCCCGCCGCGACGTTCGCCATCGCTGGGGTGCCGGACACCGCGGTGGATACGGAATCGACGAGATAATTATCGATCGCCACGGCGCTGTTGTTCGCTGTACGGACGGCAATCTGATTCGCTGCCGGAGTCGGCGCAGTCTCCGTGATCACGACGAACTGGACAGTCCCGCGAGCGCCTCCGGTCAGCATCATCGTGTAGTTGGTGTTCGCGGCGAAGGTAACGGTAGTGTCCACTATCGGGTGTGAGGTGATCGCTGGATCCTGGCTCGTCACAAAGACGCGGAAGTGACGAGCTTTGGCTTCCGTTGGCTGGAATTCCGTCGCGCCTCGAAAGGCCAGAGCGTTGGCGACCGGCGAAAACTGGATCTGATCGATGGCGCGGAAATCGAGTGCGCTGGTGTCGTTGACCGAGTTTACGAAGCGAACTCCAGCGAGCGGTGGAAACGTCGGATCGGTGACGTTGTCCTTGCCACAGCCGGCAATCGCAACGGCAGCAACGAGTGCCGCAACGAGACGAGTTAGACGCATTAGCAGTACTCCAGATTAGAGGCTACAGTAAGAGCGCAAAGAGAAAGAAATTCCCGAATCAGCAGCTACTGGCCCACCGGCGGCGGGGGATTTATGTCCTTGTCCGGACTCGATGAGGCGAATAGCGAACGCGTAAGAATGAACGTCAGTGCCGCGCCTGCTGCGACGGCGAAGGCGAGAGCGGTTTTGCTGCGCGAAAACTGCCGCACCTGCGCCTGCTGCACGAACGACGTTGAAACAGTCAAAGGCTCGCCCGACCAGACGTTGGTTCCTCCATTGAAGTAGCGCACCGAGCTGACGGAGATCACATACGCCGAGTCGTTCCTGACTTGCAGCTTGCCTTCTATCGTTTCCGCGGCCGGGCCTACGCTCCGACCGAGCGTTGCCCTGCCTTGATCATTCAAGCCGAGTACGAGGTCCGAACCCGGCGCGGGTGCGGCGGCAACCGGCGTGAAGGTGTAGCAGCCCGAAATGAATCCGAGCAGAAACACCGACGAGCACGCTGTCGCACGACGCCACACCCGCAAAAACCGATTATCTAGCTGCATACCGCACCCGCTCCGCCGTTAGAATCCGTAGCTACCAACGGTCGCGCGAGCGCTGGTCGTGTAGCTAGCCTTGCCGCGGGCGAACAGTTCCTGATACGGAACCGGCCACTCGAGCGGCGTCCCCGTCGTCAGATCACCCCACCCGCGTGCATCGACGAACCACTGTGCGTATCCGACCATGCTCGTTTCGAGGCGCTTCTCCCACTTCATCGCCTCGAACACGGTTCCGCACGCCGTCGTGTTGTATGCCGGCGGTTGTGGAACGCGCGGCACGCAATCCTTCGCCAGCGCACTGCTGTTCGGCACTTGGTCGGTGATGATTGCCGTGGCAGGAATCGCCGCCAGTCCCGCGCGAGTGCGATACTTGTTGATCAGAGGAATTGCCGCCGCTGCGTTTCCGGTGCGGAGATATCCCTCGGCCGCCAGCATGTCGTTCTCAGCGACGGCGAACAGCACGTAGGGACCATTGCCACCTGTGGCGCGAATGGCCCAGCTGCGCTGATTGTCGTAGAACCAGGTGCCCCACGGATCCGCAGGCGAATCCTCGCCGCCCGGACGATTGCGGAAGTAGACAATGCTTCCTGCAGGGGTGCCGCCGCGATTCGTACCGCCGGGATTGCTGAAGAGGACGGGCGTAGCCACGGTTGCTTGCTGCGCCGCGCGAGTTTCGCCCGATGGGAAGCGCTTGTCCGGCGTTCTCAGAAGAAATGGTGCCCGCGCAGTGAGGGCCAATTGTAGCCAGGTGTCATACGCGCCAGCCGTATCCGCCATCCCCAGAATGAACGGAGTCATCTGGCTCCAGGTAGTTGATGTCGCCATCTGCGTCTGGACCGAGCCGCTCCAGCCAGTGACGGTGTTCACCTGAACGATGAAATCCGTCGTGATTCCGTTGGTTGCGTCGGCAGTGATCGCAGCCCAGTCAGCTGCCGCGCGAGCCGTCGCAGTGCGGCCAAGCCCCGCCCGGAATTTCGCCTTATATGACCGCAGCAACCTCACGAAATTCGCGGCAGTCACATCTGAAGTCTGCGCCAACCAGTCGGCGGGAATCGTAGATGCGGGACCGGCGTTCGTTATGGCGATCGCCGAGTCGAGGTCCTTTAGCGCTGCATCCATGACCGCGGTTGAAAGCGACAGAGAAGGTATCACGAAATTTCCTGTCGCCGGATCGACCTGATCCTGCGGCGTCATGATCGCCGCTGAATCATAGATCAGGGCCAGGTTGCCCATCGCGTAGCCGAGCGCGAAATATCCGAAGGCACGCGCTCTAGCATCGCGCCCAACGGTTCCCAGCACCGGAACGTTGTTGTTGTTCTTGATGAAATTGTCGAGCGCGCCGACGGCCGTTGTCGCGAGACGGGCGTTACGACTGTGGAAATCAAAGTCGCGGAAGTTGCCGGCGGCGACGTTGTTACCGATCGAGTTATCGATCGGAGCCCGCGGAATGGCGCCGCGCGTGCCCATGCCGAAGTTTCCGAGCTGCGACGCACTCTCGAACGACATCGTGATCGTCTGAGTCATAATGTCGTCTGAAGCCCCTAACTGCCCGTTGTATAGCTGTTCAAAGAGCTTGGAGACCGCTGTCTCCACCGTGAGCGGCGACGAAAAGACTCCGCCGACGCTCGGCTGCTGGGTGTTCTTCACGTCCAGCGGATTATCACGGCACCCCGCGAGAAGTACTACTGACATCGCGGTTGCACCGAAGCAAAGCCTGACGATAGTTGTCTGACGCATTCCGAACCTCACTGAAAACTGGAAGTAGGGGTGGAGTGAATCGCGATTTGCAATTCACTCCACCAACTCATGCCTGATTCGATTTAGAACGAGCTCGAGAGCTGGGCCGTGTACGTGCGCAGGTTCGGGAAGCGGTAACCCGCCACCGGCGTCAGTGCAGAGGAATTGAGAGGTCCAGTCGTGTTGCCCGACTCCGGATCGAATCCTCTGTACTTTGTCCACGTGTGCAGGTTGCGACCGACGAACCCGAGCTTCCAGTCTCCTCTGCCGCCGAGCGGACCGATGTGATAGCCGACGCTCAGCTCACGCAGCTTCACGTAGCTCGCATCTTCGACGTTGAACGTGTTCGGCGCTAACGCATCGTAGAGGCCGCCAACTCCCGAATTGCCGCCTGGCGACGTAGACTGACCACGCCTCCAGTAATAACCGATTGGCTTTGCCGTCTCGACAGACTTGCCGGTCTGGTCGATGTCAGACGTCTGGAGGTCTCCGTGCGACCACGCATAGGCGATGTTCCAAAGCTTCTGACCACGATATGCGTCCAACAATCCGTAGACGTTGAATCGCTTGTAGTCGATGTTGTGCGACATCCCCCAGTGGAATCTCGGCAGGCCATTGCCCACTGGGACCACGGCGATGTTTCCGGTGGAATCACGCAGAGTGATCGGCATGCCCCAATTGGTACGGTTCCCCCACGGACCGGTACCGAGCGGAAGGTTCGTCGTCCAGAGGTTGCGCGTGATTCCTTCGGTCAGCTGATTGCCCTGACCGACCCAGACGATGAAGCCCTGATCGTTCGTTCTGAACGAGCTGTTCGGCCCACCGCAATCCGCGCTGAAAGGCGCGGGAAGCTGGTTGCAGCGACGGACAAAGTCCTGTCCGTAGATGGTCCCGATCTCCTCACCAGTGCGGAACTTGAAGATGTCGAAGGTGTTCCCTGGACCAGGCGTGATGGTGCCTACGAATTCCGGCACATCGAGTCGGGTGAGAATGCTGCGGGTTCTATCGTAGATGAGACGCGTCGACCAGTTGAGCGACTCCCGATTGAGAATCGGGATGTTCATGGTCGCTTCCCAGGTCTTGTTGGTGATCACGCCGGCATTGATCCACTGGCTCGAGAAACCGGTAGCTGTCGGTTGCTTCACCGGCAGGATCTGTCGATCGATGACCGCCTTGGCGTATGAAAGGTTGAAGCCTATCCGACGAGCGAACTCGAAATCGCCGCCAAGCTCCAATTCGCGATTGATTTCCGGCTTAAGGTTGGGGTTACCGAGGTTGGCCGGATTGAAAGTTCCACCAGCACCGAGCGTGTAAGTACCATACTGCGCGTTGAAACGAGGACGCTGTCCCGTCGTACCGAGCGAAGCGCGTAGCTTGAACAGGCTGAGCGCGTCTACGGCGGGCCACCATGGCTCGCGAGACAGGATCCAGGCTGCAGATCCACGGCCGAACGTCTGCCATCGATTGCCGGCGCCGAACAGAGAGCTTCCGTCGCGACGAATCAGGCCGCCGAATATGTAGCGATCCTTGTACTCGAAATCGAGGCCGGTGAAGAAGCCCATGTCGCGGATGGCCTGCGTTCCCGACGAAATCGAAAAGTTCTTGGTCGCCGCATCAGCGGACTCGAGGCCGCCAATGGCAATGTCAGTTCCACTAAGCGAATCCGCGCGCAACGTCTGATCAGAGTATACGTAGCGGCTCGTGAATGTCGCATTGAGATCGTTAAAGAACGTGCGGGTCGCAGCTGCGCTCAGCGAGCTGGTAAACGTCTCGTTGTCCAGCCCACCGTTCTGAATGAAGCCTGCCGAAGTGCTCGGCGACGCCGCCGTAACGCGCCATCCCTTGTCACGCATCTGCAGGGTGTAGGCGGTCGAGCGATCGTAGCCAGTGTTGGCTTCGAGGTTCAGCCAGTCGAGCGGCGTGAAGCGGAGCGAAGCACCGCCGACGAAGCGCGTGCCGCGATCAGCGCGCTTGTTGTAAGCGGTGGAATACAGCGGATTGAAGTTCTGCGTCCCCTGGTCGAGAGGGTTCTGACGAACGACGATGCGGCCAAGGTTGTCGCGGGCCAGCATGTCGGAGATCCAGGGCGCGCGAGTGAGGTTGAACCAAGTGCCCGCCGTTCCCGAGGTCTCGTCGAAGTTGGCTGCGTGATCGACGCTCTGGCTGTAGTACGAGTTGATGTTGCCGCTGATGCGATCACTGAAGCGCTGATCGACGTTCACACGGGCAGAATTGCGGGTGAACCCGGGGAGGAACTTCACTGCGCCTTCCTGGACAAAATTCGAGATGCTCGCGTAGACACCCGTGTTACCCACTTTACCGCGCATGTCGATGTTGCTGTTCGCGTACTGGGACGGACTCACCGCCTGACTAACGGGGTCGCGCAGGTGCGGCCACGGAGTCACGAGGTATAGTCCCGTCAGCGAGGGGTATAATGGTGCGAGCCCGATACCGAAGTCGTGGTAGAATTTCTGGGGCGGGAGGGAGAAGTCTTCGCCGGAGTTGTTGATGCGCTGGACTTCGTCGTCCCAGTTGATCAAACGTCCGCAGGGCGAGCCTCCTACGACCTCCGTCGTGCAGAACAGCTGACCGGTCGGATCCGTCGCCAGCGCACTCCGCGTGGCCAGGGGGAAGGCGCGTTCGATGTTGCTGCCGCCAACTTCGGTTCTGGCGCTGAAGCGAATGCCTTCCGGTGAGTTGCGGCCGCTCTTGGTGGTGATATTGATGACGCCGGCGCCCGCGCGCGCACCGTACAGTGACGCGGCGGCAGCGCCCTTCACGACCTCGACGTCTTCAATATCTTCGGGGTTGATGTCGGGGAGTCCACCGTTGAGTGGAACGCCATCCAGCAGGTAGAGTGGCTGCTGTGTACGGCCCGTCGCATTCAGCGAAACTGGGCCACGCAGCACGATCGAAGGAGCAGCGCCTGGTCGACCGCTCGCGTTCACGATCAATGCGCCGGGGATTTTTCCCTGGAGCTGAGTGATCGGGTTCGAGCCGGTTACCGGCATCTGCGATGAGTCGACCCTGGTTACAGTAAACGGAAGCTTGATGGCTTCCGTTGCTTTGGTGACTCCAGTGACGACGACCGCGCTCAGCTCGGTAAGATCCTTCCTAAGGTTGAAGTCGACCGATTGAGAGCCCGCATTGAGGGCAATCGGATTGGCCGCCGGTTGATAGCCAATCGCGCGCGCGCGCAACACTACCGGCTGGCCCCGTACACGCGCCGCCGGAATGTTGATCGTAAACACGCCCGACTGGTTGGTCCCCACCGAGATGTTCAGCTCGGTGATGAACACGTTGGCGCCAGCAAGCGGTTGGCCCTGGTCGGAGACCACGCGACCGGTGACCACAGCTTCCTGGCCCTGCGCAATCGCGGGAGCAACTAGCGCCAGCGCGATGAGGCCTCCAACAAAAAACCGCGTAGAACGTAATAGTTTCGTCATGCGTACCTCAGAATGATTTTCAACGTCGCGAAGGGGGTCACGCCAAGGCACAAATCGGCAAGTGCCGGCGCGAGCGAACGGGTGGGAATAGCCTCCTTTCTGGAAAAGGGTGCGCGTAACGTGGAAACGGGTTTCAACTACAGGGAGACTGCAATACAAAAAAGGAGAAGGCCGGCTAGGACGGACGGGTATCCCTTCTAGCGATCTCCTTTATCCACGATTTTTATGGCGCCAACGAGAGGCGCCTTTTTTTACGACGCTGAGAGCAACGGCACAGCTGAGGTACGCCGGAAGCGCATTGCGCCCAAAGGTATAGCTCACGTCGCCGAAGAGCGCAAGGGGTTTTTCCGGACGCTCGTCGCTAGTGTGCCCTCGCCTGTCGGTCCGTTGTAAACTCGAAGGGTTGCTGGACCAATTGCCTGACTGCGTGCCCGTTCTTGCGGGCGGGAACGTAAGCCGCGCTCTCGAGGGCCACGCGTACCGCCTCGGTGAAAAGAGGCGCTGTCGATGAGACAATTCCGACGGTGCCGTCCTCTACTTTGCCGGCGGTGTCCACCACGAATTCGGCGATGACCAGACCGTGCATTCCCTCAGCAAAGAGAGGCGGCGGGAAGCTCAGTTGAAGAAGCCTGGTCGTATCGAGCGTTGCCCGGCTATCGACCTGGTCGGCGTTGAAAACGGATAGGCTCGCCAGCAACTGGTCGAGATCGACCGACGGCACTGGCGTCGCGACGATCGGGTCGGTGTCGGGGAGATGTCCCGCGTGTAAGTGTAGCGCGCCGGCGCTGTCGTCGAGCCGAGGTACAGCTCGATTCCGTGAATCGTATTCGGCGAGAAGCTATCCATGTCCACCTCGCCTGACGGCATTGGGGTGCCGTCGATCCAGACCAACGGCCAACAATTGCGCCCCCGGAGCCGGATTCCGGTGATGCCACCGCGGCCACGAAAGGCAGTCACACCCGGAACGCGCTGCAGGAGCTGGCCGAGCAATCGAGGGTTCTCGTGATCGATCTGCTCGCGAGTTATGAAATACCCGCTCGTTTTTCTTTCCAGGCGCTCGTAATAGCCGGCCAACCGCCCGGTGTAATTCATTCTGCTCGGATGCACGACCACTGGCGGCAGCGTTTCCGCAAGAGGTCTCATGTGAAATGTCGCCGTAGCGTCGCTTGGGGTTGAGACCTCTATGGAAGTCTGAGCTGGCGCGAATCCGAGCCGGCGCGCACTGAGCGTACGGATTCCATAAGGAACGCCGCCAAGATGAAAGACGCCGCGCTCGTCGCTGAAGGCGCGCGCCTGCGATCCATTGACCGTGATCTCGACGCTTACCAGCGGGAATCCGGCTGTATCGGTTACCGTGCCGCTGATATTCCCCACGTTCTGTGCAATCGCTGACGTGGGTACTAGCAGAAGCACCGCTGCCAGGGGCACTATGACCCACAGTAGCGTTCGTTGAGCCGACGGGAACGGAGGAGGATACATACCCACTCCGAATCTTTGACTCGTCTCCGGAAAGCGCAACATGCAAGCCGTTTGCGGGCAGGTCGGATTCACATTATGGTAGCGGTCTTCAGACATTTCGTTCCCTACCGTCGAGGGACTATGCGTACCTGGGCCTATCAGGTGGCGCGCGCAGCCGTGCTTGCCGCCATCATTGGATGTGCCTCCAGCGGAGCGGGGTCGTCCGGGTTCCGTGCTTCTCCTACTAGAATCACGCGGTCGGAGATTTATTCCGCGAACGCCAGCAACGCGTACGAGCTGATTAGTCGGCTGCGGCCGGACTGGCTCCGCGCGCAGCCAACCGGGAGCGTCTCGGGTGGGGTCGTCCGAAGCCAATCGATCCTCGTTTATCTGAATCGCCAGCGACTTGAAGACTTGAATGCGCTGAAGACGATAAGCGTAGGCGGCATCGAGTCAGCCGAGTGGGTCGACGCATCGCGCGTGCAGACCGTGTTGAGCGAAGTGCCCTCGGGCGCCATTGCCGGCGCAATCGTTATCAGAACGCGCTAAAAGAAAACGGGGTGCAGCGAACCCACCGCCACACCCCGCTTCCCCCCACACACCAACTGCAACTGCAACTTCAACTGCAACAGAACACTACCGGCTGCCGGCGGGTCGCTGCCTGCGGATAGCTGCCGGCAAATGCCCGCTACTTACAGCCATCGACCTTGTGCGTATCCAGGTGCAGCACGCAGCTGTAATCGCCGAGTGAGATCGGCACGTCCGCTGTACCATTGAACGTCACGACGACGCGCTTGTGGACCGTCGTTGTTTCGAGCTGCTCACCGGTCGAGACCGCTGTGTAATCCACGACTCTGACCGCAACTCCTGAAAGTGGATACGGGTGCTGGGCACGCTCGTCGACGAAGGTCACCGCCTTGAGCGTGTCCACCGATAATCCGGTGTACGTCCGCGTGGAAAGATTTTCCTTGCGCGAATTCGTGTCGGCGCTGCTCCCGAATCCATTATAGACGCGGTTCGGTCCGAGAAATCCGCTTTCGACGACGTCGCGCAGCGAATGACTGACGCTTGTGTAATTGTCCTTCGCTTCCTTGGCGTCCGACTTCACCAGGAAGTGAATCGCGTCCGTGGTGCCTCTGACGAATTTCTCCATCGGCTTCCCCGACGCGTCGAGGAACTGATATGACTTCACGACTGACTGTCCTTCTCCCGTTTTGACGCAGCTGTAGATCAGCGCAGCTGCGTTGAAGCTGCAAGACTCGCTTACAGGCGCCGGTGCCGGCGCAGGCTGAGGCTCACCCGACGGAGGATTCGAAGCGGGAGGCTTCGGTTCCGAAGACGGCGGAGTCGAAGCAGGCGGCTTCGCCGAATCCGTTGGAGAAGTGGGCGGCTTCACCGAATCCGTTGGGGTGGTACCTGAAGGCGGGTTCGATGGCGGTGACGCGGGCGCATCGTCTCCAAACGATCCCGTCGACGGCACCAGCACCGCAAAGGATCCGACTGCTGCCGCTTCGTTGGCGATCAGTGTCTCGAGATCGCTGGCGATCGCATTTCCTGCCGACGCCGCGATGTCAGACTTGATCGCCGAGCTGAGCGGAGCGGTTTGAGAAGGCGTTCCCGGACCCGCCGGGTTATCACTGCTGCAGGCGATGGCCAGGATCAGGACGCCTGCGAAGGTTATGAAACTGTATGAGCGACTGGGCATAAAGACTCCACTGCTGCTGATTGACGGTTGAATCGCGAAGCGAAGCGCATCGCGGCTCTGTCCGACAAGGCAGGCACGGGGCCAAAGCTCAGCCGTATTTATAAGTCATTGCAGTAGCATGTGTTAGAAAGAGGGCCCGGCAGCGCCAATGCGCTGCCGGGCCCCGAATTCTGCAAGTCCTCTGGCAGAACGCCAGAGCGATTGGGCTATCTGAAGCCGGTCTTGGTCGTGGTCGGTGGCTGCTGTGCCGTGCTCGCCAGCGCCTTTACCGGTGGTGCCTCGCGACCGTTTTCGCGGCTCGGCTCGATCTCCCTCACTGTTTCGCGATCGGCCGGCTGCAGTATCCCGCTATTCGAAACGAGCTGCGCGGCGAGGACCGTTTGAATGACACTGGTGATGTTGTTCGTCACCGAGTCCGCCGCTCCGCCGCCGGAGTTATCGCCCGAGATCGTGACCAGCTTCGCCTTCGCCAAAGCATCGGCGATCACCGGCGCAATCTGCGGAATCATCTCGATCTGCCGATACCGGAAATAGCTTTCGCCACCTGCCTTGATCGCTTCGTTCACCCTCTGAATGCTTTCGGCCTGGGCTTGGGCCACGGTCGTGATGCGAATTGCTTCCGCGCGTGCACGCGCTTCGGCATCGATGCGAAGCTTCTCGGCATCAGACTTCGCCTGCGCGATTTGCGTGGCGTCGAGCTCCGCCACACGCTGAACGCCGAGTGCAGTTTGCTTCTTCGCCTCTGCCTCGGCGATGAGGGCGGCGTTTGCGGCCTTCGTCTGCTCCAGCTCGCGTTGCTTGTCCGAGATCACGCGCTCGGCTTCGAGCTGTGCGTCCTTCGCCCGGCGAGCCTGCTGCGCGGTGACGATGTCGGCATTGGCTTGTGCTTCGGCCGCCGACTGTCTGCGGCGAGACTCCGCCACCTCCGACTGCACGACCTTGATGTTGAGTGAATTGAAGGTGAGGCCAAGATCGGTCAGTTCTCGCGAACACGCTTTCCGGATGATCACCGCCAGCGGATCGTCGTCGTCCTCCATTCCCTGGAGCGCCGCTTCCGCGACGCGTGTGATGGCCGTTGGCTGGGTCGAGGTGACCGTCATGCCCGTGCTCTGGTTGGCTGCCGCGCCAAGGACCGGGGTCTCGCCTCCGCCATAGAGCGGCGGAGCGGTTTTCGCCGAGAAGAGCTGATCGTGCGTGAGCAGATTGATTGCTCTCCGTGCGGAGCTGGAGAGGAGGTCGATCAGAATGTTCTCCTGATCGGCAGCGTCCTTGGAGAAGAACCTGTTGGCGGCGGTCTTGATCATCGTGTCGGTGTCGCCGACGGAGACGATCGCGCTCGCCAGGATGCGCACCTTGATTGGCTGCGGGGTCCCGTTTCGATCCAGGTCCGCAGTCTGGTCAGTGATGTCCAGATCGACGTTGATCGCTTTGCTCGACAACGTCGTTCCGGTGGTGAGCAGCGGGACCTCCTTCGACTTGCCCGGCCCGCGATAGATCACCGTGCTGCCCTGCAGCCAGCTCACCATGCGAATGGTTCCCGCCTCGACGTTTCGCAGAAACGACGAGACGATGAGTGGAATCACCCCTAGCACGCCAACTAGAACGGCGGCGACGATAATCAGTGTTTCGGTCATCTGCAAAATCCTTTTGTGGCCGGCATTATGAAATCAGCTCTCGCCGAGGCCAATGCGAGAGACTGTAGCGCGGTTGCGTGAGCTATCTACTTCTTCGATGCGGACTGCGTCTCCAGCTCGAACCCGAACGCCAGCACTACGCTCCTGTGGAGTCAGAGTTCCAAGAATCTGCAGTACCTCGCCCCCTAATTCGAGGGAAATCAATCCGTTGCCCTTGGAATCAAATCCTGTCACGGCCCGCGCCTCAGACATGATCGCTGATTCCAGCGTCTGAGCCGGCTGCGACTCGAATCGGAACAATGAATTGAAGATCGGACGGACGACGAGAGCTTCAAATGCGACGCCGCCGATCACGGCGGCCGGCAGCGCGAAGATGGGCCCGACCAGACGCTCGAAGATGAGTCCCGTCGCCCCGAATCCAACCAGGAAATTGAAGAGCACGCGGGGGGACAACCACGACCAGATGTGAGTTCTCCAGCCGGAGACCTCATGCTGGGGGAGGCCAAAGAGTTCGCCGTGACCGTGCGCGACTGGTGCGTGGGTGACAGTGTAGGGCTTACCGCCGATGGATTCGATGGTGTGAGTGATGCCGTGCGCGCTGGCACTCGGTGGGGAGATGGAGGGAGCGTGGCTATGGCCGCCAATCCCATGTGTCTCGTGGCCGGCGGTATCGTGCCCGTGACCTCCACTGTGGCTGCTGGTGAATCCCAGAAGTGCCATTGCAGCCATGCCGGCAGCGCCCAGAACCACGCAGAAAATGTAGAGGTCCATCGTTCAAACTCAGTGAAGTCGCGAGGATCGATGCACCAGCCAAGCGGCTGATGCAAAACATCCCCGGACGAAAAACTCGTCACGGGGATGTTGTATTGGTTGCATCTGCGACGCAATTAAACGGCTAGTTGGGTGCCAAATTTGACACCCAACTAGCCGCAAATCGCTGGCACGATTTCGCTAAATCTCCTCCGGAACCGGTACCGTCTCCGGTAGCGCAAAGTCCGACTCCGATTCCGTCGCCAGGATCTCGGCGATGCTCGGCTCGGGTGGCAGTTCCGGCGCGGCTGGCACCGGCGCTCCCTCGATCTCCACTTCCTGATACCGGTAGTTCTCCTTGAGTCCGAGCAGCTCGTCCCGCGCGCCGCGGATTGCAGCGTCGGTTAGAACTCGCGTCGTCTCCTGGAAGCTCGCCGCGGAGATGAACGACTGCGTCGTCAGACTGGCCTTGGTGATTCCAAGAAGCAGCGGCTCAGAAACTGCCGGATCCTCCTTCTTCTTCTTGGCCTTGTCGTTCGCATCCCTGAAGGCCTGCTTGTCGACGTGCTCGCCCTCGAGGAACTCGGTGTCGCCGCTCTCGAGCACGCGCACCTTCTGCAGCATCTGCCGCACGATCACGCCAATGTGCTTGTCGTTGATCTTCACGCCCTGCAGGCGGTAAACCTCCTGCACTTCGTTGAGCAGATACTCCTGAACCGCGCGTGGTCCCTTGATTCGGAGAATGTCGTGCGGATTAACCGGACCTTCGGAGAGCCGGTCACCCGCTCTCACCCAGTCACCGGCGTGCACCCGGAGGTGCTTGCCGGCCGGGATCTCGTACAGCTGACCCGGCTCCTCGGTATCCACCGGCGTGTCCTTCGGCACGACTCTGATCTCGCGCTTGCCGCGCTTGATGTCGCCGAACCTGACGACGTGCCTCGAACAGCTCGGCGACGCGCGGCAGACCACCGGTGATGTCGCGCGTCTTGTACGCCTCACGCGAAATCTTGGCGATGATCGTCCCCGCGCTGATCTTTTTGCCATCCTCCACAGTCAGCTGTGCGCCGACCGGGATGACGAAGTCTCTCAGGCGCTTTTCCTTATTGCCCTTCGTTTCAACGATCTCGATATGCGGGTGCAGCTTCTTTTCCTTGTCTTCGATGACGACGGTCTGACGGAGACCGGTGAGCTCGTCGAGCTCCTCTGACACCGACTCGCCGGGAATGAGGTCGACGAAGCGCAGGGTTCCTTCCACGTCCGAGATGATCGGGTTCGTGTAAGGATCCCAGCTGAAGATGATCTGATCCTTCTTCACCTCTTCGCCGTTCTTCACCATCAGCGTCGCGCCGAGCGGCACCTGCAGTCGCGCGCCAACGCTGCCGCTGCGCTCGCCAGAGGTTTTGATCGTGAGCTCACCCTCGTATGAAGTAACGATCTTCTGTCCTTCGTCGTTGGTGACGACTACGAGTCTGTCGCCG
>QHUA01000080.1 GCA_003221805.1 Gemmatimonadota bacterium
GTGATTGTAAGCCCATGGTCTGGATCGACGGCATGCGAGCGCCCGGCGCCGAGCTGGACGAAGTCGCGCGACCAATGGATGTGGCGGGAATGGAAGTATATCCGTCTGCGGCCGGCCTCCCGCCCCAATATCAGGATCGCAACAACCGGATGTGTGGTGCGATCATGGTGTGGACGAGAAATCAATAACCCGGTTTCCCGCCCGCGTCTCTCCTTCAATCACCAACGACAAAAAAGCTCCTCGGAATTCCGAGGAGCCTTTTTTCGAGCTTCTGCCAGAAAAGCTGTTAAGTCTCAGGTCCCGTTCTGGACGCCGCACGAAGCGCCCGGATAAGTCGGCGCTGCGGTTGGATTCTTATCCCACCAAAGGCGCGTGGTGAGATTGTCAGCTCCCTGATCGCTCACCGCCGCGGAAACCGATGCGGCATTGACTGTGTTCTCCAGGGTTGCATACTCTAGGCGCCGCGGCACAGTCGTCAGCGTTGCATCGACGCCTGCGACCACCGTAGTCGGTATACACGTCCTGCGCCATTCAGCCCAGGCGTTTCCGCCGTCGGTGTAGAGCGCAATCCACCGTTGCTGCGCGATTTGCCGCAGGCCCGCTACCCCACCTTGATACACGACTGAAGGTTGAGCGAGATATGAGGTAATAGCCGCCGCGGAAATCTGCTGCGCCGTGGCCGCGACTGCGCTCCACTGCTGCAGCGACGCGGTAACTCCAGCGGTGTAATAACCCGCTGCCTGCGCCGGCGTCAGTCCGCCCATGCCGCGTTCTGCCGCCTCGGCCAGAATGAAATTCACTTCCGCGGCGCTGAGTACAAACGTCGGAAGTCTCTGACCCGTGCCGCCGAAAACCGGACCGTAAGTCGTTTTGCCCGCGTAGAACACCGTACCCGGACGTGAGGTCGTGTTGAAGAGCGGCACAGCCTTCGTGTTGCTGATACCGTTGGGTGACCCGGCGTACTTGGTCGGGTCCGCCTGCGTCGGCTGGGCGTAAATTGCGAGGCGCGGATCGTTCAGCGAATTCAGGAGATCGATGAGTCGATTCGACATCCGCCAGTCGTCACGCGCGCCGAGGTTCCCTGACCACGGGTTGTTGTAGACGCCATCGCCCGGCCAGGGGAAATTTGCGTTGTCGGCGTTCGTGAGTATCAGACCACCGGCTCCATTGATCGCCGCGGTGAGCTGCGTGTTGGCGAGCGCAGCGTCAACGTTCACCACGCGCATCGCCAGCCGCGCGCGCAGCGAGTTGATAAACTTCTGCCACTTCGCGGGATTGCCCGCGTAAATCGGATCCGCGCTGCCAAGGGTATTTGCAGCTCCAACCAGATCCTTCGCCGCCTTATCGAGTGTAGCAAAGAAATCAGTGTAAATGTCCTGCTGTTTGTCATAAGCAGGGCTCAAGGTGCTGCCCACCACATCTCCCTGCAGCGCCGCGGAATACGGCACGTCGCCCCAAGAGTCGGTGACGTAGGAAAAGCCCAAAGTCCGCATCGCAAGAGACGGCGCGTACGTTCCCGGATCCTTGGCGGCCTCGGCCTTGGTGATGATCTGCGCAAGATCTTTCAGCTCACCCGAGTAGGCACCGTTGAATGAGCCTTCGGTGTCGGCAGCGTGCATCCGGACATAACGGTCTTCATCCGTATACTGGATTTCTGACAGTTGTTGAACAGCCCACTCGTAAGTACGGAGGTCGATTCCACCCCACCACCGGGCAACCGTCACACGCGTGGCATTGGTGAAAAGCGGACCGTTAGGTACGTCCTCCGGACTATTAGGGTTCGTGTTGAGAGATGTGAGTTTGTCGTTGTTGCACCCGAACGCCGTAAGCGCCAGCGCAACCCCGGACCCCACTCTCAAGAAGTTTTTTGTAATCATGGTAGTAGGAATTCTCGGATAAGAGGGTTACGGCGTAATGCGTACGTTGAGTCCCCACACACGAGCGTTGGGCAGCGCGGCGAACTCGATACCCTGGTTGTTCCCCGTCTGATAGGAGAACTCTGGATCGATGTTCGGAACCTTGGCCCAGGTCTTCAGGTTGCGGCCCGTCAGCGCCAGCGAGATCGCGCTGGTGTTGAACCGACTGGCGAACGTGCTTGGCAGTTCGAGGCTGATGCTCAACTCGCGGAGCTTCGTGTAGCTGGCGTCGTAGATGTGATCTTCGATCACCTGGCCGCAGTTGTAGGCGATGCACTGAAAGTAATCTTCGGCGGTCACGTTAACGGTGTTTGGCTGGCCCGTTGCCTCGTCAATTCCCTGCACGACGATGCCCGGGTTGTTCCAATCGATTTCTCGGCCACGGACGGTGCGTGGGAAAATTCCCGTGTAGTCGCCCCACTGATTGGTGATGCTGGCCAGATGTCCGCCCCTACGGAAGTCAAACAAACCGTACAGTCTGAGGTTCTTGTAACTGAACGTGTTGCCCCAACCTCCAGTCCAGTTCGGCTGAATGCTCCCGAAGTAGTGAGTGGGAGCCGTGGTGGCAGCATAAGGAAATCCGTTTTGTAGCAGCAGCCGCCCCTGAGTATCTCTCGCCCAGGCACGGCCCATCAAGGCGCCATACGGCTCGTCGAGACGCGCTTCTACGCGCGCCTGGAACAAACTCCCCAGAAGCAGCGTGGTTACACCCGGAGCAAGCTCCGCCACCCGGCTCTTGTTCCGACCGTAGTTGAAAGTGCTATTCCAGGTAAAGCCACCATCCGTCTGCAGCGGGGTAATCCCGAGGAGGAATTCGTGGCCCTTGTTGGTGATCTTGCCGGCGTTGATCGACTTGACCGTGAAACCGGTGGTCTGTGACACCGGGGCGTTGAAGATCTGGTCCCTAGTGTACTTGTCGTACATGCTGCCGTCGAAAGTCACACGCCCGTCGAGGAGGCTGAACTCGAGACCGAGTTCGTTCGAGTGCGTAATCTCCGGCCTCAGCGTGCCGTTGGCCAACGCGTCGCCCAGCGTGAACTGGGCGAGGCCGTTGTACTTGGTGCTCAAGCCGCTGTAGGTCGTACGGAGCAGATATGGGTCCGCATCGCTGCCAACCCGCGCGGTTGAAGCCCGGAGTTTCGCATACGTGAGCAAACGGTTCTTGAGAGCCGGCAGCGCGTCCGTCAGTACAAATGCCGTGTAGAATGACGGGTAGAAGTAAGAATTGTTGCTCTTGGGCAGCGTCGACGACCAGTCATTGCGCGCGGTTCCACCAAGCGTCCACCACCCGTTAAGGACCGCATCGACGGAGCCATAGGCGCTATTCACCTGCTTGCGCTGCAGCGCCTGTCCAAGCGTCGGCGTGATCGCGGCGTTCGATACGTTATAAATCCCCGGCACCGTCAGACCGCCGGTCTGTGCGCTGTTGAAGTTGTACGTGGAGCGCCGAATGCCGCCGCCGCCGAGCGCGTTGATCTGAAGGTGCGAACCAAGGGAGCGGTTCGCCCTCAGGCTGGCGTCGGTGTTGTTCTCATTGTTGTAGTCATTGAGATTGATGAAGCCACCGAAATACCTTGGATCGACGATCGTTCCCTGACGGACGTCGCCTGGTGCAAAGTGCTGGTCGATGTTGAAGCGGTAGATATCCGAGCCCGTTCTTACAACTGCGTCGACACCCTCGGCGAGATTGTAAGTCGCCGCGATGCTGCCGATCACTCGGTCACGAGTGTCCTGGAGTGGATTGTCATACTGGAGCCAGAAAGGATTGTTGTGATAACTGTAGTTCCAGTTGTACTCGCGATCCGCCGGGCCGTTGTTCACGGCGCCGCCCTGCTGCCAGTTTCTTAGAGCGTTGAGGTCGACCTGGCGGCCGAACCAGACGAACTGCTCGAGAACGCCCTGAGTGTAACCGACGCCGGGACGATTTGCTCCCGTATTCCGGATATATTGGAGACTCGCGTCGGAGCTTAAACGGTCGTTGATCTTCAGCGTAGCGTTCAACAGCCCGTTCGTTTTGTGGAAGTCGTTGTTGGGGATGTAGCCCTGAACCTGATCCGAGCCGAACGAAATGCGCGCGTTCGCCCGATCCGTGCCACCGCTGAACCCAATCGTGTTCGAGAGCGTGTGTCCGGTGTTGAAGAAGTCGTAGACGTTGTTGGGGTGCGCGACCCATGGCTGCTGTGGGCCGGTGAACTGATCGATCAATCGGCCATCCAGGCGCGGACCAAAGCTCTGGTCGTTGTAATCCTGCACGCCACCACCGGATCCATCCACGTATTGGAATTGCCCCGCCGAGCCCTGGCCATAGAGGTTCTGGTATTGCGGCAGAACCGACGGGCTTTCCCAGGTATAGGTGGTGCTGACTTCGGTACGCATCTTTCCACCACTGGCGCTTCCCTTCTTCGTCGTCATGATGATGACGCCGTTGGAAGCGCGAGACCCATAAAGAGCCGCCGCGTTGGGGCCCTTCAGGATACTGATAGTCGCAATATCCTCGGGGTTGATATCGCTGATCGCGCTTCCGAAGTCGAACCCGCCCCCAGGCCCAGCACCACCGCCACTACTACTTACGCCACCGGCAATGCCGGTAGGCGATCCGCCACGGGTAGCGTTGGAAACTGCGACGCCGTCGACGATAAATAGCGGCGAGTTGTTGCCACTGATCGAGTTGGCGCCGCGAAAGACGATGCGGTTCGATCCGCCCTGGGTGCCGGAACCGGTGATATTGACGCCGGAAACCTTGCCCTGAAGGCTGTTGATCACGTTCATCGTCTTCGTCGCGTTGATCTCACTCGTACTGAGCTGCTGTTGCGCGGTGCCCAGCTGGCTGCGCTCTCGCGTAAGGCCAAGAGCAGTGACAACGACGCCCTGAAGCTCAGTTGCGGCGGTCGAGAGGCTGAAGTTCTGACTGACCGCCGAGCCATTGAGTGTGATCGACACCGAGCTCGGAGTGAAACCGAGTCTGCGCGCGACCACCGTAACCGAAGTCCCCGTCGCTGACGTGGGGGCGGTGAACGTGTATCGCCCTTCCGCGTCCGTGAACGCGCCGACGCGCAGCGTGGGGATGCTGACGCTCGCGCCGACTACCGGTGCTCCACCGGTGCCAGTTACCTGGCCGCTGATGGTCGTTCCCTGTGCCTGAGCAAACGCCGGGGCAAGCCCGAGCACGCTCGCGATCGCAAGGAATCGAGAGATCTTACCTGTCATTCCCATACACACCTCGCAGAAAGTGAAACTGGGATAGGACGGGTCGCGTATCGCCGGAGAGATCGGGTGATCACTCCTCGACAGCGACTATGTTGGCTGCACCACAGCGGCCGCGGTTACCAGTATGGTAGTCGCGTCCACAGATGCAGTTGACAAATACCCAACGAAACCCCAGCCCGGGATCGTCGGGACTTTGCCTGATATGTTCCTAACTTAGGCCGGCTATAACCGTGATGTCAACCAACCGGCGAACGGTCGTTTATCGCCGAGGGTGGGGTTACAGGCAAACGCCGAAATCCGTGTGTGCCGACCCATCGCGTCGGAAGAAAAAAGGCGGAGCACCAGCTCCGCCTTTTTTCTTTCTACTGCTCGTGCGATCAGGCAGTCGCGGCCTTCTCCGTCACCACCCTCACCTGATTGTTGAGCACCTGCATGAAGCCTCCGCTGACGTTGAAACGCCGAGTGGCACCTCCCAGTCGCAGCTGCCCGCTGCCGAGTAGCGCCATCAGCGGCGCATGACCTGTAAGAATTCCAACCTCGCCGTCGAACGCCGGCGCGACGACCGAGTCCGTCTCGCCTTCAAACAGGACGGATTCCGGCGAGATCACCGAGACTTTGAGCATCTTACGAGTTGGAGAGCTTCTGCGCGGTCTCGACTACGCCGTCGATGCCGCCCTGCATGAAGAACGCCTGCTCCGGGTATTGATCGAACTCGCCTGCCACCAGTCGCTCGAACGACGACACCGTTTCCTCGAGCTTCACGTACTGGCCCTTGATTCCGGTGAACTGCTCGGCGACCGCGAACGGCTGCGACATGAAGCGCTGGATTCTCCGCGCGCGCCCGACCACGAGCTTGTCCTCTTCAGATAGTTCGTCCATGCCCAGAATCGCGATGATGTCCTGCAGCTCCTTGTAACGCTGCAGGATCCGCTGGACATCGGTCGCCACCTTATAGTGGCGGTCTCCGATGAACTGCGCGTCCAGAATACGTGACGACGAAGCGAGCGGATCGACCGCCGGATAGATCCCGAGCTCGGTGATCGCACGCGACAACACTACAGTGGCGTCGAGGTGCGCGAACGCCGTAGCCGGCGCGGGATCGGTGATGTCGTCCGCGGGAACGTAGATCGCCTGCACTGAGGTGATCGATCCGTTCTTGGTCGACGTGATGCGCTCCTGCAGGTCACCCATTTCCGTCGCCAGCGTCGGCTGATAACCGACCGCGCTCGGCATGCGACCGAGCAGCGCCGACACTTCCGAGCCAGCCTGGGTGAAGCGGAAGATGTTGTCGATGAACACCAGCACGTCGGCGTTCTCGACGTCGCGGAAATACTCGGCCACTGTCAGACCAGAAAGTCCGACGCGAAGTCTCGCTCCCGGCGGCTCGTTCATCTGGCCGTAGATCAGAGCAGCGGAGTTGATGACCCCCGACTCCTTCATCTCCAGATAGAGATCGTTTCCTTCGCGCGTGCGCTCACCCACGCCGCAGAACACGGACTTACCACCGTGTCCCTTGGCGACGTTGTTAATCAGCTCCATGATGACGACGGTCTTGCCAACTCCGGCGCCACCAAAGAGTCCGATCTTTCCGCCTTTCACGAAGGGAGAGATCAGGTCGACGACCTTGATGCCGGTCTCGAAGATCTCGGTCTTGGGCTCGAGGTCGGCGAACTCGGGCGCGGGTCGGTGGATCGGCCAGCGCTCGACGCTCGCCGGAATCTCCGGGCCGTTGTCGACCGGATTTCCAAGCACGTTGAGAATTCTTCCCAGCGCCGCTTCCCCCACCGGAACCGTGATCGGACCGCCAGTATCCTCAACGTTCATTCCGCGAACAACTGCGTCAGTCGATGACATCGCGACCGCACGCACCTGGTTGCGACCGATGTGCTGCTGCACTTCGACGGTGACGTCGATGTCCACCCCGGAATCAGACTTCTCGCGGATGCGCAGAGCATTGTAAAGCTCCGGCAGATGCTCGGGCTCGAACTCGACATCGAGCACGGGCCCGATTACCTGAACCACCTTGCCGATGTTGTGCGCTTTCACCGATTCGGCGGCCGGCGCTTTTTTTCTCTCGCCGCGGACAGCAGTTGCCATGATTACCCCTCTAATGCAGCGGAACCGCCGACGATCTCGGCGATCTCCTGCGTGATCTGCGCCTGGCGGGCGCGGTTGAATGTGCGGCGCAGAACGTTGAGCATGTCGCCGGCGTTGTCAGTTGCGTTTTTCATCGCCGTGCGCTGCGCGCTCTGGAAGCCCGCCTCGTTTTCGACGAGTGCGCGATAGAGAGAGTTACGCACGTAGGACGGGAGAAGCTGGGTCAGAATCACTTCCGCCGACGGCATCAATATGTAGTCGGGCTGCGGGCCCTTGTGCTCGGGGGGCGTCACCGGCAACACGAGCTGGGATGTTGGCGGCGTCGACAGCGCCGAGTTGAACTTGGAATAGATGACGTAAACCGCATCGATCTCGCCAGACGCGAAGCGCTCAATCAGCGGATCGACGAGCTCTGCGGCATTGGCGACTGTCGGTTGGCCGGTGATCCGAGTCCTTTCTTCCCGACAACGTGCAGCTCCTGCTCGACTCCTTGCTCGGAGAGCTTCGCCAGCAGACTTCGCGCTTCCTTCAGAAGGTTCGCGTTGAATGCTCCGGCGAGTCCACGATTGCTGGTGAGGAGAATGATCGCCGCCTTCTTCGTCGACGCCGGCTGCCGCATCAGGGGAAACCGCTCGGCGAGCTCCGGGGTGTAGAGATTGGCGATCACTTCGGTGAGCGAATTGGCGTAAGGACGCGCGGCGACCACGCGATCCTGCGCACGCTTCATCTTGGAGGTGGCCACCATCTCCATCGTCCGCGTGATCTTTCGCGTGTTCTCGACGGACTTGATCCGTCCCTTCAGCTCACGACCCTTCGCCATGCTTTAGCGCTTCGCCGAGTTGAACTGCTGGTTGAACGCCTCGATTCCTCTCTTGAGATCTGCCTCGGTCTCCTTGGAGAGAATCTTTTCCGAGCGAATTTTCTGTGGCACCTGCGGAAACTGCTTGGCGACGAAATCGAGGAAGCTGCGCTCCCAATCCTTGATTTGAGCCACTTGGATCTGGTCGAGGTAACCGTTGGTCACCGCGTAGATAACCATCACCTGCTGCTCGACCGGCATCGGCTGGTACTGCGGCTGCTTGAGGATCTCGACCGTGCGCGCTCCGCGCTCGAGCTGCTTCTTGGTTGCGGCGTCGAGGTCAGATGCAAAGGAGGAGAACGCTTCGAGCTCGCGATACTGGGCGAGGTCGAGACGAAGTCTGCCGGCAACGGAGCGCATCGCCTTCACTTGCGCCGATCCACCGACGCGTGAAACCGAGATGCCGACATTCACAGCGGGACGAACACCGGCGAAGAAGAGATCGGCCTCGAGGAAGATCTGGCCGTCGGTGATGGAGATGACGTTGGTCGGGATATAGGCCGACACGTCGCCAGCCTGGGTCTCGATGATTGGCAGCGCCGTTAGCGATCCGCCGGCTTTTCTGATGTGCGTGCCGTCGACGATCGACTGGTCCTCACTCAGCTTCGCCGCTCTCTCGAGCAGGCGCGAGTGAAGATAGAAGACGTCGCCGGGAAACGCTTCGCGTCCAGGAGGACGACGGAGAACGAGCGACAGCTGACGATACGCAGCGGCTTGCTTCGACAAGTCGTCGTAGACGCACAGCGTGGGAAGGCCTTCGTTGTACATGAAGTACTCGGCCATCGCGCACCCCGTGTAAGGCGCGATGTACTGCATCGGAGCCGGATCGGACGCGCCGGCGACGACGACAATGGTGTACTCCATCGCACCCGCCTGGCGGAGCTTCTCGACTACCGATGCGACCGTTGAGTTCTTCTGACCGATCGCGACGTAGACGCAGATGACGCCCGTGCCCTTCTGATTGATGATGGTGTCGATGGCGATGGCGGTTTTGCCGGTTCCACGATCGCCGATGATCAGCTCGCGCTGGCCACGGCCGATGGGGATCATCGAGTCGATCGCCTTGATGCCGGTCTGGAGCGGCTCCTTCACGGGCTGCCGGACGATGATTCCCGGCGCTTCGGATTCAACTTTGCGGGTGTGCTTGGCATCGACCGGCCCGTTGTCGTCGAGCGGACGACCGAGCGGATCGACAACGCGTCCGACGAGCTCGTGTCCGACCGGGACCTCGAGCACGCGGGAAGTGCGGCGAACTTCGTCGCCTTCCTTGAGTTGGAGATAATCGCCGAGGACGACGGAGCCGATGTTGTCCTCTTCGAGGTTCAGGGCGAGCGCGGTGATCTTTTCGCCGGTCTCGGAGGACGTGACCTCGAGCATCTCGCCGGCCATCGCCTTCTGGAGGCCGTAGATGCGGGCGATTCCGTCCTTGACCTCCAACACAGTGCCGACCTCTTCGACGTCAAGCTCGTGGAGGTCCGCCGCTTCGATTTCGCGGAGGAGAATGTCCTTGATTTCGCCTGGGCGAAGGATCGTATCAGTAGCCATGATCTATGTGCTCTGAAGCTGGTGGGCGGGAGGCCGGAGAAACCGTCTCGCCGGAGGGTTTGGGGCTGTCTGAGAAGCTTGTGAAAAATATCACAAGCTTCCTTTTTGGGCAACATTGCAAGCACTGAAAAAGGTGGGCCGCGGAGAAAAACATTAGAACTGCGCAATGCGCAATTTAGGTTCGACTTCGCGTTCGCCCTTGAGCGAATCGATCTATCAGGTCCGTGGTGCGCAGGCGCGCGAGCGAGGCCGGGCGAGTCCCGAAGATCCTTTGCGCAGTCACGGCGAGATGCGACGATGACGCGAAGTCGAGAATACGGGCGATGTCGCGGATGTCGTGGCCGGGATTCTTGGCCAGCTCCGCCGCGGCGATGAGGCGCACGAGATCGATGACGCGTTTGAGATTTGGAGCGCCCGGCCTGGCGAAGTTCCGGCTCAGGTGCTCGCGACTCAAGCCCACTGATTTCGCCAGTTCCTTCGTCGTGACCGGGCGGCCCGAATGCGCGACGATCACGTCCCACGCCGCCCGTTGGAGCGGGGTCGTCAATCCAAGATTGTTCGGCGGCTCGCCCAGCGCCTGGCGAAAGCGAGTGGCGAAGGCGTGCGGATGAACTAGATCCCGGGCGGCGTTCTCGTCGATTCCCTCGATGATCAGATCGATGAAGCCGAGTCCCATGCAACGCGAGGCGGCCGGCGCATCAGAAACCCGCAGCGGCATGATCGCGAAAAACGGCGCGCTTGGAAATTCGGCGGCAAACGCCGCCGCCTTCCAGGTATCTTCGTCGGGCGAGCCGAGGTCTATGATCGCAGCGTCGACGAGGACGCGGCGGAAGATTGCCTCCAGCTCCTCCGACGATCGGGTGGAAATGATTTTCCATTTGCGACGCGGAAACGCTCCGCGCACGAGAGCTCGCGCCTTGTCGCGCTGAAGGTGGACGACGAGCGACGGCAGGTTCGAACCATCGACGGCTGTCATCGTCAGACCCCGGCGTCCACGGTGTCGAGGTCGGGCCTCCCCTCAATGAATTGGCGAACGATCGGATCCTGGGTGTGCTGGATCTCGTCGACGGTTCCGACCTGCCGACATTTCCCCTCGTACAGCATCGCGATACGCGAGCCGATGGTGTAAGCGCTGCGCATGTCGTGGGTGACGACGATGCTCGTGACGCCGAGCCGCTCGCGCATGCGAATCATCAACTGGTCGATGATGGCGCTCGTGACGGGATCGAGACCCGTCGTCGGCTCGTCGTACATGATGTACTTGGGCTGCCGCGCGATGGCGCGCGCGATGCCCACGCGCTTTCTCATTCCACCCGAGAGCTCCGCCGGGTACTTCGACTCGACGCCGGGCAAATCGACTAGCTCCAGTGCCTCGCCGACGCGTGCCATGATATCCCTTTCCGAGAGCCTCCCTTCCTTGCGCAGCCCCATCGCGACGTTGTCGCCGATGGTGAGCGAATCGAACAGCGCCGCGAACTGAAAGACGTAGCCGATCTTCGAGCGGAGCTCGTACAGCTCCGTACGCGCGAGCCTCGGCACTTCCTTGCCATCGACCCACACGGTGCCCCGATCTGGCTCGAGCAATCCGACGATGTGCTTGATGGCGACGGATTTCCCGGTCCCGGAATAGCCGATGAGAACCATCGTCTCCCCCTCGTTGACTTCGAGCGAGAAGCCCTCGAGAACTTTCTTCGGACCGAACGCCTTGTACACGTCGATGAGCTTGATCATATCACAAACATGAACATAAGGCAGACGTTGGAAACGGCTAGTTCCTCAACCGATTGTGATGAAAAGACAACTACCTGCTGGGCGCTGTCCGCTGATAAGAAAACGCCAACTGCTTGCCGCTGCCTACGACGGGACAGGTCACATAGGCGTTGAGGAAACTGCAGCAGTCGCCTCGAGCGCGAGTGAGATATGTCCAGTCGCTTGCAGCGGTAAGCGGTTAGCGATAGAAGCGGTCAGCGCCCAGCAGGTCGTTAAAAAAAAGGACGAGCATCGCTCGTCCCTTCCTTTGTCTTTCCCTTAAGCTTTTACGCCGCGAACGACCCCAGCGCGCGACCGACATCCCCCTCACGCAACCGCTTCAATGCACGGTCACGGAGCTGACGAACGCGCTCGCGGGTGACGCCGAGGAGCGAACCAATCTCCTCGAGCGTATGCTCACGTCCACCTTCGAGACCGAAGTACAGTCTCAACACCTTCGCATCACGCGGAGGCAAGGTCGACAAAGCAGTCTCGATCTCGTCGTTGAGGAAGCGATTCATCGCCTCTTCCTCGGTGTCCGGCATCTCGTCGGCGACGAAACGCTCGATGAGCGAGCGATCGCCTTCCGGATCCATCGGCGCATCCAGACGGACGTCACCGGTGTTGAGAGCAGCCAGCGACTGCACGACATCGACCGACAGACCGGTGAGCTGGGACAGCTCCTCGGGGGTCGGCTCGCGACGCATCTTCTGGCGCAGGATCTCCGACGCCTTGATGATGCGCGAGAGATCGGCGGTCCGGTTCAACGGAACGCGCACGGTCCGCCCCTGACGCGCCAACGACGACAGAATCGCCTGGCGAATCCACCACACCGCGTACGAGATGAACTTGATGCCCTTGGTCTCGTCGAACTTGTGGGCGGCGCGGATCAGGCCGAGGTTGCCCTCGTTGATCAAGTCGGAGAGTGAGACACCCTGATTCTGGTATTTCTTCGCGACAGACACGACGAACCGCAGGTTCGAGCGCACGAGCTTGTCGANNNGATAAGTGCTGACCTCATATAGGTACTGATCGAGAATATCCCTTTCGGGCTCGTTGGGAGCGATTCCCGCGACGGCCGTTTTCCGGCGACGCTTTACTTCAGCCATTGGTGCACACCTCTTGGTACTACAGTGAAAGCCTATGCGAATGCAGCCTTGTTACAGGCCAGCAATGCGAGCGAATGAGATTGGTTCGACAACCCGAAAACGCGAAATCGGACGCGTTCCTTAGTGATCGAAAAATACAGGTTGAAGAAGCGCTGCAAGATACTGGCCGTTGGCGTTTTAGCCAGAGTGAATTTCTTGACATCGATACTACCCTTGGATATCCTTCGCGGTTCCTGCCGGGTCTGGGCGAGACCGTTGGGGACAATGCCGGGGGTGTAGCTCAGTTGGGAGAGCGCTTGAATGGCATTCAAGAGGTCAGGGGTTCGATTCCCCTCACCTCCATGGCTGGTGGTGAGACGAGAACAGATGTTTGTTCGCGGGAATAGCTCAGTTGGTAGAGCACAACCTTGCCAAGGTTGGGGTCGCGGGTTCGAGTCCCGTTTCCCGCTCTCGGGTGCGACGCAGAGAGGGGCGGTTAGCTCAGTTGGTTAGAGCGCCACGTTGACATCGTGGAGGTCACAAGTTCGAGTCTTGTACCGCCCATTCGCGATGCTTGGGAGTGAAATACCCACTTTAGTCCGCAGTTCGAACGATTGCGAACTAGTGCGAACTACGAACGAGAGTGGGTATATCTCATCTAGATATCACAGCAGCAGCGCCCGTAGCTCAATTGGATAGAGCATTTGACTACGGATCAAAAGGTTGGGAGTTCGAGTCTCTCCGGGCGCGTTAATACTGAAGCCCCGGGCCATCGCGGCCCGGGGCTTCAGTATATTCGATCTACGGGCTGAAATTCACTCTCGGTGAGAGCATTCGCCCTCTACGTTTGTCGCGGCTTGGCCTATGCCTCACCTCGATCGTGAACGAGAAAGTAGGTGAATGATGAACACGATCAAAGTGATTCGGTCGTGCGCTGCGTTGTTGGCGTTGGCGGCATGTGTGCGCACCCGCTCTATCCTCGACAACGATATGCCCGACGACTCGGGCACAGTGGAAGGCAGAAATCAGGTTGATTTGGCGCTGTTGACTCCGGAGGAGAGAGCCGCCCTTATTGCCCAGCAGGCACGCGACTCAGCCCTCCTCGAGGCAATAGGATTCACGAGGCGGGAATCGACCATCGCCGATGCCTACTTCATCGAGCCCGACGAAATCGCGGCGATCCAGCCGAAGACGATCGCGGACATTTTCCGGCACGTGCCCGTTCTGATCGAGCGACCAGGACCCCCCGGCAGTCACCTGCGCCAAGGCTGCTTCCTCACCTACGTGAACGGATCGGTGCTTCGAGCCAGGGTCCCCAACGAGCTCGACACTTTCATTCAGGCGCGTGACGTTCTCGCTGCGGAGGTCTACCCGCCCGGGCAATCGCCACCCTCGCCGTTCACGGTGGGGAGCTCGCGAACCGACTGCACCACCGTTGCTCTCTGGACTCGGACGCGAGCTGAGTGAAGCACTCAACGCTCGTCATTTCGGGGTAACAATCCAGACCAGCCTCTCCTTCCACTAAGGCGTGTCGATTGCTGCCTCGTCACCCAGTCAAGATGACGAGGAAGCGATGGACAAAATCAAGATGATGAGGACGACGTTGCTCGCGGTCGCACTCACCGC
>QHUA01000081.1:0-20396 GCA_003221805.1 Gemmatimonadota bacterium
TCGGATAGATCATCGCGTCCAGGCGCTGCGCACGAAACTCATACGCCAGCCGCGCGGTCACCGCCGCACGAGAGCGCGCGAACGATACGCTGGCGGGATCGGTCTCGTATGGCTGCACCATGAGCTTCGCCATCTCCTCCCACTCCTTTGGCAGCACGTCGTAAAATGCGCGATACGCGGCGAGGCCGCGCTCCACATCATGAGTGGCATCATCACCAGCGTGCGTGCCGAAATACCTGAATAGTGCGTTGGCTGTTGCCGCCGGCGAATTGTGATTGATTGCAACGTCACCCCGCGCCCTCGCCGCCTCGGCGAAAAGATTCCGCACGTCGGCGCGTGTGACCGTCGGTGCGAAGAGCTCCACGATCGCTCCCGCCGATTTCAGGTCGGCAACCGCCCGATCGAACACCGACACTGATTCGGCGGTCATCTGTCCGCGCGGCACGTGTGCTTCGACGAGACCGAGTCGCGCGTTGCGGAGAGCATCGTCACGGAGATGGGCGAGTGCCCCTCGCCGCCGCGGCGTGACGAGCGCCAGACCATCCGATGGATCGGGTCCGGCGATCGCATCAAGCAGCAGCGCGGCGTCGGCGACATGTCGCGCGAGCGGGCCATGCGTGTCGAGATACGGCCAGGTCGGAATCACTCCGGTGCGGGGCACGAGTCCGAACGTCGGCTTCATGCCGACGACACCGCAGAATTGCGCCGGAATTCTATTGGAGCCTCCGTCGTCGGTGCCCACCGCGGCAAACGCAATTCCGCAGGCAACCGACACCGCCGAGCCAGCGCTCGAACCGCCCGGTGTCTTGACGCCCGTCGGATCGTACGGATTGCGAACCTGTCCGGAGAGGGAGCTCGTGCCGTTTCCGTGGTAGGCAAAGTCATCGGCGGCGGTTTTGCCCAGCACAATCGCGCCCGCCGCGCGCATCCGTGCGACCTCGATCGAATCATGACCAACTACCTCTGGAAACAGTCGCGCCCACTCGGCGTTCGACGCTGTCGTCGGAAGCCCGTTCATGTCGTAGATCGACTTGGCGAATACTGGAACGCCATCGAGCGGTCCGCGCAGCCCGCCACGCCGAGCGCGCGCGTCGGAGGCGCGGGCATCGTCCATCGCCGTTGCAGACCAGAGGTCGATCGCGTGCAAGGTGCCGTTCCACGCGTGGCTTCGATCGAGCGCTTCTCTCGTTACCTGGGCGGCGGTCCAATCACCTCGCGCGCGTCCGGCTTGATACTCGATGATCGTGCCGGCGAGAGGATCGCTGAGGCGCTCCGGCCATCGAATAAATGGAATGGCGAAGAGCGCGCCCAATTCGCGGAGAGCTTCGCGTCGGGAAATGCGGCGGATCATTGTGCCGACAATTATTGTGGCGGGCAATATTCGTGGGCGGTATCAGGAAGCGGGATCGAAACGCCGGAGAATATTCCGACAAGCAACTTCCACCTCTTGCTTCGCATCGGCTTCGATTTGCGAGATGACGGGGTCGCGTTCCGCCAACGCCGTTGCGTCCCAGAGTTTTCGTTCCTTGCCTACCGGCAGGTCGTCAGTCTCGCTATCGAGTGCAGCGAGAACTAGAAAGTTCCAGTCAGGAACCAAATCCGGCGCGAGGGTTGACAGCAGACGAGCACCTTCGATGATGCCCATCTTGCCGTCGAGAACCGCCCGCGCGGTCTTGATAGCTTTCTCTTTCGAATCCTTTCCGGACCCAGTGTCCAGCGAGTTCCTTGCGGCCATATGTGGCGCCCTAGCGCGGAGTTCCCAAAGGAAGCACAATCGCTCCCGCCCAGACTCCTGACACCACCGTTGTTGTAGTGACCACGACGTTGATCCCGTATGTACCAGGAGCAAAGGACGCGAGCGTATTGGCGGGCACGACACGCGTGAGCAAAGCGGTATCGGACGGAGAGAGGTCGACCGTCGGCCCTCCAATTGGGCACCCCATCGAAGGGTCGAGCGAGTTGGAGAACTCACCGGTCGGGTCCGGAAATATCCGTACGAAAAGCGGGCATTGTGCTCCGTTGACGAGCGCGATGTGAGACTTCGTCGAATTGCGAAGGAATGCCGATACTTCAAGATCCTGGCTGCCGTTCGTATTCGATATCGCACGGGACGTCGCGCTGATCGTAAGAGTCGGCGGCGCAGTCCTCAAATGTGAATCGTTCTGCGTCGGCATCTCCGAGGAACACGCAAGAGACCCGAGGGCGAAAAAGGCGACGAGAGTGTTTCGCATTGCACCTCCAGCTTAAATAGTCGCCGGTCGAACCTCAGGACAAGATGCTCGAGTTCCAACAAGAGGGAGAGAAGGTGTCCGAAGTCCAACAATATCGGTTAACCACGTGGCTTGACCGCCAAGGGAGCCATTCAAACGCACGACGTGAATCCTCATCCCTTCGGCAGTACTGGTGAACATTATTTCGAGCGAATCGCCCGCGATTCTCTTCCAGCCCGAGTATTTCCAATCGGCCTCACTCATTGCAGCGCCATGAGCCGCGGCAGCGCCAGAGTCTGACCCGGGGGATATCTCGATCCACTTGGGAAAGAGACGCGACTCGTTGCCCCTGGTGGAATCCGTGTAAGAGAGAGTGTAACACTCGGGCAGACTTACCGCGGACACTTGAGCACGCCCCGGGGCGCTTGGCACAGCAGTATGACTGTGAGCGCAGGCGATCAGCGCCCCCGCCGCGAATGACTGGAAACTCAGACGTATTCGTGCAATCAGCATCGCGTCACCTGACGCCCTGGCTCTGATGCAAACACGTTACCACGCACAGCCGCGGCGGACGACTACGGCGATCGGATTCCGTAACGCGCCAGGATCTCGCGAACGCGGTCGATTGGAATCGCTTCGACTGTCCCGCCCTTGCCACTCATCGTCGTCGCCTTGAACAACGAGTTGTAGATGGCCTCCTCGGTTGACTCGATAACCGCTTCGTACAGCGCCGAGAGCTGCTCGGTGTTCCCCATCTCCGTCGTCGTCAGTCGTGCTGCATCGCGGGCGCGACGCACATCCGGAGCGGTGGAAAAGGCAATCACGTAATCACCCGAACCGTTGCCGGCGACCGAGCCGGTACGCGCCAGGCCCATCAACGCCCGAGATGCAAGTCGTTTGAGATTGCGATCGGACAACGGCGCGTCAGTCGCGACAACCATCATGATCGAGCCGTCTGCATTCGCGCG
The DNA here is from genome assembly GCA_003221805.1 of Gemmatimonadota bacterium. Taxonomy (GTDB): domain Bacteria; phylum Gemmatimonadota; class Gemmatimonadetes; order Gemmatimonadales; family Gemmatimonadaceae; genus UBA4720. The sequence continues at coordinate 3,179 of QHUA01000081.1, forward strand.
CGACTCATACCCACTGGCGCGCCCATGATCTGCAGCACGCCACCAAAGTTGCTCTGCACCAGCACTCCCACAGTGTAGCCGCCGGCTGACGCCGGGACTTTCCGCGACGACGTTCCAATTCCGCCCTTCCACTCGAACGCGCGCGTTCCGGTTCCGGCGCCGACGCTGCCTTCTTCCACCGGACCGCCATGTGCACTAGTTAGCGCCTGTCGCACCTGCGCCGCCGTTATCGGACGCGACCGAATCGCCACGTTCAGCTCGTAACCATCGTTCGTCTCGCCGACCACTGGATTGATCGAGCGCACCTTCTCCATTCCGGGCTGCGCAAGCATCCACTCTATCATCGCGTCGGCGGCCTTCCACACGCAGAGGGTGCAGGTGAGAAGGATTGGCGTCTCGAGCTCACCTAGCTCATTCACCTGCGTCGAGCCGAGCAGTTTGCCGAAACCGTTGCCGACGACGATTGCGGCGGGTACGCGCTCCAGAAAGAGATTGCCCGCGTGCGGGAGGATCGCGGTGATTCCAGTGCGCACCGAATCGGCCTCGATCACCGTCACCTGACCGACGAGGACGCCGGCGACATCAGTGATCGCGTTCAGTGGTCCTGGCGGAAGAACGCCGGGGGCGACGCCGAGCTCTCTCGCACGCGGGCGATCCTGCGCGCGCAGCGGTGTGAAATCGAAAACCAGGCCGGCAAAAACTGTCGCCGCGATTGCGAGCGAGCGGCTATTCATCGGCATCGCGAGCTAGCGCGGGACATCGATCTCGAACACCCGGGGCCAGAGCTTCCCCGTCACGAACAGCCGATTCCTGACGGAATCGAATGCGATCCCGTTCGCGACGCCGCCGCGCTTGGCCACGTCCTCCCGTTCCGCCCCGGTCAACAGATTCCCGACATCGATCCAACCCACGATATGCCCGGTGGCAGGGTCGATGCGGGCAATGAGATCTGTCTCGTACACGTTCGCCCACAGCTCGCCGCGCACCCACTCCAGCTCGTTGAGCATCCAGACGGTGCTATCTGTCTCTCGCACTTGAATCGTGCGTTGCTCGTGGAATCCCACTGGGTCCACCACCCGGATTCGACTGGTGCCATCGCTCATGTAGAGAGTGCGTCCGTCGGTGGCGAGTCCCCATCCTTCGCCGGCGTAAGTAAAGCTGTCGATCGGGGCGAGCGTAGCGGCGTTGTAGATGTGTCCGAGACCGCCGTGCCACGTGAGTTGGTACAAACGCTCGCCCACGACTGCTATTCCTTCTCCGAACTCTGTTGGGGCCAATGCTGTTCGGCGGCGTATTGTTCCCGTCGTCAGATCGACCTCGCGCACGTCTGATAGTGCGAGGCGGCCGGTGCTTTCGAGCAAGCGCCCGCGAAAAATCGCCAGTCCCTGCGTGTAGGCAGCGGTGTCGTGCGGAAAACTCCGAATGACGCGAGCCGTGGTGCGAGGCGTGGTCGTGTCAAAGGGAATTGCCGGGGGCCGCGCATCGGCGTTGGACTGCGGCGCGGGTTGCATGCCGGGCGGGAGCACCGCCGCTCCGGCATTGGTGTCACTGGCGTCCCCGCTACACGCTGCGAAGCACAGCACCACGGCCATGCCTCTAGTCAGCATTTGCGATGCAGGTTGCATAACGAAACGTGTTTGTCAGGACCGTTCGTTGTATAGCATCATTCAGAGCAGGAATTCATAGTAGACGAGCGGATCACCGCGATACTCGACTCGCCCACGCTCCTTGAATCCGCACTTCCGGTAGAAATCGCCGGCACCCGCCGGCGAATCGTAGGCGTCGAGCCGGATGGCGTCGGCGGGCCAGGAGCGAGCAATAGCGCAAGCATCTTCGAGCGCTTGCCCGCCGAGTCCTTGCCCCTGATGTGCGACTGACACCGCCATGCCTGTGAGATATACCGGCCGCTTGACCGGCGTGAAGTAGGAGACGTCTATCGCCCACGGCTTCTTCGTCGCCAGTCGCAGAACGGTAAGGATTCGTTTTCCCGATCTGCCAACACGCACGCGCGCGTGGCGTTGGGCGAGAGTGGCGCCACGCTCCGTCACGAGGGATGACCAATGTCCAGCGCCGAAGCGTGCGGTTAGCGCGCCGGCGGCCGCATTCTGAAGTGCGGCGATAACGGCGACGTCCTTCACTGTAGCATCGCGAAATTTCAATTGCATGAGATGTAGGCCGCGCTTAACTCTGAACCCTCGCGCGCGAGCGGTCCAATCTGCAGTGTAATGGGCATGCGCATCTCCATATATACCGTCGTCGCCACGATGCTGGCCACGGTCATCCCACTCTCGGCGCAGTCTCAGACACGCCGGCCCATCCTCGCCGTGTTCGCTCACCCCGACGACGAACGCGTCATCGGGCCGCTCCTTTCAAGACTCGCGCGGGAAGGACGCGAGACTCACCTAGTGATCGCCACCGACGGCTCCAAAGGCGTTCGGGATTTCGCTCACATCCCCGCCGGACCAGCGCTCGCCGCCGCACGCACCAAAGAGGCAAACTGCGCCGCCAACCGGCTCGGCGTGCGACAGCTCCATCTGCTCGGCCTTCCTGACGGTGGACTCGCATCGTTCGAGGTGTTGGGCAAACTGCGGTCGGGAATCGCAGCGATCATCGATTCACTCAAGCCGGCGGTGATCATCACCTTCGGTCCGGAGGGAGGCACCGGTCATCCCGACCACCGGCTGGTGGGAGATGTCACGACGCAGATCGTGCAGAGCGATGCCCGCTACGCCAACATCGATCTCCTTTACGCATCACTCCCGACGGAACGGCTCCGCACCGCACCGCGCGCCAATCCCACCGTAAATGGAGTGGCGGAAGCGCTGCTCACCGTCCGCGTGCCGTTCGAGGAGCGCGATCTAGTGGCAGGACGCGAGGAGTTCGCCTGTCATCGCACGCAGTACGCGCCGGCGGAGATGGATTCGGTAAACGCGTATCTGGCGCACGCGTGGAACGGCATGGTGTGGCTGCGTCCGTGGAACGGAACGCTGCACGATCCAGGAATCTTCAGACCGTAGTCAGAGAGCGCCATACGGGGTGCTCAGCGTGATGAATCAACCAGCCGTCGCATCACGACGCGACGAGCGGGATCAAGACCCCGACGCGTCTCGTCCTCAACAACGGAGCCCAGTTCTGGGGAGAGTTGAGCGGACTCGATCTCTCTGAATCCAAGGCGCGCGTAGAACGGCATGTTCCACTTCACGTCGCGGAAAGTTGTCAGTGTAACAGAGCCATAGCGATTCGTCGCCGCCCACGCGCAGACCTCCAGGACGAGTTTGGTGCCGAGGCCACGGCGACCGTGATCCGGATGGACATCCAGCTCGTCGAGATGCGCCGCTGTGGACTCGAGCACTGTGACATGCGCGAACCCGACCGGGACATCGTCGGCGAGCGCGACCCATAAGCGTCCGGAGTGCTGAGCGTGATTCAGTTCGTCGATGCTGGTCGTCTCGCTTAGAACCGATTCGGGTGCGTGACCGGCGAGAAGCTGGGCTGCGGCGAGCTCGATAGCGGGGATGAACGCGACGTCCTCAGATCGCGCGCTCGCAGTCCTGTAGGTGGTCATACGCGGGCGTGTGACGTGATTGCGTCAATGTCGGAGCCCAGCCGCGATGATCAGCCGCGTTCACGCGGCCAGCGACGGAAATGTTCGAGAAGAGTGTCAAGCACATTCTGTGGCACTGATTCCTCCGGCAATCTGCCGAGCGTCGCGATGGTTTGTCGCATCTGATCGAGATAAACGATGCAAGGGTCGCATCCAGTTAGGTGCTGGTCGAACCGCTGGCGCATCTCTACCGGCAATGCGCCCTCGAGATAATCGGTCACCAGCTCGACGACCTCCTTGCACGTCAGATCGCCAAGGTCAGGCGTCGTCATCAAATCACCTTTCATCGAAGTGAGCCTCGAGCGCCGCCCGAACGCGACTACGCGCGCGATGCAGGAGTACTCTTTGATTGGTCTCGCTGATCTCCAAAACGTTACACACGACCTCCGACGTCCACCCCTCGATGTCGCGTAGTGTGATCACCTGCTGCTGCGCGGGTGGCAGCTGCGCGATGGCTCTGTTTACGAGATCCATCGTCTCCGCTGCGAGCAACCTCGCGTCCGACGATTCACCCCACGAATGTGGCGGCAACGCCCAGTGGTTAGGCCAAGGATCATCGGCAGCGCGGAATCTCTCCGGCGGAACGGCCGGCTCTCCCGGCATCTCCGCTTCGTCGGTGATCGACGAAAAGGAAAGCGATCGTCCCTCTTTCACGGCCCGAGTGCGCGCCCGATTGACGAGGATCTGAAAGAGCCACGTCTTGAATGTGGCTCTGCCCTCGAAACGATCGATTCCCTGGATCACGGCGAGCCAGGTGTCCTGCACGATCTCCTCGGCGATGTCCTTGGTTCGGCAATAGACGAGCGCGAGACGCAGCAGCTGACCCTGATACCGCTCCAAGAGAGTCACGAAAGCCGCTTCGTCGCGGCACTTGAGTCCGTCGACAAGCTCGGCGTCCTCATCTGGCCGCGGTGACGTTATCGGAACCGCCAGTGGCGGAAGCTCGGATCCAGCTGTAACGGCTGGCGGTGTTCGTGGACTAAGCATCAGGAAGTCTCACACCCACTAACAACTTTGGAACGGAGAAGTTCCATGCAACGCACAGCGGGAATCTACAACATTGGTTTAGGAATAACGCGTTACGGCCTGGTCGGCCTCCTGCTTCTGTGGGGAACCTTCAAGTTCTTCGCTTTCGAGGCGACCGGAATTCAACCGCTCGTCGAGCACAGCCCCTTCCTTGGCTGGCTGCTGCCGCTGTTCGGACTGCGCGTTACATCTGATATCATCGGCGTAATCGAGATCGGCACCGGCCTCGCCATTGCGACGCGCCGGTGGCTGCCGCGTATCTCCGCGTACGGTAGCCTCGCCGCGACCGGGATGTTCCTCATTACGCTCTCCTTTCTGGTGACGACGCCCGGCGCGTTGAGCACCAACAGTCCGTTCAGCGGATTTCTGCTGAAGGACATCATGTTCCTCGGCGGAGCACTCGTCACCGCCGCCGAGGCGTTCAGCGAAGAGCGCGTGAACGAACTCCAACCCCTTTTTGGGAAAACACAAAATGCATACTAACCCTCGGCGGCATCTCGGACCTTTCTCTCGAATCACAACGTTCATCGGAATAGCGGTACTCGCTGCCTGTTCAGACCAGACTGCGTCCAAGCTTCTTGCACCCGACCAGGCTCTTGATTCGCGCAACAGCAGCGGGCTCGACGACGGAGCGGTCTTCGTCAGCACCAACGCGGTAAGTGGAAACGCAGTCAAAGCGTTCAGACGGTCTGCCGATGGCTCGCTCACGCCGCTCGGCGACTTTGCGACAGGCGGCACCGGCGTCGGTGGCGTCGGAGATCCATTGACTTCACAGGCAGCAGAGGCACTCAGCCCGGATCACAATTTCCTCTTCGTCGTCAACGCCGGCAGCAACGACGTCTCCGTGTTTCGGATCAAGAACGATGGACTCAAGCTCGTCGACCGTGAATCATCAGGGGGCGTGTTTCCCGTCAGCGTTGCCGCTACCGAGAACGCACTGTACGTGCTGAACGCCAACAGCAGCGCAGTTGGAATCTTCAATTACAACGAGTCGGGTAATCTGCGGGCCCGCGGTACGGCGTCACTGAGCCCGAACACCTCCGGGCCGACCGAGGTGCGCGTGAGTCCCAGCGGCCGCTGGCTCGACGTCACCGAGCGCCTCAGCAACACCATCGATGCTTTCAGAATTGGAGATGACGGAAGTCTCAGTGCGCCGGTCAAGACCACGTCGGCCGGTCAGACTCCGTTCGGATTCCAGTTCACGCCGAAGGGAATCGTCGTGGTTTCGGAAGCCGGTACCGCATCGGCATCTTCGTACCAGCAGGCCCGCAGCGGTGCGCTCACACCGGTGAGTAGCGCAGTGTCGAACGGCGGACAGGCGGCGCCGTGCTGGTTGATTGTCGATCCCCAGGGACACTTCGCTTACACCGCCAACGCCGGCGGCTCCAGCATTTCCGGATATGCGATCGACAACGACGGCAGGCTTACTCTGCTGACGCCCGGCGGTCGTACCGGTGACCTCGGAGTCGGCGCGCAACCGCTCGACATCGATTTCGGTGGCGACGGGCGCTTTCTCTATATTCTGAAGAATGGAACAGGCACGATCGGCGCATTCGCCGTCAATGCGGATGGAACGCTGACGCCTCTCGCCGACACACCGGGATTGGTCGCTCGCGCCGGCTTCATGGGGTTGGTCGCGTTCTGATGGCAAGCTGTAGCATCCTTGCTATCTCGGGCAGCTTGCGCGCACACTCTCAGAACACCGAGGTGTTGCGCGCTTGCGCGCTGCTCGCGCCACCGTTGCCAAACTGCTCGAAGAGGCGAAGTCAACTCAGTAGCGAGAAATGCTTCCGCTTATGAACACCGTCACTCTGGATCGAGAATCGGCCGAATGGCTAGGTGACCTCCAAGGGAAGGACGGTGGGGCGCGCGAACAGGCCATCGCGCGTCTTCATGCGCTGCTCCTTCGCGTTGCGCGTGCAGTAGCGTCACGCCGCCGCCAGACGCTACCCGATCGCGCGATCGAGGACGTGGATGATCTCTGCGTCCAGGCCGTGAACGATGCGGTGATGGCGGTGCTCGCCAAGCTCGACACGTACCGGGGCGCCGCCCGCTTCACGACCTGGGCGTGCAAGTTTGCGATCGTCGAGACGTCGTCTCGTTTGCGGCGCCACGCGTGGCGGCAACGGAAGGTGGAGGTCGACGACACGATCTGGGATCGATTGTCGGATTCCACCCCACCAATCCTCCAGCGTCTGGAGAACGATCAACTGGTCGTTGCGCTGCGGCGCGCCATTGACAACCACCTCACCGAGCGACAGCGACTAATCTTTCAGAGTGTGGCAATGGATGATGTACCGATCGACGTCCTCGCCGAGCGACTGGAAACTTCGCGCGGCGCCATCTACAAGGCTCTTCACGACGCGCGCGCAAAACTTCGCCGCGCGTTGATCGAGGCAGGCCACGGGGAGCCTGTATCATGATCGAGTTCGATTTTGAGAAATTGCTCGGCAGCAGTGCCCCGGATCCGGGATGCGACGATTCGGGGGAGCTGATGGACGAGTACTGCGAGCTCGTCCTTCGCGGCGACGCAGTGCCCGATCGGTACACCGCGTTTCTCACGCACATGACCAACTGCGCTGCATGCCGTGAGGACATGGAAAGCCTGCTGGCCGTGCTTCGCCAGGGGGAAAAAACGGGCAGGGGGTAAGATTTCGGACGATCGCGACGCTAACTGGGAAACCACTACCCAGGGAGCTTCAATTGTCCAATGACACCACGTCCGTCCGCTACGAAAGCATCGCGGTCGACGGACTGAACATCGCGTATCGCGAGGCCGGCAACCCCGCGAACCCAAAGCTCGTGCTGCTGCACGGATTTCCCGCATCGTCGCATCAGTACCGCGACCTCATTCGCGCACTGGCCGACAGCTTTCACATCATCGCGCCGGACTATCCCGGGTTCGGGCTTAGCGATGTTCCTGATCCAGCCACGTTTGCGTACACCTTTGACCGGATCGCTCAATACATCGGCCGCTTCCTCGCCATCAAGGGCTTTGACCGGTACGGCCTGTTCGTCCAGGACTACGGTGGACCGGTGGGCTTCCGGCTGGTCCAGAGCAAACCCGACGCGCTCCAGTGGCTCATCATCCAGAACTCGAACGCCTACGAGGTCGGCTTCACCGCGGCGTGGGATGGCCTTCGCCACGCGCTCTGGAAGAATCGCTCGACTGAGACAGAAGCGCCGCTCCACGGATTTCTCACGCGCGACACGATCAAGACGATCTATCTCCACGGCGCGAAGCGGCCCGAGCTGGTGAGCCCGGACAGTTGGGAATCCGACATCGCGTTCATGCAGCGGCCCTACGCGGTGCGCCTGAATCTCGATCTGTTCTACGATTNNNNCATCTTCTGGGGGCAGGACGACATCTTTTTCACCAGTGAAGGTGGCGACGCGTACTTGCCAGATCTCCCGTCCGCCGAGATGCACCGGCTCGACGCTGGTCACTTCCTGGTCGAGGATCACCTCGACTATGTAGCGGCGCATATTCGGCGATTCTACTCGCAGCGGCTCGCTGGGGAAAAGCCGAGTTCGAGTCGGGCGGGCGAGCTTGCCCTCGCGGGGGCGCAAACCTGATGGGATAACCCGGATCGGCGCTCGCTCGGTGCATACAGCGAGCGCCAGACTTGCCGGATCCCATCGTCAAATGAGGAGCAATTTGAGCGGCCCCGCCAGCATTCGCCCAGCCACGCCGGCAGACTTCACCGCAATGGGCAAACTCGGCGCACTTCTCGTCCGCACGCACCACGACTTCGACCCAAAGCGCTTTCTGCCGGTGACGTCGGGGACAACGCAGGTATACCGCTCGTTCGGCACGCAGCTCGACGAGCCGAACATCGTCATTCTCGTCGCCGAACGTGAGGGTGAGGTGATTGGCTTCACTTACGCCGGCCTTGAGGGGACCGACTACATGGCGCTGCGCGGACCGGCAGGCGCGTTGTACGACATCGTCGTCGATCCCGCCCATCGCGGGGAGGGCATCGGTCGCATCCTGCTCGACGCTACTCTCGAAAAGCTCAAGGCCCGAGGCGCGCCCCGGGTAGTGCTCTCGACGGCGGACAAGAACGTTGCCGCGCAGCGCCTGTTCGATCGAGCTGGTTTCCGGCGGACGATGATCGAGATGGCGCGAGAGCTGGACGACTAGCCTGACATCCCGGGACAGCTAAGGAGAACGTGCGAGAGAGGCCCGGCAAACCGCAGCCCGAAACCGTCGGGATCGAGCACTGTAAAATCCCTAAGTCCGTAGTATCGATCCTCGATCGGTTGCTCCACACGTAAGCCGAGTCTCTGAACATGGGCCCAGACCGCGTCAACGTCGCGCACAAGAATGCGAACGTTCGCGCGGGCTGGACCATTCGCGGGCGCCAAATCCGACCGCTGGTCAAGAAGGAATTCCCGCCCCTCCCAGCTCAGCGCGGCGAAATGATCGTCGCGCCGCTCGAGAGTAAAGCCGAGTGCTGTGTAGATAGCTAGCGAGCGATCCAGGTCCCGGACGAAGATCTCGACAACGAGTTGGTCTCCGAGCTCAGATATCGGTTCCTCGACCATTGACAGCCTCTGGGTGGTTTCCTCTCGTCGATTACTTTCGTCTCGTCGATTTACAATGTACTCCCGATTCTTTCTGCTCAGTGACCTGCTCCGCGCGTTATCCGTAGGAAAGATGCTTCCATTAAGTTCACACAATAATGTTGATTGAGTATCGGGAGATTTCTTGACGCCGCTGAACCGGGCGATTGTTGTCGCTATAATTTCTCTTCTCGCGATCCACTCGCGGGGTGAAGCCCAGACCAACACGCCTGCCAATACCGGCATCATCACCGGTCGCGTCGTCGATTCGAGTACCAACACGCCGATCAGCGCCGCGACCGTTGACGTGAAGCTCGCCGGTGCTAAGGCTTCGACTGCCCGCGCCGTGACAGCCAGCGACGGATCCTTTCGTGTCGAAGGTCTCCAGTCCGGACGCTACAGCATTCGCATTCGGGCACTTGGCTACACCCCGCGACCGCTGGCTCCAATCGAGCTCCGTCTCCCATCTTCGAACTACGACGTTGGGACGGTGGTTCTCAACGCGGCGCCGGTCCAGCTGCAATCACTCCAGGTAACCGGCCAGAGGCAGGAGGTTCAGCTCGCTCCTGATCGCAACACCTACATCGTCCGCGACATGCCGACCACCCGCGGCGGCACGGCGCTCGATGTGCTGCGCAACGTTCCCGCGGTCGATGTCGACATCGACAACGTCGTCAGCCTGCGCGGAAACACCGGGGTGATCATCCAGATCAACGGCCGTCCGAGTCCCTTGAAGCCGGCGCAGCTTGGAAATTTCCTCGCCCAGCTCCCCGCTGACATCGTAGATAAAGTGGAGATCGTGACCAATCCGTCGGCGCGCGACGACCCCGAGGGAATCGCGGGAATCATCAACATCGTCCTCAAGGAAAAGCCGGAGGCCGGGAAGAGCGGCGGCCTCACACTCGGCGGCGGAACCACGGGCCAGATGAATGTGGGAGGCAACGTCGGGTACGAGCAGGGGCCGCTGTCATTCTACGGCAGCTACGGTTTCCTGCGTGATAACCGGCTGCGCAAGGACTCAGTCTTCCGCGAGAACCTGTATCAGAATCCGATGACTTTTCTCGATGAAGGAGGGACGCGCAGGCAAATTCCGCTGATGCACACGCTCACCGGGAGTCTGGATTACACGCCAAGCGCGAGCGATGCGCTCTCCTTCGAGACGGTGTACACCACGCGGGTTGAGGCCGAGACGTATAGCGTCCTGTATCGTGACCTGAATACAACGCGCGACCTCGCCGGTCTCAGCGACCGATTCGTTCGCGGCACCAATCACGAGTTCAGTTTCGAGTCGGCGCTGTCTTACAAGCACAATTTCGTGGACAAGGGACACAAGCTCTCGAGCGAGCTTCGCGTCACCCGCGACGGCGAAGGCGGCCCCACGAGTATAATCGCGCGTGATCTGGCGCTCGACGGAACGCCAACCGACACATCCGCTCTCGAGAACCAGACTCCATGGGAGCATCCGGGTGAATACTCATTGAAGGCAGATTACGTGCGTCCATTTGGGAGCGATCTGCGTCTCGAGACCGGATACAAGGGATCACTGCAGCGCTTCCACACCACCCTCGACACCAATGTCTTCGACTCGGCGACTAGCTCGTACGTGCCGGACCCCACGCGCATCAGCGATTTCACATTCCACCAGGCGGTGAATGCCGCCTACGGAATGCTCGCCGCCGACCGCGGCAAATTCCAGTTTCAGGGCGGCGTCCGTGTCGAGCGCGCGTCCACCCAGTTCAATCTGCAGAACGGCGGCGGCCGGTATGACAACCAGTACAACAGCTTTTTTCCCAGCGGTCTCATCGCCTATCACGTAGATGACGAGCATCAGCTGAAGCTGAGTTATTCGACGCGGATCCGGCGGCCCGACGACACCGATCTGCTCGACCCGACGCCGCACCTTCTCGATCCACTCAACATCTCGCGCGGCAATCCGTACCTGAAGCCGGAGTATATCCGAGCGCTGGAGTTTGGAATTCAGCGCTCAACCGACCGGATGACGGTGCAAGTGCTGCCATTCTATAGACACACGCTCGATGCCATTCGGACGATCCGTACCATCGACACCGCGGGTGTTGCGACGAGGACGTTCGCCAACGTCGCTTCGACCGATGCCTATGGGACCGACGTCACCGTCGCGATGAGTGGTGGAAGGGTGAGCGGATTCATCGGTGGGAGTGGATTCAGACAAGTGAGCGACGCCGCCAATCTCTCGCCGGGCTTTTCTGCCAGAACCTTCGGCTGGACGGCGCGCACGAATGCGACGTTCCGCGTCTCGCCCACGGTCGACGTGCAAACACTCCTCTCGTATCAGGCACCGATGATCGTGGAGCAGGGAAGGAATGCAGCGCGCACCCGTGTCAGCATCGCCGCGCGACAGAAGCTGATGAACGATCAGATGAGCCTGACGCTTCGCCTCATCGACCCGTTCAACAGTTCTCTCGAGAGATCTACGACGATCGATCCGGCTTTCTACCAGGTGTCAGACCGCCGGCGACTGATTCGCGGAATGCTACTGAGCGTCAACTGGATCTTTGGCAAGCCGAAAAAGGAGAAGGACCGCGAAGCGATCGACACGGGCGACAGCGGCCCGCCCTGATCCCCGACCATTGACAGCCCATGGGTGGTTTCGTATCCTCGATTTACAATGAACTCCCGATTCTTTCTGCTCTGCGTCGTCTCGTCCTGTAACCTCTGCGTGTGTGCGTGCGCGTGCGCGTGTTCGCGCCCACGATCGGGCCGGTGTTGACGCGACTGAGTGATTGACTCCGCTTTCGTGAATGCCCCGGGCCCTCGTCCGGGGCATTTTTCTTTTCATACCTCCACGCGGGACGAATAATGTCAAACGTGCTCACCGAAGTTCTTGCTGCCAACAAAACCTACGCCGACGCGTTCGGCCCCAAGGCGGATCTCGCGCTGCCACCGGCCCGTCGCTTCGCCGTTCTCACCTGCATGGACGCCAGACTCGACCCAGCCAAGTTCGCCGGACTGCGCGAAGGCGACGCGCACGTCATTCGCAATGCGGGCGGCCGCGCCAGTGACGACGCGATTCGGTCACTGGTGATCTCTTACAAGCTGCTCGGCACGCGTGAGTGGGTCGTCATTCACCACACCAATTGCGGCATGGAATTCTTCACCGATTCCCTCATGCGTGATCTCCTCGCGAAAAGCCTGGAGACTGCCGAGCTAAGCGCGGAGGGCTTTCGCGATGTAGGCAAGGGTCCGGGCTCGTCCGAGGGCCAATTCGTCGACTGGCTCACCATCACCAACGCGAAACAGGCAGTAGTCGACGACGTCGCTCGCATCAGGCGGCATCCGTTGGTGCCGAAGACTATACCGATTTACGGATACATCTATGATGTGAAGAGTGGAAAGCTCGTGGAGGTCGAGGGCGCTACACGAGCGGGAAGGGCAACCACCACGCTGGCCGATTCAGAAATCTTCAGCGACGTAGGTGATTCTGCTTCTATCACTCAGTCGCCGAGCACCCCGTAGGACCCAACTTCTCTCAGTCGGTCACAACCGAAAACCGGCGGCTACTGGCAGGTGATTCCTGGTGCGCATGGTGCGTCGAACGAGCCGTGCGCAGTCACCGCGCTGGTACCGCCGGCGGGATCTGTCGCCGTGAAGGTGAAGGTCCCGCGCACGGCGGACGACGAGGAGCTGGTGATCACCAATTGGCCGGACGTCGAGCTGAAGCTCTGGATGTTGCCACCGCTCGTGTAGTAGAAGTTCGCCGTCGGAGTGGTGGAGCTGGCCGACAGAGGCCCGAGATTGTAAGTGCCCGCCGCGAGTCGCCCCGAATAGTTGGCGATCTGCAGCTGCCAGGTAGTCGCGCTCTGGCTCACTGGCGCAATGACGACCTGAAACAGGCTCGTGCCTCCGCTCGAGATAGATTGAAAGACCGCCAGCCCACTTCCGGAGGCGGTCACGGCGCCGGTCGCCGTCAGGCTTCCCGAGCCGAGCCCCGGCGCCAGCGGGCTATCGCTGCCACAGCCGACGGCGGCCAGAGAAAGGAACGCGGATGTCGCCAGCGCCAGCCCGCGGCGAGTGTGCGTGATGTGCTTCTGATGAATCGGTTGCATGTGGCCTCTGTTCAGGGATCGTGTGTTGCGATGTTGACGACCCTCAACGATCCGGTGTCACGCGGGCCAAATGTTCATTCATCGCGCCCATCGACGTGGCGCGATGGTGGCGATCGCTAAACTACGATCGCTCCCCTCGGGCCCTGATGAATCGTGCAGTGGTAGCGACGCGTTCCCGGACTACTGAAAATCCGCTGTACCTCCACTCGCACGCCGGGAAGCTCAGCCCGCGCGGGCGCATAACGTGGATCGAGTCTGACGTTGTCCCCAACCGAGCCGAAGGCGAAGGTCACATTCTCCTCGGTGGTTTCGCCGCATGCGGCTATAGCGAGAAGAGCAGCTGCGCCGGTGATGCTGAAGTTGCGTGTCATTGGAATCGACCTGCTTGCATTCTGAGTGAATGAACCTGGTGAACGCATGCAAGTTGGGTCGATTTGCCCCCAGTGTATTGAACAGAGCCGCGGTCAACCGTTGAACGATTCTGCCATCCTTTACCGAGCCCAGGCCGCGCGTTCTTCTTTCGTGAGCTCAGCCACTACTCGGCTACCTTCCTTCTCCGAGCGGAAGCCTGCTTCGATGATTGCCATCACTGTCGCACCCTGCTCCGGCGGCACAGGGTTGGGCGCTCGGCCGAGCAATGCCTCTCGCAGTGCCACATAGTATCCGCGCTGATCGCCACGCGCCGCCGTCACCGGGCGGGTATCACCGGTGACCCCATCATATAGTAGTGCGTCGTCCGGATCGAATCCCCAGTCCGGGAAGCCGGGCATCACACCAGCGCGCAGTTGATCCTCCTGGATATCAGGCTTCTCCTTAACGACGCTCGCCCGCTCGCCGTGGACGGCGAAACGCGGGCTGCCGCCGGAGACGAGCGAGCCGGCGCCAAGCGTCGCGACCATTTCGCCGTAGCGGAGCACGAGCTGGAAGAAATCGTCGGTTCTCCCGCCGCGGCGTTGCGTCGCCAGCGTCGCCTGGACGCTGTCGGGAATTCCGAACAGCAACAGCGTCTGGTCGATGAGATGCGGGCCGAGGTCGTAGAGGAGTCCGGCGCCCGGTCCGGGAATCTCGCGCCATCGGTCACGGACTTCCGGCCGATAACGATCGATGCGGGATTCGAACAGCACGATTCGTCCTGTCAGATCTCTGCGTATCGCGTCTTGGACGGTGAGGAAATCGCTGTCCCAGCGTCTGTTCTGGAACACGGAGAGGAGGACCTTCTTCTCCTTCGCGACAGCCGCAAGGTGTCTCGCCTCTTCGACCGTAATAGTGAACGGCTTGTCCACGACGACATTGCGCCCCGCGCGCATCGCCGCTTCAGCGAGCGGCGCGTGCGTTTCATTGGGGCTCGCAATTACGACGAGGTCGAGATCGGGATGCGTGGCGAGCGCCTTGGGATCTGATACGACGTCGACACCGGCGATCATGGCCGAAACATCTGCCGGCCGGCTGGATGACACCGCGGTGATCTTGTAGCCGTCGGTCCCCTGGAGCAGCGGCACGTGAAAGGTCTTCGATACGAAACCGAAGCCGATCACGCCGACGCGAATTGTTGAGTCCTGAGGCATGCGGGAAGAGGGACGAGGGACGAGGGACGAGGGATGCTACTATGCGTGCGAGATGATGGCGCGCTGAGTGCATGGTTGCCAGAAGCGGTCACGCCGTCACACTCTACTCTAAGAGTCGTATCATGAAGATCGTCGTATTTGGTGCCACCGGAAACGTTGGTCAGCGGGTTACCGCCGAAGCACTTCGCCGCGGCCACGAAGTGGTCGGCGTCGTTCGCGACCCGGATGCCGTCCAGTCGCCGGACAAGCGCGTCGGTTTGGTAAAAGGTGATGCAACGAAAGCCGATGACGTCGCCAGAACTGCGCGTGGTGCCGACGCGGTGGTGAGCGCTATTTCTCCGCGGCCCAATGCGCGCGGTCTTCCGGCAAACTCCCGCGCACTGATCAACGGCCTGCGCGATGCCGGCGTGAAGCGCGTTCTCTACGTAGGCGGAGCGAGTAGTCTCGAGGTCGCGCCTGGCAAGGCGCTCGCCGATATGCCGGACTTTCCCGAGATCTACCGTGAGGAAGCGCGCGAAGGACGCGAAGCGCTGGCGATCTGGCGCAACGAAGCCAAGGGATTGGAGTGGACCTACCTGAGTCCCGCCGCCGAGATCGCGTCAGGAAATCGCACGGGGAAATACCGCACAACTGGCGATAAGCTTCTCGTCGACGACAAGGGGAAAAGCTTCATCACGTTCGAGGACTACGCGGTCGCGGTGCTCGACGAGCTGGAGCGTCCGCAGTACGTTGCGAAACGGTTCGGTGTCGCATACTGACCACGTTCCACCGACCTGACGTGCCTGTCATTTTCGATGTGGCGATTTGCAAAACGATTTGCAAAACGCGGCCGTTTCGAGGTGGGGCCCCGCCGTAACTGCCTCTGCCACAATGACTTAGGTTCCAGTGCCGAAGTTGCCATATATGAGCCATGCCGAGTTGCCCCAGCGCTCCGATTTCGAGTCATCTCGTGGAGTGCCAAGGCATCGGCGTCTTCCAATCGCTTGAAGGAGATCTCAAATGAGCAACAAAAAGGGTTTTACCCTCATTGAGCTTCTGATCGTGGTCGTCATCATCGGCATTCTTGCCGCGATCGCGATTCCGAAGTTCGCAAATACGAAGGACAAGGCGTACGTTGCCGCGATGAAGTCTGACCTTCGCAACATGGCGACCTACGAAGAGCAGTACGCCGCCGACAACGGTGGTGCCTACTTCTCTGGAACCGCGACCTCTGCGTCGCCGGTTCAGGGTTTCACGCCGTCGCAGAACGTGACCGTTACGGTTACGGCCGTTCCTGGTCCGCCCCCGTCGTGGAGCGCGACCGCCACTCATACGCAATCTGCGAAGACCTGCGACATGACCAACGGTGTCATCACCTGCACTTGATTAGGCTGAACTTGGCCGGAGAAAAACGGAGCGTCGCAAAACGCTCCGTTTTTCTTTTTATCTATTGCCGGCGAGAATCAGTTCGATCCACCGCGCGAACGAGTCAACGAAGTTCTGCAGAAATTGCCTGGTGGAGTCGTTGGTAAGATTTCCGCTCTCGTCGAAGAGTTTGGCGGCGCCGCCGATGTACGCCTCCGGCTGCTGCATCGTCGGCACGTTGAGAAAGACGAGCATCTGGCGGAGATGATGGTTGGCGCCAAACCCTGACAACACACCGGGTGATACGCTGATTACAGCACCCGGCTTCCCATTGAAGGCGTTGCTTTCCTTCGGACGCGAGGCGACGTCGATCGCGTTCTTGAGCACTCCCGGAACCGAGCGGTTGTACTCCGGCGTCGCAAACAGGACGGCATCGGCGGCGCGCAACTTGTCACGCGGTGCCAGCCAATCGCGCGGAGCACTGGGCTCGAGATCCTGGTTGTAAAGGGAGACGCCGCCGATATCGACGATCTCCAGCACGACAGACGGCGGCGCAAGTTTGATCAGAGCGTTGGCCACTTTGCGCGTGAACGATTCCCGGCGAAGACTGCCAATGAGGACAGCGACCTTGCGTTGATTTGCCATCAGTACCTGGTAGGATTTGCGGTTTTCGTAATTTGTCGAATCCCTCGTCACGCGCACGCCGCAGGCCATCTGTTACCTGCCTGCCGGGTGATCGTCGCCAAACTCCGTGACTACAGCCAGGCACCTGTCGTCAAAATGACGTGCGAGCTCCGTTGGGCCCTTTGGCGCGCGATCTCGCGAACGGATAACACCGGCCTGGAGGCCAAATGAAGTTCGGAATAATTGTAGGAGCAGTTTCGGCTATCGCGATTTCCGCGAGCGCGGCAACTGCGCAAGTATGTCAGGGCGACCTGTCATTCCGTAGCAGCTCGACCCACCTCGGCGCTGCGCTGGCAATGAGCAGCAACGTCACCTCGTTCGGTGGTGGCGCGACGGTCGGTCAC
>QHUA01000081.1:20517-26774 GCA_003221805.1 Gemmatimonadota bacterium
GATTTGGTCCGAGCCAGACCGTGGCCGGTGGAACGATGCATTTCTCGTCGCAGACGGTGGCGCTGGGAGCCTCAGTCGGCACAGCGGTACCGATGACAAAAACGGTGAGCATTCTTCCTTTCGGCTCCGCTGCCTGGGGCTACACCCGCGCGACAGCGAAACTGAATGGTAATTCCGCTACCAGCACCGATGGCTACCTGATCCTCGGCATGGGCGCTGGATTCCAACTGACCCCGTCGCTTGTCTTGCGTCCGTCGCTCTCCCTCTTGGCTGCCGCCAATCCGGGGACGGACAACACTATCTTCGGTCTCAGTGTGACAATCGCGCTGCCTCATTAATCGGCAGCTGCACCTAGTAGGAATGGAAACGGCGCGGAGAAATCCGCGCCGTTTTCACATCTTCCCGCACTCTTGCCGCGACACGCGTGATGTCGGTTTTCTATCAATCGATGTCTGTTTTATACCATGGTTTTTACTGATATAAATCCGCATCTCACTGATATGAAACCGACATTGCTGAGGCACGCGAACTGCCTAATGTGAGGCGGATATCCCGCAGCCTGGGATCTAAAAGTGGAGCCAAATGATTCGCACAATATGCGCGGAAGTCTTGGGCGCTATCATCTTTGTCGTACCAGGCAACAAGGCCCTCAAGCAGGTTCTGAGGAACGTGAAGGCGGGTTCGCCGCGCGAAGATATAGCGAAGCAAACCCAGTTTGAGAGCTGCAGGACAACCTACTGCCTCGGGAGTAGGCGCGGGCTCAGGTCGTCTCTCTTTCTCAACATCGGCGAGTAGCTGGTGCCTCGAGGTGCTACGTCACTAGATGAAAACGGCGCGGAGAAATCCGCGCCGTTTTCACATCCGAGGCGTGATGCCAAAAGTCTTACTGGCACGTCAAATCGCCACCGCGCGCGTTCGCTTCCGCGCTTGGGAACGGTATCAACTGGGGGCCGGGGACCGGCGGTCGCAGCTCTTGCCCCATCTCGGAGTAAAGGCCGAACATCCGGTAATCGACCAGACGATCGCCGCTTTCGAACAGGAGCGAATACCGCTTCTGCTTGAGAATCTCACGCACGATGTCGAGCCGCGTAGCGAAGCTGCCGAGCGTGCGAGGGGCCAAGCCGCCGGAGTTCTGCCTCACGAGATTCGAGAGCGCCAACGCCTCGGCGTCTCGGTTCAGACCCCACAACGCCTCGGCACGCATCAAAACGAGCTCTTCGTCGATAATGATTGGCAATGGCGTCGTTGGTCCGGTTACGTTCAGGAATATGATGTCGGAGACCGCCGAGCTGTCCGGCAGCGCTTTCGTGAACGACGGATCCTCCTGGATCTTCGAGAGACGCAAATCGCCGGGATCCGCTTGACTCAAGACCTTCGGATTGGCGCGAATCACCGAGCGGTCGAAGTTTACGTTCAGGAGATCGCCCGAAGAGGCGCTATACGTGTGGTAGACGCCGACCCGGAAGTTGGCAGGCACCGCGCTGTAGAAGGAGGCGTCCAGCGCGGTGAGCGCGGCGTTCAACTCCGCAGCGTCGACCGGGTTACCCGCCGACTTGAAGCTTCCGAACCCACGATAAATGTGGACCTTCGCTGCCAGCGCCCGATTGAACTCCAGAAAGCTGGCCGGATCGGCGAAGCCTGTAAATCCCGACGGAAGCGTGAAGGCGAATGTCGATCCCGCAGCCTGCAGGTCCGCTGCTGCGCTGTCAAGCAGCGCAGATATGTAGGCTAGCACCTTCGGCTTGCAGGAGATCGGTTCCATTTTCCCTGAGCCCGTAGAAATGGGCACGCCAAGGGAGTCCCGCGTCTCGATCACCTTGATGTATTCAAGCGCCTGTATCGTGCGGGCAAAGCCCTTGGCTCCCGCTTTCTCCGAGGCACTGAATACCGAAGAATTTTCGACACCCACCGCGAGCAGTTGCGCACCAGCGACCGTCCGGTAGCTGGAGTTCCAGGTGAAATCCACGAGGAATGCGCCGGGGGAGAACAGGCCCAGCGGCTGCTGCACGTATCGCGGGTCGGCGCCATCGATGCGATACGCGTCTCTGCCCATTGTCTCGAGGACCAGCACGAAGAACGCGGCCTGCTCCCGATCGCCAGCTACTAGTCCGGTGATCTGGTTTTGCAATTGGTCTGGGCTGGGAATCACAGACGGAAGCTGAGGGTTGTTGTAGTCCGGAACCATCGGGTCACTGCAACCATTGGCAAGAAATGCCGCGATCATAAACGTCGCGACAACGCTTGCGCGCATGAGGCGCCCGCTGGGCGAGCGCGTGGCGTGACGAGTCATGTCAGTAGCTCGCTGCAAAGGTTATGTAAAAAGTGCGACTTGGAGGATACGGTGCCAGGTCGATGAACCGGCTGATGTTCTGGCTGCCGAAGTTGCTCACCTCAGGATCCACACCGGGATAGTTGGACCAGGTCTTGAGGTTTCGGCCGCTGAGCTCGAGGCGCAGACCACGCGGACCGCCCAGGAAGCGCCTTGCCATAGCGTCCGGCAAGTCGTAAGACAGCGTCACCTCGCGCAGCTTCACGCAGGAGGCATCCTGCACGTACTGACAGGCCTCCATCCGCCTGGTTCGGTGAAAGCCCAAACGCATCGTAGACATCCATGGTGATGTTGACCAGGTCACCGCCGTGAGACCAGTCGAAGAGCGATGTTAAGCGCAGCCTTCCGAACGTGATGTCGTTGCCGAATCCCATCGTGAACGCGGGTGCACCATCGCCTTTCTGAACTTCCTGCACCGTGCCGCCTACGGAATCAGTGGCGACGATCTGAGTAACGCGTTTCCCTACCTCGAGCCGGCCGATACCGTAACCCGAGCCAAAGGCTACACGCTGACCTGTGGCGTCCCGCTCGATGTTGAAGAAGGGTATTCCCGGAGGCAGCCCGGTCACGATGCCGACGTTTCTGGCGAACGTTGTATGCGACACCCAGCTCACCTCGCCGCGCTGCACAGGCGTCAGCCCC
The DNA here is from genome assembly GCA_003221805.1 of Gemmatimonadota bacterium. GTDB lineage: Bacteria > Gemmatimonadota > Gemmatimonadetes > Gemmatimonadales > Gemmatimonadaceae > UBA4720. The sequence continues at coordinate 23,489 of QHUA01000081.1, forward strand.
AAAGCCACCTCCACGCCGCGGTTTCGGATGCTGCCACCGTTCTGGATGCTTACGTTGTAACCGAGCGACGGCGCGGGGACTACGTTGAGTATCAGATCCCTAATGCTCTTCTGATAAAAGGTGAGCGCCAGCGAAGCGCGTTGATCGAGACCGCTCGCATCGAGGCCTCCCTCAAGTTCTGTCTCGCGCTCGGGACGGAATCTGGCCGGTGTAAGTGCCGATCTGAGCCGGTGTGTACTTCTGGATGTAGAGCGGCTGATTGCCGGACTGTCCATAGGCGAACCGCGGCTTGAACTCATCGAACAGACCAAACAACCCGGGCAACCTGTACGCGACCGACGCTTTCGGGAAGAAGTAGAATTTGTTGATGTCTCCATTCACCGTGCTGCGCTCAGCGCGTGCACCCGCTGTCACCAGCAATTTCTCACCAATGGCGAGGAGTTCTTCCTGTCCAAACAGCGCCAGCCCTCGCGCGGCCTCCCGGTCGGCGAATACCTCCGTAGTGGCGCCGCGATTCACGTTCTCCTGGCCGACGAGCACATCACGGGCAACGATGTTGGTGGACCGCTGCGACGAGATCTCGCGCTGAATGCCGAGAGACGTGGTGGCATTCCAGGGACGACCCGCAGGTGCGAACTCGTGGACCGCGCTAAAGTTGGCGTTGGCCCGCAATACGTTGGCGCTGAGCGACGTCACTGTTCCCGGTAGTCCGTCGTTCGGCTCGAAAAAGAGGAAGCGTGGGGAGACGACATTGTCCTGCTGATTGAATCTGTCCACTCCGGCATCAAGCCTAAACGTCAGCGACTGTCGATCGCCGGCATAAGCGGCGTACGCTGCCCCGACCGAGGAAATCAGTCGGTAGACCTCCTCCGGCGTGAGAATGAAATTACGATCCTGAAAGATGTTCGAGCCCGCGATAGGCGACTTCGGATAGATCCCGTTTGTCGGCCGCATGTCGAACCAGCTCGGCGTCGTGGCGAATACGAAGTACGGCGTTACGTTGACGTTGTCGTTGTTGCTGACGCCGCGAGACACAAGCGTGCGCAGGAAGTTGTTGTTGACGGTAATCGTCAGCTTTGGACGAATGAGTTGGGTGAGATTGAGTCGGAGGCTTTGCTTGCGGTACCCGGTATTCTGCTGGATGCCACCATCCCAGCTATTGAGACCAGACGCGTAGTAGCTGGTCTGGCCTGCGCCGCCCCGCACAGCGAGCGTTGTTTCGTAGTTGAACGGGTGCTCCCCGAACAACTCTTGCTCGAAGTCACAGAATCCCCCGCACGCCGTGTAGTTGGAATCAACTGCCGCCTGCGACATGCCGATCGTCGCTCCGTACGTGCGTGCCTCATCGAGCGTGAAGTGGCGAGCTCCAAACTTCCTAGAAAGTCCGCGCGTACCTAACCGCTGAACGAAATCGACCGCTGGGTAACCAGCTTCTCCGCCAGCCGTTCCCTGTTTGGTCCTGATGATGATCACTCCATTAGCGGCTTTTGAACCATAGATAGCGGACGCGGATGCGCCTTTGAGAACTTCCAGACTCTCAATGTCGTTCGGGTTGAGATCGGCGATGCGGTTGACGCCGTTGTCCTGATTGGACGCGTTGGAGCCCATGGCGGTTCGCGCGGCGGCAGTAATCGCATTGAGGCCGGGCTGAATCACCTCGTTGCTCACGATCACGCCGTCGACAACGTACAGCGGGTCGGCGGAACCGAACACCGATGTCACACCACGAAGTCGTATCTGGTTGCCGCCTCCGGGCGCGCCGGAATTCGCGCTTACTTGAGCGCCCGCGATCCGCCCGGCGAGAACGTTTTCGAGCGAGGGAGCGGACACACGTGAGAACTGCTCCCCGCTAACGGTTGCGACGTCGTTGGCAGCATTGCGCTTCGCCACCGAAGTGGCGGCGCCGGTGGTAACTTGCGTCTCGAGCTGGAGTATGTCTCTTCTCAACGACACGTCGAGACGTGCGTCTCCTGGAGGAAGCACGATCTCCCGCCGCTGATAGCCAATCCGTCTTACGATCAGGGTCGCGGGACCGTCGGGCGTCAGGAGAACAAACGTGCCGCTGTCACTCGCAGAGGTGCCGAGCTGAGTTCCCTGAACCTGAATCGCCGCGCCGGGAACCGGCTGTCCCGTTGCCTGGTCCGTCACTCGGCCCGCGACGCGACGCTGAGCCATGGCCGGAGAGGCGAGTAACGCGGATGAAAGGAGGCAGTGGAGCAACAACTTGACCCGGGGCACAGAGCCCTCCTTGGGTGGTGTGTTCGGTGTTGCGCGGAACGTTCGGTTGCGCACTCTAGCGCCATAATACGAGCGGGAGAAAGGTTGTCAACCAAGAGCGCGCACTAGACAAGACAAACGGCCACACTTTCGCGTGGCCGCCATCTCCACTCTCTCTCTCTGTTTTTTTTCGTTGGTTTACGCAGGTGACCCGGCCGATGTCGCGAAGTCGGCGCTGAGTGGCACACGCGCTTGGAAAGTGATCAAGTCTAGGTGCGAGAAGAATTGGCATCTCCGGTCACGCTGATCGTAAGTCTGCCAACAGTTGAGCTGGGCGGACCTACAGCGAAGGCGCTCGCGAAATGACAGCGGACTGATTCGCACCGCGCGACGCCCGAAAGGCGCAATCGGGACGGCGGGATTTGAACCCGCGACCCCCTGAACCCCATTCAGGTGCGCTACCGGGCTGCGCTACGTCCCGTACGGCTTCGAACGCTCCGAGGCCAAACAGAGTGCAGAGTATAGTTGCCTGACCCTCGTGTTACAACCCATTTTCATGGATTCTTGTGCCTTGCGAGGCGAATCCACCACTTACTCGCACGGTCGTTGCGGTAAAATCACTCCTTTAATTTGCAGTAATCGCCGTTCATGGTGTCGAGCTGACACGCGAAAGATTTTATTTCCGACGGCTTGTGCGCAGCCGCATCCCCATATTTCACCTCCGTAACTAATGGCCGATAAGGCTGAGAATCATCCGCTCTCGAACCGGCGCCCCAAGTCGAGCGATCTGCCGAACGGCGGCCCAACCCCAATCACGCCCATCGCCAACTCGGGACTCTCCGAGGCGATAAAGGACGGCGGTCGCATCTACCAGTTGATGGTCGACTCCGTGAGGGACTACGTCATCATCATGCTCGACCCGGCTGGCTACATCGCCAGCTGGAACCAGGGTGCGCAACGCATCAAGGGTTACGACGCCGACGAAATAATCGGCCGTCACTTCTCGGTGCTCTATACCGAGGACGCCACCTCCATCGGTCACCCCCAACACGAGCTCGAGGTCGCCGCT
>QHUA01000082.1 GCA_003221805.1 Gemmatimonadota bacterium
TCAAGGTTATCGGCGTTCCGCCGAAGGATGTGAAGTAGTCACGCGCTACCCAACCTTCGAGGCGCGCCAAAAAAAGGAAGAACAGTGGAAAGGGGTCATTGCGTCGCTGCTGCTGCACGCACTGATCCTTTTTCTCATTATCGGTCCGATCGTCGGATCGACTGATTTCACCCGCCCTGACGTAGTCGGTGGAGGAGGACTGGGGCCAGCGGGTGGTGGTGGTGGTGGCGCTGACGGACTCGGCTCGCGTGAACAGCGCATCGAGTTCGTGCGCGTCAAATCGGATCCGACGACGATGCCGAAGGTGACACCGCAGACGGTGCCTCCGGTAAAACCGCCGGAGCCAAAGCCACCGGTCGAAACGCCGGTGCAACCGGCGCAGCAAGTCGTCGCGCCGCAGCTGGCCGCAGCATCCACTGGTGCGGGAACCGGCAGCGCCAATTCTCCAGGCGCAGGGCCAGGAAGTGGCGGGGGTGTTGGATCCGGCGAGGGAACCGGTCGTGGCAGCAGCGTCGGTCCCGGCACCGGCGGTGGGCCGGGCAAAGACTATCCGCCGACGGTGCGAGACCTTTTCATACCGCCGATGCCGGCGCCGCAGGCAGTGAAAGGTTTTCACATGAAAGCGTTCTTCGATGTCGACGAAAAGGGGAACGCGAAACTCATCGGCTTCAATCCGACGCGGGACGGGGACTACAACAAACGGGTCGCCGAGGTGTTGCGCGCGATGAGGTTCCGTCCCGGTGTGCATCCGGACGGGACACCCAAGCGCGACACTGCCGAGATCGAGATAATTTTTTGACTCGAACTGCGAGCGAGGGTGGGTAACTCGGCATTAGAGATCTCGTGCATTCCCTGGCAAAATCGGGTTTGCGGCCCTAACTTCCGCCCGCAAAGCAGGAGGAACAGAGCCGGGTAAACCGACCGAGGAGAGCCTTGACAGCCACGACAGAAACGGGGGCCGCCACCGCTACATCGTCGCGCGAGTTCGTCAAGGCGCTGACGCTGACCGACGCGACGATGCTCGTCGCCGGTTCGATGATCGGCTCGGGCATCTTCATCGTTTCCGCTGACATCTCGCGGACCGTAAATTCTCCTTTCTGGCTGCTGATGGCGTGGATCGTCACGGGGGTGATAACGATCTTCGGGGCGCTCTCGTACGGCGAGCTGGCGGCGATGTATCCCCGAGCCGGCGGCCAATACGTTTTTCTTCGAGAGTCCATGGGTCACCTCATGGGCTTTCTTTATGGCTGGACGCTGTTCGTGGTAATCCAGACCGGAACCATTGCTGCCGTAGCGGTCGCGTTTGGCCGGTTCCTCGGGGTCCTGTGGCCGGCGATCACTCCCGACCGCTACTCATGGTTTCCGCAGCTGGACTTCAGCACCGCCGGCGCGCCGGTCCAGCTTGGTCTCTCTCCACAGCGACTGATCGCGCTCATCACAATCTGGATTCTCACATGGATCAACCTGCGCGGAATCAAGGAAGGAAAGTGGGTGCAGACGACGCTCACCATCGTGAAGACCGGCGCCCTCGCCGCGCTGATAGTGCTCGGGGTGACGATCGGCCGGCATGCCGAAGCGATCACGGCAAACTTCTCGAGCGCAAACTTCAATCCGGTCGCGTTCACGCCCGCGTTCGTCATCGCGTTCGGGTCCGCTCTCGTTGGATCGCTGTTCTCGAGTGACGCGTGGAACAATGTGACGTTCGCTGCCGCCGAAGTACATTCTCCGCAGCGAAACCTTCCCCGCGCGCTGATCTACGGGACGGGCCTCGTCAGCGTTCTCTACATCCTCGCCAACGTCTCCTATCTCAACGTCCTGCCGCTGCACGGAGTGAAAGACGGGGCAACGGTGATGGAGCGCGGAATCCAGTACGCAACTCAGGATCGCGTCGCCAGCGCCATGATGGAGACGATCTTCGGTGCGGCTGGCGCTTCTATCATGGCCGCGGCGATTCTCATCTCGACTTTCGGATGCAACAACGGACTGATTCTGTCGGGTGCGCGTGTCTATTACGCGATGGCCCGCGACAAATTGTTCTTCCGCCGGACGGGAAACCTGAATCGCCACAACGTTCCCGCCGCCGCGCTGATCGCGCAGTCGATCTGGACCAGCCTGTTGTGTCTCACCGGCACCTACGGGCAACTGCTCAACTACGTCATTTTTGCCGCCCTGGTCTTCTATGCCTTGACCACCATCGGCCTCTTCAGGCTGCGCTCCTCGCGGCCGGATGCAGAGCGACCCTATAAGGTTGTCGCCTACCCGGTTCTGCCCGCCCTGTACATCATTCTCGCATCGGCAATTGCAGTGATCCTGCTGATCGCGGACCAGACCCGAGCCCAGGCGCTATCCGGGCTCGTGATCGTACTGCTCGGCGTCCCAGTCTATTTCATCTGGCGTAAAGTGGAATCTGCACCAACACGCTGAGCACGAAGCCGGTCTCTCTGACCGGCTGTTATTCACCCTTGGAGAAATCAGAATGAATCGGAAGTTCGCAGGAGTAGTTGGTACGCTTACTCTCGTTCTCTCGCTATCCGCGGTTTTCGCGAGCGTCGCTAGCGCTCAAGGTGTGTCCGAAAACCGCACCGACAGCGCGATCGCCGCTGCCGCCACAGGAACCGCGCGTCCCATCCAGGTGGAGCATACCGGCGGAGAAGCCAATCTCATCATCCCGGACCTCTCGCAGGTCAGCTTCCTGGGCGGGATTCACGGGCGCTCGCTTCTCTTGGGGGGCCTGGCCGTCTGCGCGTTGGGTTTGCTCTTCGGGCTGGTGATGTACAGCCAGCTCAAGCGGATGCCGGTGCATCAGTCGATGCGCGAGATCTCGGAGCTGATTTACGAAACCTGCAAGACGTACCTGATCACCCAGGGGAAGTTCATTCTGATTCTGGAGGTGTTCATCGGCTTCGTGATTCTGCTCTACTTCGGATTCCTGCTGAAGTTCGCCCCGATGAAGGTGGCGATCATTCTGCTATTCAGTTTGGTGGGAATCGGTGGCAGTTATGGCGTCGCGTGGTTCGGGATCCGCATCAACACCTTCGCCAATTCGCGTACTGCGTTCGCGAGTCTGCGCGGCAAGCCTTTCCCGTGCTACTCCATCCCGCTCAAGGCGGGAATGAGCATCGGCATGCTGCTCATCAGCGTCGAGCTGGTGATCATGCTGTTCATTCTGCTCTTCATTCCCGGCGATTATGCGGGCCCGTGCTTTATCGGCTTTGCGATCGGTGAGTCGCTCGGCGCGGCGGCGCTGCGTATTGCCGGCGGAATCTTCACCAAGATCGCCGATATCGGCGCTGACCTGATGAAGATCGTCTTCAACGTCAAGGAAGACGATGCACGAAACCCGGGTGTGATTGCCGATTGCACCGGCGACAACGCGGGTGACTCGGTGGGTCCGAGCGCCGACGGCTTCGAGACGTACGGCGTCACCGGCGTGGCGCTCATCTCCTTCATCGTCCTCGCCGTCCGCGAGCCGGCGGTGCAGGTCCAGCTGCTGGTCTGGATCTTCGTCATGCGCATCATGATGGTCGTCGCCAGCGGTCTCTCGTATCTGATCAACGAAGGAATTGCCAGGGCCCGCTACATCGATGTCGACGACATGAACTTCGAAGCGCCGCTCACTTCGCTGGTGTGGCTTACTTCGCTGGTCTCGGTTTCTCTGACCTACCTCGTGTCGTATCTGCTGCTGCCCAACCTCGGTGACGGGACCCTTTGGTGGAAGCTGTCGACGGTGATCACCTGCGGCACGCTGGCGGGTGCGATCATTCCGGAGCTGGTGAAGGTATTCACGTCGGTGAAGTCCGCTCACGTGAGGGAAATCGTTACATCGTCGCGCGAGGGTGGGGCGTCCCTCAACATCCTCTCCGGTTTCGTGGCGGGAAACTTCAGCGCTTACTGGCTCGGTCTAACGATCATGATTTTGATGTCCATCGGATTCCTGGTGAGCACCCAGGGCTTCGGAACTCTGATGATCGCGCCGGCTGTATTCGCGTTTGGCCTGGTCGCTTTCGGATTCCTGGGAATGGGGCCAGTGACGATCGCAGTCGATTCTTACGGCCCGGTCACCGACAACGCACAGTCGATTTTCGAGCTCTCGCTCATCGAGCAGGAGCCGGGAATTCAGCAGCAGCTCCGGAACGACTACGGGTTCGACCCGCAATTCAGCCGAGCAAAGCATCTCCTCGAGGAGAATGACGGCGCCGGAAATACCTTCAAGGCAACGGCGAAGCCGGTTCTGATCGGAACGGCAGTCGTCGGCGCGACGACGATGATTTTCTCGATCATCGTGGCGCTCACCCACGGCCTGCAACCGGAATTCATCGCCAACCTGTCCATTCTTCACCCGCCGTTCCTCCTCGGGCTGATCACCGGCGGCGCCATGATCTACTGGTTTACCGGCGCATCGACGCAGGCAGTCACGACCGGTGCCTATCGCGCGGTGGAATTCATCAAGGCCAACATCAATCTCGAAACCGCCACCAAGGCGTCGATCGCCGACAGCAAGAAGGTTGTCGAGATTTGCACGAAATACGCGCAGCAGGGAATGTTCAACATTTTCCTGACCGTGTTTTTTGCGACGCTGACATTTGCGTTCGTCGAGCCGTATTTCTTCATCGGCTATCTGATATCAATCGCGCTCTTTGGACTGTTCCAGGCGATCTTCATGGCCAATGCCGGGGGAGCGTGGGACAACGCGAAGAAGATCGTTGAGGTCGAGCTGAAGCAGAAAGGCACGCCGCTCCACGCCGCGACTGTCGTTGGTGACACCGTTGGCGATCCGTTCAAGGACACGTCGTCCGTGGCGCTCAATCCGATCATCAAGTTCACGACGCTGTTCGGATTGCTGGCAGTGGAGCTCGCGGTGTCGCTGACGAAGGACAAGGGGTCGACGCTTACCCGCGTTCTCGCAGCAGTCTTCTTCCTGATCTCCGTTTCATTCGTTTTGCGTTCCTTCTACGGAATGCGCGTGAAGAGTGCAGCTGCATAGAGCTGCGCAATGCAATCGCCTCGGCGTGTCGATCGATGCGCCGAGGCGGAGTTTGCACGGACTCAGATGATCGCGCTTCGTTCGCTATTCGCGCGAAAACCGATCGCCGAGCTATTGGCGGAAGGCGAGAACCCACAGGGGTTGAGGCGGGCGCTGGGCGCCGGCGACCTCGTCATGCTCGCGATCGGAGCGGTGATTGGCGCCGGAATTTTCGGCTCGATCGGGTCGGCAGCCGCTGGCCAGGTCGATGCCGCGGGAAACGTGATCCGCGTTGGTGCGGGACCCGCCCTTGTATTGTCATTCCTGCTCCTCGGCGCCTGCTGCGCGCTCGCGGGCCTCTGCTACGCCGAGCTGGCTTCGATGATTCCGCAGGCGGGCAGCGCATACGCGTACTCGTATGCAACGCTGGGTGAGCTCGTTGCCTGGATCATCGGCTGGGATTTGATCCTCGAGTATGCGGTGGGCAATGTCGCCGTGGCAATCTCCTGGGGCGACTACTTCAAGTCCCTGACCGGCGATTGGCTGCAACTGCCTTCGTGGCTCACTACGGGTTATCGGACAGCTCTCCTCAGCTCGAACAAGGACGTCCACAATCTGCTGGTCTCTGCTCCGCATCAATGGGGCGACGTCCCGATTCTGAATTGGATATTGGCGGGTTGGCAGTACCTGCGGAACTTCCTCGATTCAGTTTTGCCGGCGCCGCTCAACTACATCGGCCACGTACTCCCCCTTCCTTCGACACCCGTTCTGGTGAACGTGCCTGCGTTCGCGATTGTGGGCTTCATAACGTGGCTGTTGTTGCTCGGAGTTCGTGAGAGTGCTCGCGCCAACAACATTATGGTTGCAGTGAAGCTCATCGTCCTTGCGCTCTTCATAGTGATGGGTCTTCAGCACATCAACACCGCCAACTATCACCCGTTTGCGCCGAATGGCTTCACCGGAATTCACCAGGGTGCCGCGATCGTCTTTTTTGCGTATATCGGTTTTGATGCAATCTCCACAGCCGCTGAGGAGACGAAGAACCCGCAACGCAATCTCCCAATAGGTATTCTCGGCGGATTGGCGATTTGCACCTTGATCTATGTCGTTATTGGTGTAGTGCTGACTGGCATGGTCCCCTCGAAGGATCTCGGAACCGCCGCAGATCCGCTGGCGTACGCTCTGAACGCCACCGGGATGACCAGCATCGCCAAGGTCGTCGCCCTCGGCGCAGTCTTCTCCATGGCGGCGGTGCTACTCGTGTTTCAGTACGGCCAACCGCGCATTTTCTTCGCGATGGCGAGAGATGGATTGCTGCCACATTGGGCGAGCAAGTTGCATGGCAAGTACAGAACCCCTTATATGACGACGCTTCTCACGGGCGTGTTCGTGGCGGTCTGGTCTTTAATTGGGGATGCTGGTGAGACGTACGACCTCACTAACATCGGGACGCTTTTCGCGTTCACGCTCGTGTGCACCGGGGTGATTGTGTTGCGCCATACCGATCGCGAACGGAAACGCCCGTTCAGGGTGCCCTTCGTCCACTTTGTCGGTGTGGTCGGCGCGATTCTTTGCGTTTTCGTAATGCGGGGTCTCCCGCACCTGGCGTGGGTGCGGTTTGGATGGTGGCTGCTTATCGGTTTGTTCCTCTACGTCATTTACGGCTACCGGAACTCTACACTTCGACGCAGAACGCCACCGGTTCCGATCGAGCCGCCACCGCCGATCGTACGCTGATCGCGATCCTGATTTCTAGGGCGGCGGAATAGACATGGTTTACCGGCACGTGCGACGCATCCCGCTCACCAGCTGGATCTTGATCTCGATGGTGGTGGGCGTTCTGATCGGAGCGTACGCGCCCGGCTTCGCGGTGCAGCTCAAGCCACTGTCGACGGTGTTTCTGCGGATGATCAAGTCGATCATCGCGCCTCTCATTTTCGGAACGCTGGTGGTTGGAATCGCCGGTCACGGCGACGACATGAAGCGAGTCGGTCGCCTGGCGCTAAAGTCGATCATCTACTTCGAGATCGTCACTACTCTGGCGCTGTTCATCGGAGTCTTCGCCGTCAACCTCGTGCGCCCCGGTGAAGGTGTAGTTGTCGGCGGATCCGCAGCGCCGGGACAAGAGCTGGCTCACCATACCCAGACAGGAACCAGTTTTCTCGAGCATCTGGTACCTCAAAGCATCGTCGAGGCGGCGGCCAACAACGAAGTACTTCAGGTGGTTTTTTTCGCAGTGCTGTTTGCCGTTGCTCTCTCCAAGGTGCAGGGACGGTCCAAGCAGGTGATTCTCTCGGTGTGCGAAGGGCTGGCCGACGTGATGTTCAAATTCACGATGATCGTCATGCGCTTCGCGCCGTTCGGTATCGGCGCGGCGATCGCCGTCGCTGTCGGGCAGAATGGGCTCGGCGTGCTCTTCAGCCTGGGGAAGCTGATTCTGACCCTTTACGGCGCGCTGCTGGTGTTTTTCCTGATCGTATTGCTACCAGTCGCCCTGCTTTTTCGCGTTCCGCTCGCGCGTTTCGTTCGCGCCGTAAGATCGCCGGCGTTGATCGCGTTCTCGACCACGTCGTCCGAAGCTGCGCTCCCCCTCGCGATGCAGTCGATGGAGGCGATCGGCGTCCCTCGCCGCATCGTCGCGTTCGTGATGCCAACCGGATACTCGTTCAACCTGGACGGATCGACGTTATATCTCGCCGTCGCATCGATCTTCGTCGCTCAAGCGGCTGGGCATCCGATGACGCTGGGAAATCAGCTGGGGATGATGCTCACGCTGATGATCACGAGCAAAGGTGTCGCGGCGGTCCCGCGTGCAGCTCTCGTCATTCTATCCGGTACTTTGGCGACTTTCGGTCTGCCGCTCGAGGGCGTGGCGATCATTCTCGGCGTCGATGCGTTGATGGACATGGCGCGCACGAGCACGAACCTGATCGGGAACTGTCTGGCGACAGTCGTTATGGCTAGGTGGGACTCCTCGCGCAGGAAGGACTTCTTCCGATCGAATCTGTGCCCCCGGCACCGCGGACTTCAGACGCTGCTCCAGCCGCTTCCTGAGCGGCGAGTTACGTTCCATCAATCCGCCACTAAACGCGACTCCCACGGCGGCGCGCTCGTCGGTGAATAGCTGACGCGCCAGCGCGCGGATGTGGAGCACAAGCTCCTCTGCCGCGAGCGTTAACAACGCGTTGGCGCGTGGATCGCCGGCGGCAGCAGTACTGAAAACGACGGGTACCAGCGACGCGAATGCACGCGCATCAGCCGCCGCCGCCCAGGGAATGAGATCCTGGATATCCTCGCATTGTGTCGCCGCGAGAATCGGGAAGAGCAGAGCAGTGGGCGGCTCGCGTCCGTCGCTCGACGCGGCAACTACGCTGAGGGCTCGGCGTCCGATCCAGCCTCCGCTTCCTTCGTCACCGAAAGTCGGACCCCACCCGCCGCACCGGACGATCTCACCGGCAGGGCTACGACCGTACGCTATTGAGCCGGTGCCGACCACGAGGAGAATTCCCGGGCGATCCTCGAACGCGTCGTACATCGCGATCAAA
>QHUA01000083.1 GCA_003221805.1 Gemmatimonadota bacterium
ATGTATGGGTTGAGAACCCGCGTGCTAGCGTCGACCCGAACCGCGGAAAGAAAAGTCAGGGCGTCGTGAACTAAGAGCTGGCAGCTACGCTACTCACACCTCGCACCCGTTCAGTTGCAGTTGCTTCTTAGTTGCCAGCTACCCCGTGCTCGTTGATGTACTTGCATACCGCCTTCCCCGAGTACTCAGCCACGCTCTCCGGAATAACCGGCGCCCACGGTCCGGGTTCGTTAGCCGACAGTACGAGCGTGCCCTGGAGATAGAGCGCGGTCGATAGCACCCGGATGCGATCGCTGGGGCACATCATCTCGTACTGGATCATCGCGCTGTCGTACAGGCGGCCGCGCTGGGTCTTCACCGGTTCGCGATAGATGGCGCGTTCCCAAACACTGTAGGTGCTGTTCCCGGTGCTGGCGATTCTCGTGCGATCGAAGCGCACGGTGGAATTGTTGGTCGTCGCCGCGCCCAGCCAGCGATCGTCGTTTCCGAATGATGGCGATGCTCCGGAGGTCGAGGCTGGTGCTGACGATCCAGGGAGGACGCGCAGCGAGTAGCCACCCATCTTGGAGCGACTCTGATCAGACGCGCCGATGGCGATGATGTAGACGACGCCCTCGGTGAACGTGAGAGGCGTCGTAGCGGGGCCGCCGTTCGTGCCTCTATCCGCCGCCAACGTGATGAGACTATCGCCAACGCGGCGGAAGATCGCGACGAACGGCTCAAAATCACCGGAGCTGACCGACACAGACGCCGACGCGCCCTGCGTTCCCATCAGCCGGTAGTAATCGACATAGACTCCGCTGGGCAAACGATCTTCCTCGGTCAAGTCGCCTCTGATGGTGCTGCCGATCGTCAGCATCAGCGGAGCGGCGCGAGTGGCAGTGCGAGGAGCTGCCGATCTATCCGCGACGTCCATTGAGCCAGGGAAGTCGAACTGGCCGGGACGGCTTGCAGTCAGGGCGAGTACATCGGTGACGGGCACAGCGAAGTTCAGGTTCTGGCCTTCGCGGTAAATCGAAACGCTGACGCCGACGACTTCGCCGCGACGATTGAGAACGGGACCGCCGGAGCTTCCCGGCGAAATTGGCGCGCTGATCTGCAGCAGCTGGCGCGTCTCGAGTTTGCGCAACGCGCTGACGATTCCGTCGGAGACAGTATTGGTCAGTCCTTCCGGTGCGCCGATGACGACGACGGGCTCGCCGACCGCCGGTATTCCTCCAGCGAGCGGCAGGTACGGAGCGCGGGAGCCGAGCGATGGAAGAATGGCGAGATCGACGCTGGTGCTGAGCATGTCCGCCGAGCGGGCGACGCCGAGGAGCTTGCCGCTGTCGTCGAAGATTTCGACGCGGCTGGCCCCGGCGACTACGTGTGCGTTGGTGACGAACCGACCATCGGAGACTCTGAATCCGCTACCGAGGCCGATTGCCTGGCCCTGGCGGTCAAAGGTCTTGAGCAGGACGACGGCGCCATGTGCGGACGCCACGATTTTGGGGATGTCCTGGGAGGTGTTCTGCTGAGACTGCACCTGACTGCTGATAACTAAGGCAGACAGGAGAGAGGCTATGAGTGTTTTGCTCACGGAGAGCTCCTGCATCAAACGCGCGTTTTCGGGGTGCAAATCCTTCATGGATTGACGCATCAAGGAGTGCTCAGGCCACGCGATTTCTGACTGATTTCGGGGTGACTGGAGAGGGCGTGGCGCGTCCGAAAAGGATTACGAACTGCGAGCTGATTGCGAGGTGCGAGCTAGCTACGAGGTGCGAGCTAGCTACGAGGTGCGAGCTCGCTGCGAGGTGCGAGCTACTGCGAACTAGGAGCTAACTAACTACGAGGGGCGTAGGGGGCTTTGATGTGGATTGGGATCGCAGTTGTGCCCCAATGAAGGCGCATTATGGCTTCGTCTCGCAGCACCATTGGGAAGTAGATGGCGAAGGATTCTATTTGTGATGCCTGTTCGGGCGTCACATCCACTCGCAGGACATCGAAGCGCTCGCCGGGGTAGGGTTTGTGGAAGACGTGAGCGGCGCGGCTGAGGATCACGGTCCACGGCGCGTGCTCGCGCGGGATCAGCCACAGCGAATACTCGCCGGCGCGGAGTGGCTTTCCTTCGACGGTGATGTCGTGATTGAATTTCAGGAGCGTCGCCGAGTCCGCCCCCGGATGCCAGACGCTGTCCCAGGGAACGAGTGCGCCGAATAGCGCGCGACCCCGCGCGACGGGCCGACCGTAGGTCACCGAAATGTTCGTGTAGGCGACCGACTGCGTGACACTACCACGCTGACTGAATGGGTAGCCCTGTGCATGTAGCGTGGCGTTGGCGAGTAGAATTGCCACAGCTACACTCTTAGAGAGCGTTGTCATCGGGAAGCGGGAAGCGGGAAGCGGGAAGCGGGTATCGGGTAGCGGGCAACGGGCAACGGGCAACGGGTACCGGTAACGGGTAACGGGTAACGGGTAACGGGTAACGGGTAACGGGTAACGGGTACGGGTCGCGGGCAACGGTCTCTTACTTCGGAACCCCGAGGTTCAACTGAAACGGCCCGTTCCCCGTGATCTGCACGACAGTCTCCCCTCGCGCCCGCGCAAAATGCGGCTGACGCGGCGGGATATAAACGAAATCCCCCGGATTGAACGCCCGACTCGTGCTGGTGTCGAGACTGTTCCCCATCCCGAACAAGAAGACCCCGGATATCACCGTCACGTACTCACCAGTAGGATGCCAGTGCAACGGAATCTGGTATCCGTCCGGCAACTTGAGTCGCAGCACAAACTGTCCCGGACTGAATGGATCGCCGTGCAGCACGCTGATCTTTCCGCCGGGTGGAAATCCTGGCGGAGCAAAATCGCTCCAGGTGAGCGCACTCCCCGCCCGCGACACCATGTCCGATTGGTCCGCTGGCAGTTGCGCCGGCAGCGGCGTCGTCGTGCTCGGCGCGTCGAGTGCAATCCGCCACTTGCCGTCGATCTTCCTCCAGAGTACGACATAGTTACCCGCGTCGCGAATCTTGCCGCCCGGTGAGTCGAACGATTCCGCGTACGTGCCGTATTCCGTGGCGGTCGTCGGGCTCGTGACGTCGATCTTCGTCGGAATCCAGTGCAGCAGCAGCCCGGGCACTTTCACCATCTCGGCGTAGGTTGCTCGGACCGCCTGGGAGCCTTTGACGAGCGGCGCGTTGGAGAACATCAAGACGGCATCCGGCGTGTGTAGTGCGACGATGGCCTCGACGTTGTCGGCGCCGATGTCACGCTGCCACTTGTCACCAGCCTCGCGAATCGCTCGTTGATCTCTCGTCTGACTGGCAGCGGTCTGCGATAGCGCGGCGATCGCCATCGCCGTGAAAACGGCAATGCTACGAAAAGTCGACAGTCTCATTACAACTCCTGCTGGGATGCAGCCTCGGGTGGGAAGAATCGGGCGCGTGAGCGCACCCGCCAGCTTAGACGCGGGGAACTAGCGCGTCAAGACGAGCTGCATCGGATCGAAATTTTCGTGGGTCTTGTACCTTGCTCTCATCTGCCGCCACCGCGCGCGGCGAGCCTCTTCGCGCAGACGGATCCGCAGCTCCCTCATGATCTGCTTCAGCTGTTCGTTCTGGCGTACGATCCGCTCGGCGGATTGCATCGCATCCCGGCTCCATTCGGGAAGCCGGTCGCCGAGGTCGGGAGGAACCACAACCTGGACCGGCTCGGGCCGACCATAGTCGTCCGGTGAATAGCTCGGCGTCTCCGGAGTGACCGGCACCGGTACCTGGTAGCGGTCCACCGGCTGCGGCTGGTACTGGCTCCCATCGATACTTCGCGCGCCCTGCGGCAACGTCCGGGGCCTGACCTTGGCCAGCGCAACTCGGCTGCGCGGCTGCTCCCATTTCTCTACCTGGCGAAACGACGTCAGTCCCATCACCAGTAGCGCCGACAAGACCAGAGCGCTCGGCCGATACCGGAGGCGATGGGCGACCCAGGCGAAGACCAAGGTGACCATCAGCAGGCCGATCAGGACGGGGGAGGCGAGAGGTGCAACTGACTCGGCGACGCGGGGGCCGAGCGCAACGATGGTTTCCTGGGCCCTCACCAGCGGCGGATGAACCGTCGCGTCGATGGTCCGTGCCGTAAGCGCATCGCTCGTCCCGGGACGAACCGGTGCGTCGGTCGGATAGCCCATCGAGTGATGAGGGTACGTCATCGAGCGACCTCCAAACTCCCCTACGCGGCGAACGCCCAGAAAGTTCCGGCGTGGCCGATGACTTCAGGTTGGACATATTTATCCGCCAACCGGTTTGCAATCCCTGCAGCTTCAGGACCACCCTCCGACGCCAATGAAAGCCACCCCATCAAGCTCGCAGTTCGCAGTCGGCTCGCACTTCGCAGCAGGTTCGCACCTCGCAATCAGCTCGCAATTCGGAATCCCTCTCCTTACCGCGCTCTTTCTTCTGACCGCCACAGAACCAGCCCACCCCCAGTCCCCCGCCCCCGCCTCGGATCCGTTTCGAGCCTTGATTCTCCCCGCCCCGAACGAATTGCGAACGGGCAGCGGCCGACCGGGGCCGAGGTACTGGCAGCAGCAAGTGAATTACAAGATCGACGCGACCCTCGACCCTGCTAAGAACGAGGTTCGCGGGCGCGAAACGATCCACTACGTCAATCGCTCGCCCGACGCGCTGCCCTATCTGTGGATGTTCGTGGAGCAGAATCTCTGCGCGCCCAACAGCGTCACGAACGTGCTGAACCAGCCACCCCTGGTTTTCCTCGGCGCCACGTTCGATTTCTCCTGTCAGGGATTCAATGGCGGGTTGACACTGGAGTCGCTCCGGGTCGGCGGCGTCAACGCCAAGCACACGATCTTCGGGACGACGATGCGGGTCGACCTGCCGGCGCCCCTTGCTCCCGGTGCTTCGATCGACATTGAGGTAGCGTGGCGGTTCAACGTTCCGCCGCAGGGCGGGGGACGGATGGGACACGACGGTCCGTTGTACGAGATCGCCCAGTGGTATCCACGTCTCGCCGTCTATGACGATGTGCACGGCTGGAATCACGAGCCGTACATCGGCGCCGGCGAGTTTTATCTGGAGTACGGAAACTTCGATGTCTCGCTGATCGTGCCGGCGTCGTACATCGTTGCCGCGACGGGCGAGCTGATGAATCCGGAGCAGGTGTTGACGCCGACCCAGCGCACGCGTCTCGCCGCGGCGAGAAAATCAGACACCGCGGTCGCCATCATTCGCGGCGAGGAAGTCGGCAACATGGAGCTCACCCGTCCGCGCGTCTATGCGCACGGAGAATTGTCCGCGCTCAATCCCGTTCCGTCGCTCACCTGGCATTACACGGCCACGAACGTACGCGACTTCGCCTTCGCCGCCGGTCCCAACTTTCGTTGGGATGCCAGCGGGTACGACGGCATTCTCATCGAGAGTCTCTATCGACCTGCGGCCGACAAGTGGCCCGAAGTCAATCGCATGGGCAGGGAAGCGATCAAGTACTTCAGCGAGCAGTGGTATCGCTATCCATGGTCGCACGCGACGACGGTGGAAGGTCCGATCGAAGGAATGGAGTACCCGATGCTGACTTTCACGCCCAACAGTCCCGCGCGTGAAGACCAGCAGTGGGTGATCGCGCACGAGTTCGGGCACGAGTGGTTCCCGATGACGGTTGGCTCGAACGAGCGGCTCTATCCGTGGATGGACGAAGGCTTCAACACCTTCATCGATCTCGCCAACGCGGCGAAATATTTCAGTGGCACCGCTTATGGGGATTCGATCGAAGTGCATCCGCTGCACTTGTACGCGGATCACGCCAGGCCGGGCGAGGAACAGCCGCTGATCACCAACCCGACACAGGTGCACGATCTGTTCTGGGTCGGATATCAGAAGCCCGCCCTCATGATGCAGATGCTCCGCTACCAGGTACTCGGCAAGGACCGCTTCGATGCTGCGTTCCGCGAGTACATCAAGGCGTGGGCCTTCAAGCATCCCACTCCCGCCGATTTCTTCCGCGTGATGCGCGACGAATCGGGGATGGATCTCGACTGGTTCTGGCGCAGCTGGATTTACACGACGGCGCGTCTCGATCAGGCGATTGATTCAGTCGGCGCGCGGTCCGATGGTGGCTCCAACATCTATCTGAGCAATCGTGGCACGATGGTGATGCCGGCGGAGCTGTCGATAGGTTTTGCCGACGGGTCGCAGGCGACGGTGAAGCTGCCGATCGAGATGTGGAATCTTGGCGCGGAGTTCGTCTACCGCGTCCCGCAAAAGAAGCGCGTCGGGCGCGCCGAGGTTGATCCGGGACGTTCATTGCCCGATGTCGACCGCGCGAACAATGTCTGGCCTCGCGCATCGCGTAGTCCCTAGTCACTCTTCCCGCTTCCCTCTTCCCGCGTCCCTCCTTGACTGGTCTCGAGCTCATCCTACTCTGTCTGGCCGTCTCCGCCGGGCTACGTATCGTCGCCGAGCGGCTGAAGATTCCGTACGCGGCGATTCTGGTGTTCGGTGGGCTGTTGCTGGCGCTCATACCGGGACTGCCGGAAGTCAACATCGCGCCGGAAGTACTGTTTCTCGTCTTCATTCCACCACTGCTGTACTCGGGGGCGATCTCTTTTCCGCTGCGTGAGTTTCAGCGCGAGATCGGCCCGATCGTCCGTCTGTCGGTGGTGATGGTGCTGGTGTCGACGGTGGCGGTCGCCGTCGTCGCCCACGCCCTGCATCCCGCTTTCACCTGGCCGGCAGCGTTCGCGCTCGGCGCCATCATCTCGCCGCCGGATCCGGTGGCGGTGCTGTCGGTGATGCGCTCGTTGCGAATGCCTCGAGAGGTTCAGACCATTCTCGAGGGCGAAGGCATGGTCAACGACGCCACGGCGATCGTCATTTATCGCTTCGCGATCGCCGCCGCCGTGACCGGGGCGTTTTCTCCGACGCAGGCGGTATTGCGATTCTTCATCGGCGGAGCCGCCGGCGTCGCCATCGGAATTCTCGTGGGCTTCGTCGTGGCGCGGGTGCATCGGGTAGTGCGCGTCGTGCCGGTGGTATCGAACACCGTCTCGCTGCTGACGCCGTTCGCATCCTACCTGCTGGCGGACATACTCGGCACGTCGGGTGTCATTTCAGTGGTGGCGACCGGACTGTACGCGGCACGAAAGATTCCCAGGATCATCGGCGCGGAAGCGCGGGTGCAGATCGCCGGCATGTGGACGGTCGTCACCTTCATGCTGGAGAGTCTCATCTTCATTCTGGTGGGGCTCGAGCTCCCCTATGTCTTGCGCGCTCTCGATCGGTTGCCGCTCTCTACCCTCCTTGGGGAAGCAGCGATCGTGAGCCTGGTCGTCGTCGCGGTGCGGATTGGGTGGGTGACGCCCAGCACCTATCTGTTCAGATCGTTTTTCAGGTGGCTGCGCCACGGTCACGAGCCGATGCCGCCGTGGCGTACTGTCCTGTTCATCGCCTGGGCCGGATTGCGTGGTGGAGATTCGCTGGTGCTCGCCTTGGCGCTGCCGCTGACGATTGCGTCAGGGGCAAGATTCCCGGCGCGCGAGCAAATCATCTTCATCACCTTCTCGGTGATTTTCATCACCCTGGTGCTGCAGGGACCGACGCTGGCTCCGGTAGCGCGCTGGCTCCGCATCGGCACCGGTAGTGAAAGCGAAGAGGAAGCGGAGGAGGCACATGCGCGACTCGCTGCGGCCGAGGTGGGGCTGAAAACGCTCGAGGCCCCGGCGAGCGCCAGCTCGCGCGACCCGGAAGTTGTGCGCTACCTGAAGCAGCGGCATCGACAGCGAGCGCGCCGATGGGCGGCGCGGGAAGAGGACGAGGATGC
>QHUA01000084.1:0-2525 GCA_003221805.1 Gemmatimonadota bacterium
CACCGCCCAGACGTCAGACGCGGACGTACCCCAGACGCCGGAGAGAGCGCCCGTCGTCCCACGCCATACGGGCGACCAGGCCGTGCCGTTGTAGTGGAGGATTATCGAGTTGAGGAATTTTCCGTAGTCGTTCTGGACGCCGACAGCTCACACGTCGGACGCCGAGGAGCCCCAGACGGCTGAGAGATGAATGGGCGGGGTTGTCCCACTCGACACGCTCGCCCACGTAGTGCCGTTGTAACGGATGATCGGCCCCCCGGCATAGCCGTTCCCGCCAACAGCCCAAATGTCCGATGCCGAGGTGCCCCAGATGCCGCTGAGGAAGGTCGGCGCGATTGTCCCACTCGAGACCCTCGACCACGTCGCGCCGTCATAATGGAAGAGGATGGTCGCGCCATCATAGCCCTCCTGGCCAACAGCCCAAATGTTAGATGCCGAGGTTCCCCAAATGCCGCGGAGGAAGGTCGGGTCGGTTGTCGCAATCGGGACGTTCGACCAGCTCGTGCCGTCGTAATGGAGGATCACTCCGTTGTAATGGGGGACCGGTGCAGTGACGGCGGTGGTCCCGACGGCCCACACGTCAGACGCCGAAGTGCCCCAGACGGCGGAGAGATTGACCGGGGGAAATGTGGTCGGTGTCGGCGCGCTCGACCAGGTCGCGCCGTCGTAGTGGAGGATCGCGAAAGGCGCGCTATAGTTGGTCCCATCGCCGACAGCCCACACGTCGGACGCGGAGGTGCCCCAGATGCTGTTGAGGGCCGGGATTGAGATTGTCCCCATAATCCTAGACCAACTCGTTCCGTTGTAATGGAAAATCGACCCACTGTAGCTGACGCCGTTGTAAAAGTAGCCCACAGCCCAGACGTCAGACGCGGAGGTGCCCCAGACGCTACGGAGGGTATGCATGGTCCCGATTGAGACGCTCGACCAGCTCGTGCCGTTGTAATGGAGGATCGTCCCAGCGTCGCCCACAACCCACACGTCAGACGCGGACGTACCCCAGATCCCGGAGAGATTCTGCGTCCCGCTCAACGCGCTCGACCAGCTCGAGCCATTGTAATGGAGGATCGTCGCACCAGTGGTCCCGCCCCCGCCGCCGACAGCCCAGACGTCGGACGCGGAGGCACCCCAGACACCACTGAGATAGCCAAGAGGGATTGTCCCGCTGGAGACGCTCGACCAGACCAGAGGCGGCGGAGTCGCTATCGTCGAGATCGAGAATGTGACAGGCGTGAAACCAGTCACCGTAGCAGTTGCGGTATTAGCGCCTACCGTTGTTCCGGTGATGAACTTCGAGGCCGCCTTCCCGTTGCCGTCCGTGATCACTGCTGCCGGAGTTACACTGCCGCCGCCCGCGGTGACAGCGAAGCCTACACCTACTCCCGACTTCGGATGGTTAGCGGCGTCAGTCACCAGCACCCGAATGGAATCGGAAAAGCTGGTGCCGGCGATAACGCTGGTTGGATCGGTTCCGAGCTTGGTGACGGCTGCCGCGGCCGTGATGCCAGGCCCGGTTGAATCGCTGTGACACGCCGTAAGAATCAAAGGCGCCAGGACAGCCGATATCAGACGCACGAGAACGCGCACCTTCATACTTCCAACCTGCAAAGGAGTTGAGGACGCGATTGCCGAGTCGGCGCGCCTCTACGTCAACTCAACACGATACAAGGACCCCCAGCGAGCGCAACAGCTATTCAATGGCCCTCGCTGCGCGAGCGTTCGCTGGGGCACGTTAGGCTTCCGTCGAATGATCGCCTTCGCAGCTGATAAGCCACGGTATAACAAAGCGATCGACGAGCATCCCAAAACGCGCGGCCCAGAAAGTTTTTTCGAGCGGCATTACAACCCGGCCACCACCGGCCAGCTCGTGAAAGACACGGTCCGCTTCTGCTGTGCCCTTGATGTGCAGCGACATGGAGAGGCCTCTTGGTTCCTCATAGCGATCCGGCGCGACATCGCCACCCATGATCACCTGATCGCCGACCGTCACGCTGCCGTGCATGATTTTGCCGTACCGGCCGGGCGGAACTTCATCCGCCAGTGGAGTTCCACCGTAATGGAATAGCAGCCCGACCTGACCGCCGAGACAGCGCAAATAGAATTCGAACGCCGCTTCGCAATCTCCCCGGAAGCTCAGATACGCGTTCACCTGCACTGTGTGATCGACGGTCATGCGAACGGTTGCTATCGGGAGTGAGTCGCGGGTGCGAGCGAACCGGCGTAAGCGCCGACCGCGATCATGTCGTCAACTGAAAGCCGAGCCACCACGCCTTGCATCGGCTGCGAAGTCGCAGAGGATCGAGCACCCGTCTTGAACGCGACGAGCTGGCGCACGATGTAGGTCGGATAGCGCCCGGCGAGCGGCGGAATGACGCCCGCGCCGAGCAGCTTTGCACCGTGACATGTGACGCACGCGGTGGTGGGTCCGTCGGCGCCGGTCGTCGCGATGGAGCGGCCACGCTTGATGCTGCCTGGCGGTACATAAGCGACATAGGTTATCGCGTCGTCGCGCAGCTCATGTCGTT
>QHUA01000084.1:2546-4716 GCA_003221805.1 Gemmatimonadota bacterium
TTCCCGGGGACGCGCGCGTAGACGAACCCCGCCTGGCGCATTAGTGGAATGCGCCCCGCCTCGATCACTCGAACTCGCGGTTTGGTTTTCAGCCGCGAAAAGTATTGCGCGGCCGATTCGACGTCCGCTAGTGTCGCGTTCTCGGCAACGGTGTGCATGCTGTTGCCGGGGACATAACCGGGCAACGCACTTCGCCGCGTGGAAGTTCGGAAGGCCTCCAGCTCGGCGATGATGTAGCTCTCCGGCAATCCGGCAAGCGTTGCGTTCTCGGGTCGTCCCGTCCCATTCGGCAGGTGACAGTAGGCGCACGCAAAGAGTTTCGGTGTCCTTCCGTGCGCCACGACATCAGGCATCGGTGGGTGTCCGCTCGGATGCCAGTCCGGCGGCGCGAATCGATCGACGACCTGGCGTAGAGTGAACCGCGCGCCGCTGTTGGGGACGCGATGCAACCGCGCGCTATCGGCGACTGTGGAATCCGCTGGACTCGCGGGATAAGCCCAGAGCGGTACGTCGGACGGATCTTGTCCGACTGCAAGAGCGACCGTAACGACAGCGATGGTTATCGGCAGTACCGGCCGCCAGTTCAAGTTCACGCCGGGCCGGTGGTCATCGGCGCGGTGCGACGAGCGATCAAGCCACGCTCGAGGCGCAGAGCAGGAACTCGAGCTCGTAGTGCGAAAACCCGTTTTTCAGCTGCACCAGGAGAATGGCGCCAAGCATATCGCACACGAAGAGGAGCGCGAGCGGACGCGTCAGGAGCCCGAAGATAAGCGCAATGGCGCCGAAGACCTCGAGCAGTGCGATCAACGGTCCCATAACACCGGGAGCCGGCACGCCCATGTGGGTGAATGCGCCGGTGACACCGGCGAAACCGAAGACGAACAACTTCTGATAACCGTGGCTGAGGAATACCACCCCGACAGCGATACGAAGCACCGCCAGCCCGAGGCTCAGACTGCGAGAAGACGGCGAGCGAAAGAGATTCATCGACTTACCTCGGTTAATGTTTAGGCGGGTCGCGCCCCTAAGATGTCACGGGTTGTAGATAAACGTTACGAGCTGCGACTACGGAGCTTCGTACGGCTATCCCGTCTCGCTCGGCGCAAATACTCGACCAGCGCGCGAAGCGCGGGCGATTGTTATTCGGGAACTGTATCTTCAGGAACTGGACAGGAGCGGGATAATGCAGAAGCGGACGCTCGGAAAGAACAATCTGGAAATTTCGGCCATCGGGTTCGGCGCCATGGGGATGAGCCAGAGCTACGGGCCGACTGGTACGAGAGAGGAGTCGATCGCTGTGCTACGCGCCGCCGTTGAGCGCGGTGTCACCTTCTTCGACACCGCCGAGATCTACGGCGCGGGCCACAACGAGGAGCTCGTCGGCGAAGCTCTCGAACCTTTCAAGGGGCGCGTGGTGATCGCGACGAAGTTCGGATTCAAGGATCCCGCCTCCGGACCTGGTGCGGGTTTGGATAGCAGCCCCAAACGCATCAGACAAGTGGTCGAGACATCGCTCAAGCGACTCAGGGTTGATGCGATCGACCTGCTTTATCAGCACAGGGTCGATCCCGCGATCCCGATCGAGGACGTGGCGGGCGCAGTGAAGAATCTGATCAACGAAGGAAAGGTGAAGCACTTCGGGCTCTCCGAGGCCAGTGCCAGGACGATCAGCCGCGCGAACGCTGTGCAGCCGGTGACAGCCGTTCAGAGCGAATACTCGCTGTGGTGGCGTGAGCCTGAGAAGGAAATTCTCCCGAGGTGCGAAGAGCTCGGTATCGGCTTCGTTCCGTTCAGCCCGCTGGGAAAGGGATTCCTGACGGGAAAGATCGACGAGACCACGAAGTTCGATAGCACTGACTTCCGCAACACCGTTCCTCGCTTTACGCCGGAGAACCGGAAGGCGAATCAGGCCGTGGTCGATGTGCTGGCGCGAATCGCTCAGCGCAAGAAAGCGACGCCCGGGCAGATTGCGCTAGCGTGGCTGCTGGCGCAAAAGCCGTGGATCGTTCCGATACCGGGCACTCGCAAGATCGAGCGCCTTGATGAGAACATCGGCGCGGCATCGGTCGAGCTTACGCCCAGCGACCTCGGCGAAATCGAGGATGCTGCGTCCAGGATCGCGGTGCAGGGCGCGCGATATTCCGAGGGCGCGGAAAGAATGATCGATCGT
>QHUA01000084.1:4721-12927 GCA_003221805.1 Gemmatimonadota bacterium
CTAACGCGTGTCAGGCTCCGACTCCGCCAGCGTCAGCATTCGTCCAGCAGTATCGACGGACATGGCTGCGATTGGACGACTAGGTGCACTTCTCATCCGCGAGCATCACGACTTTGACCCGCAGCGTTTCATCGCGGCACCGCCGCGGAGCGAGCAGCTATACAGCTCGTTCCTCGGCGGACAGCTCGATGATCCAAACATCGTCGTCCTTGTCGCCGAGCGCGACGGCAAGGTACTCGGCTACACGTACTCGGGCGTCGAGGGGCCCGATTACATGTCGTTGCGCGGTCCGGCGGGAGTGATGTACGACATCGTCGTCGATCCCGCGCATCGCGGGCAAGGCGTCGGTCGCATGTTGGTCGACGCGACGCTGGCGGAGCTCAAGGCGCGTGGTGCGCCTCGCCTCGTGCTCTCGACAGCGGAGAAGAACAAGGTAGCACAGCGCTTGTTCGATCGCGCTGGTTTCCGGCGGACGATGATCGAGATGACTCGAGAGCTCAAAGACCAGGATTAAACGAAACGGAGGCGAACGTGCGGATCGGCATTCTCGGTTCGGGTCTGATGGGTGGCAAGCTCGGGACGATCTTCGCCCGCGCAGGGCATGAAGTGGTGTTCAGTTATTCAAAGACCAAGGGCAAACTCGAACGACTGGCGCGCGACGCAGGAAGCCGGGCTAGTGCTGGTTCGCCGGCGGAGGCAGCAAGGGACGCTGACGCGTTGTTGCTCGCCGTGCACTGGTCGCGCGTGGACGATGTACTGAAACAGGCCGGCAATCTGTCGGGGAAGGTCATCGTGAGCTGCTCGCTGCCGATGAATGCAAAGGACACGGCACTCGTCGTCGCGCACACGTCGTCGGGCGCGGAGCAGCTGGCGAAGAAAATTCCCAAGGCTCGAGTCATCTCCGCTTTCAGCACTGTGCCCAGTGAAGTGTTGTTCAGCGTCTTCGAGAGTGCCAACCGCGCCGCGCGACCGAACCTGGTCTATTGTGGGGATGACACAAAAGCGAAGAAGGTGGCCGCCCAACTGATAACCGACGCCGGTTTCGACCCGGTGGACGCCGGCCCCCTACGAATTGCGCGCTTCATCGAGCCGTTCACGTTGCTGGTGGGTCAACTCGCCTACGAAGGCCCGCGCGGACCCGCCCTCGCGTATCGGTTCGAGTGGTTCGATGAGCGGGGGTGAAGCGGGAAGCGGGAGCGGGAAGCGGGAAGCGGGAAGCGGGAAGCGGGAAGCGGGAAGCGGGAAGCGCGCTCAACGGAACCAAGAGATGACGTGTCAATCTCTGGAGATCGATCATAGGACTGGGTAAATGTTCCGAACAGCGTGGGTTGTTCTGACACTAGCCGTTGGATTATCAAGCCGAGCCGCTGCTCAGACAGGCCGGCTTTTCATCCAGCATGTGGCGGTTGTCGACGTAATCGCCGGACAACTGCTCCCGGACATGACCGTCGAGATCCGGGGAAGGACCATCGCAGCGATGCGCAGCGATCGTCCCTTCCGAGTCACGCGCGGCGCAACTGTTATAGACGGTCGCGGCAAGTATCTCATTCCCGGTCTCTGGGACATGCATGTCCACCTGAGTTTCCCTGCCGGAGCAGCGCAGATTTTTCTGCCCGTCATGGTCGCCAATGGAATTCTCGGCGCTCGCGACATGCACAGCTTTTTGTCGCCTGTCATCTCACTCAAACATGCCGTCGCGTCCGGAGCGCAGGTCGGACCTCGCCTCTTTGTCGCCGGAACGGCGGTCGACGGTCCCAATTCCTATCTGCCAGGCGCGCGTGTCGTGCGCACGCCCGACGAGGCGAAAGAGGCAGTGCGGGAACTCAAAGCAGCAGGCGTCGATTTCATCAAGGTCTATTCGTCACTGCCAAGAGATTTGTACCTCGCGGTGGCGAGCGAAGCGAAGAACGAGGGCATCCCTTTCGTGGGTCACGTGCCCTATCCCGTCACTGCAGCCGAGGCGTCGGATGCCGGACAGCGAAGCCTGGAGCATCTGACTGAGGTCGATGTCGGCACATCGAGCGATGAAGCCGCGATCAAAGCTGAGGAAGTCGAGGCTATGAATCAGAAGCGTGGCTCGATACCCGATCCCAATCGACTCAAATCAACCTTCGACTCTGCCAAAGCAGCTGCGCTATTCGAGCGCTTCCGACGGAACAATACATGGCAGGTGCCCACTCTTGTTGTTCTCTATCAGGAACGACAGATCGCCGACAGTACTCTTCGAGGAAACGACTCTCTCCTTGTTTACATCCCGAAGCTGCTTCGCGATTACTGGCGTTCCCTGCCGATTGATATTGCAGCCAAAATAGTTGCGCTCTATGCGTTTCACGCCGAGCTGATTGGCCCGCTCAATCGAGCCGGGGTTCCAATGCTCGCAGGGAGTGACAGCCCAAACCCTTACGTGTATCCAGGCTTCAGCCTTCACGACGAGCTTGGTTTGCTGGTGCGTGCCGGTCTCACGCCGGCGGAGGCTCTCCGCACGGCCACCATAAATCCCGCGGGCTTCCTGGGGTTGACCGACTCGCTCGGCACCGTGGCACAAGGCAAAGTCGCCGATCTCGTTCTGCTCGATGCCAACCCACTTTCAGACATCGCCAACACGAAGCGGATTCGCGCCGTGATTCAGGGCGGGCGTTTGTTGAAGCGCAGCGCGCTCGACACGATGCTCGCTCGTGCCAGAGCGCGTGCTGCCGCTGGCGGCAACTGAGACTGCTTGACCTGCCACGATTTTCCAGAGTGCGAACTTGACAATATTCCTCGCGAGGAGTAATTTCAGTTCATGTCAGTTCCAACCCCTGCCGCGGCAATGGCGATCCATGATTCGCTCGAAGAGGAAGTGCTTATCGCCTTGGTCCGGGCCGCATGGCTGGCGGCGGAACGCTCCACTGCCATCACCACCGCGGCTGGTCTCTCGCCTTCGCAATACAACGTCCTTCGCATTCTCCGCGTCGCGGGGCGGGGCGGGCTGTCCTGCACGGAGATCGGAGAGCGGATGGTCACACGGGATTCGGATCTCACTCGCCTGATCTCGGGTCTGGAGCGCGACGGACTCGTTGTCCGGCGCACCGACGCCAACGATCGACGTCGAAGCATCAATCGCATCACTCCCGCGGCGAAAACCCTATTGAGTGGTCTCGATCGCGATGTAGCCGAAGCTGCGAAGCAGACCATGGGTCATCTCGGCCGCAAGCGACTCACTGGTCTGCTCGACTTGCTGGTGGAGTTCGCGCCGCCGCCGGTGTTATGAGCTCAACCGTCCTGGCTATCCACCCATCACCATCACACTCTCGGAACTCCCATGACACATCGCTCTCGCTTTTCCGCATTGCTGTTGCCGTTCGCACTCCTGGCCACCATCCCGGTGGGCATCGCCGGAGCGCAGAACAAGAATGAGAAACAGATCCACGCGTTGTTGGCCACGTACGAAGCGTCCCTCAATGCCGGCGACGCGGCTCGGATCGAACAGCTCTACACCGAGGACGGCGTCTTCATGCCCGCCGGCTTCCTGACCGCAACCGGTCGGCCGGCGGTCCGCGGCGCTTACGACGCAGTCTTCAAGAACATTCGCATCGCGATCCACTTCACCGTCGACGAGTTGAAGGTGAAGGGCGATTTCGCGTATGCGCGGACGCACTCGGATGGCACGTCGACCGTCGTGGCAACGGGGGCGAGCGGGCCGGAGAAAAACCGGGAGCTCTTCATTTTCGCTCGGACCGCGGACGGCTGGAAAATCGCCCGCTATCTGTTCAACAAGCCATCGTGACGAGGAGAATTCGCATCGGCATCATCGGCGCCAATCCGGATCGCGGCTGGGCCGCTCAGGCCCACATCCCTGCCTTGAAGTCGCTACCGGATGATTTCGAGATCACCGCGCTGTCTACCAGCCGCCGCGAATCGGCCGACGCCGCCAGCAAGCGCTTCGGTGTCTCTCTCTCGTTCGACAATCACCAGGATCTCGTTAGCAGCGGCGAGGTGGACGTCGTCGCCATCACCGTGAAAGTGCCGCATCACTTCGAGCTGGCGAGCGCGGCACTAAACGCGGGCAAGGCAGTGTATTGCGAATGGCCGCTCGGCAACGGCTTGAAGGAGGCAGAAGACCTGGCCGCACTGGCGAAGAAGAAAAACGTTCTCGCCGTGACGGGGTTGCAGGCGCGCTCTGCGCCGCCTGTCGCTTACGTCCGCGACTTGATACAGCAGGGGTATGTCGGTGAGGTCCTCTCAACCACGTTGATCGGCTCGGGAATGGGCTGGGGGCCGACGGTGGAGCCGTACAACGTCTACATCAACGACAAGAAAAACGGCGCGACGATGCTCTCGATCGCGGTCGGCCATGCGGCGGACGCGCTGTGTTACTGTCTCGGCGAAGTGCAAGAGCTCTCGGCCACCATGACGGTCCGCCGAAAGTCCTTCACGATCGCGAAGACGGGCGAGAGCAAGCCCATGACCGCGGAGGACCAGGTCGGCGTCACCGGGCTGCTCGAGGGCGGGGCCGCATTCTCGATCCACTATCGGGGGGGCCAATCACGCGGCACGAACCTGCTTTGGGAGATCAACGGCACCGAGGGCGATCTGCAGCTCACCGCCGCCGGCGGCCAGGCCCAGATTTTCGAGATGACCGTACGCGGAGGGAAGGGCGCGCAGTCCTCGCTCGAAGTCCTACCCGTGCCGGAGCAGTACCGATGGTCGCCGGTGCAAGGTCCTGCGCTTAACGTCGCCCAGGCGTACGCCCATTTCGCCCGCGACTATCGCGAGGGAACGCATCTCTGCTCCACGTTCGACGATGCAGTCACGCGTCATCGCATGCTGGATGCGATCGAGAGGGCCGCGTCAACCGGTCGGCGTCAAACGCCCGGTTTATACCTGGGGCTAAACCTGGTCGGCGATCTGCGCTTCCAGCAGCGATAGGACGTGTGCGGCAAGAGAAGCGGTGTCATATCGAGCGCCATCTGTCGCCTGCCAAATGCAATCGTCGGCGGGAGGCTCGATTGGATGCAGGACGAGCTCCGTTACGAGGGTTGCGTTTTTGGGGCTCCGAGGGCTGCCTCGTCGTGCAACTTTGCCGCGCCAAACGAGAATATGGAGCTCGCCAAGAGCCGCGTCCTTGGTGGCATCAGCAAACCATGAGACACTAACGGCACAGTCTGCCGCCTGCAGGACGCAACCTGTCGGTGTGCGATATTGTTCGACCGACCCTTCCAAGTGTTCGACGCGCTTGAGAACACGTTCCGGTGCCAGCGCATCGAGGAGCGCGGTCACGGAACGCTGAACCGCGTTCCTGGTTTTTGCGGTCGGCGATGTGCTCCATTGAGGCACACGGGGAGTAGTAGAGTCTTTCACGTTTTCCAACCGCATTTATTGACTCGTCGCATAGCGTAGAGTCTAACGCGGACGGGCCGATTAGCGAACTGCCGGCAGATATTGTGTCCTCCGTGGGGGATATGCGCCGGGCGTGAGCACGGTGCGCTGAGGTGCCCGCGATGTTCTTCACGACTTCGCCAGCAGTCTACCCTGCTCGATCCTGGTTCTAACGCTTACGGGTATAGTGTAAGCCCACTACACCGCTCGGGTATGGTGTCGCGGACGTCAAGCCGAACGTCGTGTGCAAACCTTCCGGCAGCACACGCTTGCCGCTCCCCAATGTGAGCGGATAGAGAGTCAAGTGCAGCTCGTCGACCAGGTCGTGCTCGAACAGAGCGTGGACAAGTTGGCTGCTGCCGTCCGTCAGGATGTTCTTGCCGGGCTGCGCTTTCAGCGCGCGCACAGACTCGATGACGTTGTCGCGGATGATCGTTGTGTCGCGCCACGTCGGCTTCTTGAGAGTCTTCGAGACGACGTACTTCTTCGGTGCATTCATCATATCCCCGAAAAAGTCGCCCGCAGGCATAGGTTCGAAGGCAGCAGCGTGAGTGACATAAGTGCGTCGACCCAGCAAAAAGGCATCTGCATCCTTCATCAGCGCGGCGAAGGTCTTGCCGATGTCGTCGTGCCAGTAGGGCAACGTCCAGCCGCCGTACTCGAACCCTCCATCTCGATCCTCATCTTTACCACCCGGCGCCTGCATCACGCCGTCCAGTGTCACGAACTCGTGCACGATCAGCTTTCTCATAGGACCTTCCGTTGATTTGTGCTTTTTCTGTCAGGACATTAGCGCGACGAACGAGCCTGGGCATTTTCGACAAAAAGAGCGACACCGTTTTTGGGTGTCGCTCTAGTTAGTGCTGTGTGACCGCCTTATCGAAGGATGTCCACGAGCCCGACCATGTTCAATCCACTCTCGGCGATCACCAGATTTCCGTTGGCGGTGGGCATCATGTTGCGCACGACTCCGCCACCGCCGGGAATCTTCCATGTCTGAAAGACGTGCGTCTTCGGATCGAATCGCACGAGAGCGTTCGGTTTGGTGGCGGACTCGACGTACCAAATCGCCTCCTTGGAGTACGTGATCGCATACGGCTGCGATTTCGGCCCACTCGGCGACGGCCATTCCACCGTCGCGCCGGTCTTCGGATCGAATCGGCCGAGGTACCCGCGCGAGTAGTCCGAGTACCAGAGGATGTCGTTGTCGTCGATTGCAACGCGGCGGGGCCGAGTGTCCGCGTTTGGAAGCGGGTACTCGTGAATTTCCATCGTCTTCGGATCGATGCTGGCAATCTTGTTCGACCCGAATTCGACGAAGAACGGAACGCCCTTCGACGTCACCACCATGCCATACGGATTGGATCGCGGCGTCGGCGAGGTGACGACCTTCACGTCGCCCGTCTTTGGATCGAGGCGCCCGACCATGTTCGCGCCTTGCACCGTGAACCAGAGCGTTCCTGCCTGATCGAAGAGCGGCGTGTGAGGGTCGCGCGCGCCTTCCGGCAACTTGTACTCGGTGACGCCACCGGTCCTGGGATCGAGCTTGCCGATGTATCCCTTGCTGTTGGCGGTGAACCAGATGTTGCCGCTCTTGTCGGCGACCAGACCATGCGGCCCCGATCCTTCGATCGGCAACGGGTACTCCTTGATCTGTCCCGTTGTCGTATCGACGCGACCGAGCCTGTTGGCGAACTGCCCGGTATACCACAGTGCGCCGTCGGGCGTTGCCAGTGGATCATGCGGGCGTGAGCCTTTCGTCGGCACAGGCCACTCTTTGAATGCGACGCTCGCGTTGCCGGGGATGATCACCGCCGGCGGTTTGGGCTTCTCCGGAAAATGCGTCGCCAGATACTCGGTGATGACCGCCATGTCGTTCTTCGGCAGATCGACCATCGTCGAGATGACGTGCTCCCACTCCGGCTTCGTGTAGCCATCGTTGACGATCATGCCGAGGCTGTGGCAGCGAGAGCACGTCGCCTCAACGAGATCCTTGCCGGTTCCTTCGGGGAGGTTGATCGGAGCACCGCGGCCTCGACCCTGGGCTTCGGCGGTCGCAAAAACGCCGAAAGCAAGACTGGCGATACCGATCGAGGTCCTCCCGATGTGCCGCGTCATATTATCTGCATTTCGCGCACAAACGGTGCCGATTCACGATTTTCGCACACGCCTGGCCACCCGTCGCTTGCTCAACTTCTTGGTGCGCGTAGCCTTCTTCCTGCGATTCTTGATGGACTTGATGTACCGAACGCGGGGAGCGGCGCCTGCGCTTCCGGCCACCGAGTACGCGAGCGCAACGATGCCGGAGGCGGGCAATATCTTGTGATCCGCTAACACGAGCTTTGCTGAAGCACCGGGCGGCAGGAGTGGGATTCCTTCTCCGAGCAACACCGGCATGATGGCCACCTCGACGGTGTCCACGAGGCCCGCGTCGAGCAATAAACGAAATATCTCGCTGCCTCCGAAGAGCCAGATATCTCGGCCCCGCTTCTTCTTCAGCTCTGCCACTACCCGGCGAGGATCGTCGTTTAGAATTCGCACGCCCGGATACGTGACCGCAGGCAGAGTGTGTGAGAAAACGACGACATCGAGACCCGGAATGGCGCCGTGCCCGCCCTGCGCCGTCGTGACATCGTACGTCTTGCGTCCCATCACGACGGTGTCGAACTCCTTGTAGAGCGCGGCGAAGTCGATCGAAGGGTCCATCACGATCCAGTCGTATTCGCCGTTTGGCCTGGCGATGAAACCATCCAGGCTCGCAGCCACGTGGTAGCGCACTCGTCTGCTCATGGTGGGGCTCCCCGGTTCGACAGCTGCTTAATAGTTGTGGCGCCGGGCGGTCACCACC
>QHUA01000085.1 GCA_003221805.1 Gemmatimonadota bacterium
GGCGCATCTTGCGATTGAAGTCGATTCGCGAGGCGTCGTCGGCCTTGCTGTACGCACCAAACTCGCCAACGAACACGGGGTAACGTTTCGCCGTCGACCACGCCTTCGCGACATCGAGGGGAGCTGTCATCTCGGCTTCCTGTGACGCGCTGCAACAAGTCACGCCAACCGGTAACACGGGACTGACCCATTCCGCGCCCTGGTGTGTGAAATGAAAGGGAGAGTAGTTATGCACCGTAGCGATCAGGTTGGCGTCGTTAGGCATCTTGAGCAATTGCAGGTCGCTCGCGGAATTCCAGCTTGTCGGCCCGATTACGACGACACGATCAGGGTTGGTCTTGCGAACGACACCCAACGCGCGGGCCGCGAGTACGTTCCATGTGTTGCCGTTGAGCCGACCGTGCGGTTCGTTGTAGAGCTCGAACACCAGCCGGGCACTGCGCGACTGGAAGCGTGTAGCCACCTGCTCCCACAACATCACGAAGCGCACGTCCACGGCTGCATCAGCAACGGCAAACTCGCCGGGATCGAGTCCGTCACCATCGAGTTGCCTGTAGTGATGCATGTTGACGATGACCACCAAACCCTTGGCCAGGAGCTTGTCGATCACGGATTCGACACGCATCATGAACGCCGCATCAATCGTGAAAGGGGCATCGGCGCTCGCGTGATTGCTCCAGCGTACCGGCAGCCTTACCGAGGTGAAGCCTGCAGCCGATGCCTTGTCGATGAAATCGTCCGTCACGGTAAGGCCCCACGCGCCTTCGGTAGGCGCCTCGAGCATGTTACCGAAGTTCACGCCTCGGGCGATTGCGGAGGCGGTCGTCGCGGCGCTGGCCGATGCGCCGGGCGGTGCGTCATTCGCCAGCGGCGGGTAATTGTTGATGTCAGGTATCGCCTCTGGCGCGGGGACCGCGGTGCCACCGCCCCCAGCGCAAGCGCCGACAACCAGCATCGTGACCACGAGCAGCGCGGCACCTAATTTCTCATGCATGATGCATCCTGGCCCCAGTTGTATCCATGATGCCGGGCGGCTCGGGCTAGGCCCGAGTGCTACCTTCTCGGCTCATACCGCATCGCCACCGCTCCCGAGCCGAACTCCAGCCGGCTCACGAGCTTCAAATCGACAAGCTTCGATAGCCCCGCAAACAACGTCGGCCCATGGCCCACTAGCCTGGGGTGCACGACGAACTCGTACTCATCGATCAATCCCAGCTCCGCCAACGCCAGCGGGAGCGTCACGCCTCCCACGAGCAGTCCCTTACCAGACTCTCGTTTGAGCTGCTGAACGGCCGTCCCCAGATTCCCGCGCACGAGCTCCGCGTTCCAATCGACCCGGTCCAGCGTGCTCGACACGACGTACTTCTTTGCCGCATCGATCGTTCGCGCGAAGGGTTCCATCCAGTCAGGCCTCGCTCCCGGCTGCGCCGGCCCCCGCCACGCTGCCTCCATCATTTCGTAGATCACCCGGCCAAAGAGAAGCGCATCGGCCCGCTCGAGATTCTCGACTGCGTGCCGATGTAAGTCTTCGTCGGCGATCATAACGCGGTGATCGCAGCATCCGTCCAATGTGACGTTGATGGAATACCGGAGCGGTCGCACTACGGCGTGCGTACCGGGTAGCGGAGGTGTGTAACACCGGCGACGTAGCCATCGAGCGACATCGACGTGGTTGCAACAATCTTCGACATTCTGACGTTCCTTTGTATAGAGTGCCCTTTCGGTGCTTCCTTAGGGCGACGAGCGGGGTGGGGTAAAATCGACACTCCGGACGTGAATTAGCGAACAACCAACGACCTGCCGAAATGCCGCGTTTACTCTATCCGTTTCTTGTGTATCGCAGTTTTTTCTTTCCGTTTTTTGTTCTGAGTTTGATCGTCGTTCCCTGCTGGTTGGTTTTTCGGCTATACCGCCTTCGCAGTCCCGGTCACCCATTGTCGCTCCGCCGCGAAACCCTGCTCCTGACGTTCGTCCTCTATGTCTGCGGCCTTGCGTCTGCCACGCTCAGCCCCAACCATCCTTCGCGCGTGAATGCCGAGACGGCGGTGGGAATCGAGGTGCATCCCAATCTGGCATCGCTCACGTGTTCTTCCGCGATCATGGCGAAGGGTTCGAACGACCGATTCTTCTGCCTGTACAACGCAAAGGGTAATGTTTTTCTCTTTTTCCCGCTCGGCATCTTGCTCCCTCTGGTCTGGAGGCGTCTGCACTTCTGGAGTGGGCTAGGGATCGCGACTGCTCTTTCAATCAGCATCGAGCTCCTCCAGTACTTCTCGAGGGCATGGGGGAGCTATCGAACTGCAGACATCAACGATGTCGTCCTGAACGTTTTTGGGGCGGGCGTTGGGTTGGGAGCTGTGTTTCTGCTGCGGTTGGGCCGAGGTACCCGTCGCCGGGTTCGGCGCGCCTAAAATTTGTGCAGCGCGGAAGGAATCAGCAGCAAACCGTTCGGTAAGGCGAAAAGCAACGCGGATAACATCGTGCGCGAATCCTATGGTGCGCGTATCGTACGGACGTCTCGAAACCTGGTGCTGTCGGCGAGTCGTAGCTCCCCGAGTAGGCTGTCGCCACGCACCCGAAATCGCCAGAGCCCATTCGGAATTGCACAAGTGAGGTCTATAGCGGGGGATACGGCACGCGTTACCCGGCAGGTCAGCACCCCCATCTCCTCTTCCTGACCACGCACGATTTTGCGCGCATCGAATGCGACACTGTCCCGGCCAGATTTAGGTGTGATGCGGTAGACCACGATCTCGTCGCGGCAAGAAGACGGATGGACGAGACACACCGAAGTCCCGCGCCAGGTACCCAGCGCCGTCGCCCATTGTGACTCGCTGACTGGTACTTGCGCCGCAGCGCCCCGCACGAGGAAGGTCGCGACGGCAATGCTCACAAGCAGAATCCTCATCGTAGCGGCGCCGGTCATCTCTTCGCGATACTCACAGGCCTATGGGTTTGGCGCGACATCCTTATAGAAACTATCGGAGGTCATCAGTCTTAAAGCGGCTCGACGCGAACGGCCGTCCCATAGCACAATACCTCTGTC
>QHUA01000237.1 GCA_003221805.1 Gemmatimonadota bacterium
TAACTGGAGTGGTTCGAGCGGAACCACCCGTTGGGTGAATGACGATGGAATGCTCTTCATCCCGCCCGGAAATGGCTGCAATAATCCTGGCTATCAACATATTCAGGACGCCGTGAAGGATGCGAATCCGGGGGATCGCATCAACGTCTGCCCTGGCACCTACGCCGAGCAAGTAACTGTAGGGATGGGGAAAGACAACATCACTTTGAAGTCGGTTGGGCTCTGGAAAGCGGTGATAAAGGCGCCAACGCTAATGATGTTTGACGCGGGTGATACCAGGTATAGCATCGTCCGCGTCTCGTACTCAAACAACGTCACCATCGTCGGCTTTACGATCAGCGGTCCCGGTCCTGGCCCCTGTAATAGTCTCCATTATGGCGTTCGCGTGGACAACGGTGCCTCGGCGAACATTCTTGGCAACCACATCATTCATATCAGAGACGAGCCCTTTGGTGGTTGCGGGAACGGCCTGGCAGTGGTAGTGGGACGACTTGTTGCTGCCTCAGCCCAGATCCTCGGCAACGTGATCGAGGACTACCAGAAAAACGGGCCGACGCTCCGAGTCATTGGCCACGGCCCCAATTCTCTCGAGTCTCAGAACGGAATCCAGGTAAGCGATGGCGCAACGGGAACAGTGCGCCACAACTTCGTCTCCCAGAACATTTCGGGCGGGGGTCTCTTCGGTGGCATCGGCGTGCTTTTCTTTAGCGCGGGCCAGGTTGTTTCAGAGCACAACACCGCCACCGCCAATGATTACGGCGTTTACTCCAATCAGACTGCTGGCGGAACGTCCGTGACGGAGAGCCGGGTCAGAGGGAGCACCTTCGACGGTATTGTCATCGATGGCTCGAACTACCACCAGGTTTCGCACAACGCCAGCGACCACAACTCCGGGCCAGGCGTCAGCTTGTACGACGAGGCCGATAACAACTCCATCGTCCGGAACCAGGTCCAGAATAATGACTTCGGCGGAATCTTGCTGGACCTCGGAAGCAGCAACACTGTCAGCACGAACCATGTGAAAAGCAACGGCCACGACCCCATTGACGACATAACCGACGGTATCCGAATCAACACCGGGTCCGGAAACACTGTCACCGGTAACCACCTGAAGAACAACATCACCCACGACTGTCACGACGAGACGCTTACTCTGAATACGTGGTCGGATAACGGAGTGGGGACCTCGTATCCGGCAGGACTGTGTGGTTACGATGACGACGACGGGGAGGACGTCAACACCTTTGGCTGGGACGCCAGCTATCCGTGGTATCTATCATTCAGCGATGCTGCGGACCTCGACTTTGTGACCGGATACTCGCAGTTCGATCTGAGCAGCCTTCTCCAGCTGCTGCCCAGCATCAGGATTAGCGCAACCCGGCCCAGGCCAAGCCCCGGGCAATAGCGCCCTTGGGTAAGGAAGGCTCCGGTAATGATCGGGGATCGGCGAGAGTCGATCCCCGATTTGCTAACGGCCGTCGGATTTCCTCAGTTGACGGGACAAGTTGGCGCGACTAATTGCCGAGGATGAACCAACACACACGCTCGCGAGCGCGCGCATTCGCCGCGCTTGCCGCGGCTGGATGTCTCTGGGGAACCGGATTTCTATTCGGAAAGTGGGCACTCGCCGAGCTATCGGTGGGACAGATGGTGCTCTACCGATTTCTTTTCGCATCGCTGGGATTTGCGCCGGGATTGTGGCGAAGTCTGCGAAATCCGGCGACGCGCATCCGCCGGCAGGATCTGGCGCTGATTCTCACCGCGTCGCTGGTCGGCGTACCAATACAATTTCTCGTCCAGTTCGCGGGACTCGCGCGCACCACCGTCTCGCACGCGTCGTTGATGGTAGGCATGCTGCCCGTTCTGCTGGCGGCTGGATCGGCGTTATTCGCCCACGAGCACGTGAGGCTCAGAAGATGGATTGCTCTCTTCGCGTCGACTGTCGGTGCCGCGTTCATCGCGTTCGGGGCTTCGACTGGAGAAGCAGGCACACAGGCATCCCTGGCTGGTGATCTCCTCGTTGCCACTTCGTTGATCGCGGCGGTGGCGTGGATTCTCATCGTGCAGGCGCTGATGAAATCGGGACGCTACTCGCCAGTGAGCGCGAGCGCGTACGTGATGACGGCGGGAACGCCGATGCTGGCGATCTGGGTTTTCGCGGGGGAGGGAGCGCTGCCTGTTCGACTATCTGCTCTGACTTGGACGTCCGTCGCAGCGATGGGACTGCTGGCGACGACGGTCACGACCTATTTGTGGAATTGGGGATTGTCGCAGGTGCCCGCGTCCCAGGCCGGCGTGTTCATCAATCTCGAGCCGGTCGTCGGCGCGATACTCGGCGTGCTGGTGCTCCACGATGTGCTCGGACCGTACGGAATCATCGGCGGACTACTGGTGATTGGAGCCGCGGTCTTCGTTGCGTCGGACAGTTGATGACCGTAGCGCGCGTCTATCGACCGGCATAACTCGGAGCACCACTTCAGGCGACCGCAGCCGGCGCCGGCCCAGCATCTACCAATTGTCTGGTAACTGGCTCAATCCGAAAGTTGAGCCCTTCGAGGGTGCGCGCCCCTAGAAGCACGAGATCG
>QHUA01000086.1 GCA_003221805.1 Gemmatimonadota bacterium
CGTAAAGCAGTACGACGGCATCAACGAGATCATCCTCGATCATCACCCGCTCGATGTCGTCGGCTGGGACGGCTACTTCTACCCGTGGGCGTTCAACATCAACGATTTCGAGCCGATCGTCGGACGCGTTCACCAGCCGCCGCCCGTGCACCAGACTTTCGAGGGCGATGGGTTTGTCGTCTGCTCGTTCTGCCCCCGCCCGTACGACTTCCATCCGGAAGCGGTGCCTGCTCCGTACAATCACAGCAACGTGGATTCAGACGAAGTCCTCTACTACGCTTCGAGCGAATTCATGAGTCGGAAGGGGATCGAGTTCGGGAGCATCACGCACCATCCGGATGGCATTCCGCACGGTCCGCATCCGGGGCGCGCCGAGGCGAGCATCGGCGCCAAATACACCGACGAGCTGGCGGTGATGATGGACAGCTTCCGTCCGCTGAAGGTCGCGAAGCCAGCGCTGGAGATCGAAGATCCGAATTACCACAAGTCGTGGCTCCAGGGTCAGCACGCGCAATTCAATCCGCCAACGAGCTAAGGGGGAGGCGGAGCTGAAGACATGAGCGAGGCGCTCTGGACTCCATCGCCCGAGCGCATCATCAAGGCGAACATGACCGAGTTCCTCCGATATGTAGAGGAGCGCGGCGGCCCGCCCGTACCGGACTATTCGCCGGATTCCTACTGGCAGCTCCACAAATGGTCAGTCGACAATCCGGAGCGGTTCTGGTCGCTGACGTGGCGGTTCTGCGGCATCATTGGCCATCGCGGAACTGGCGGCGGCGCGGAACGCGTCGGTGTCGGCCTCGACAACATGGGCCCGCCCGATGCGGAGAAGGGACCGAAATGGTTTCCGGATGCGAGTCTCAACTTCGCGGAGAACCTGCTCCGATTCACCGACGATGAACCGGCGCTATCGTCCTGGAATGAAGAAGGTCACCAGCGCACTATCAGCTACCGCGCACTGCGCGAAGCGGTTGGCACGCTGGCACTGGCGGTCGATGCCGCCGGTGTAAGACCGGGCGACAGAGTCGCGGGCTGGCTGCCCAACATACCGGAAGCGGTCATCGCCATGCTGGCAGCGACATCACTCGGCGCTACCTGGTCGTCGTGCTCACCGGATTTTGGTGCACAGGGAGTGATGGATCGCTTCGGTCAGATCGAGCCGAAGATTCTTTTCGCCGCCGACGGCTATCTGTACAACGGGAAGGAGATCGATCTGCTGCCGCGGCTCAGGCAGATCGCGTTTCGGATTCCGACGCTCGAGCACGTCGTAGTCACTCCGTATCGCAAGCAGATG
This sequence comes from Gemmatimonadota bacterium, assembly GCA_003221805.1. Classification (GTDB taxonomy): domain Bacteria; phylum Gemmatimonadota; class Gemmatimonadetes; order Gemmatimonadales; family Gemmatimonadaceae; genus UBA4720. The sequence goes on from QHUA01000086.1 coordinate 1,295, forward strand.
CCCGATCTGGACGGCGTGCGCAAAGGCACGCTCTGGTCGATCCCGAGGGATACAAAACGCCATCCGCCGAGGGATTTCGGAGAACTCCACCGGGCGGAATGCGCATTCCAGACCCTCTCGGGTCGCGGACCCCTGCTCAGGGTATGCGGAGTGTCGCCGCCGCCGTCGAGCCAGAAACAAAGACTCTCAAGTTCGAGCGATTTCCGTTCGACCACCCGACGTACATCATGTACTCATCGGGAACTACTGGGTTGCCGAAGTGCATGGTGCACAGCGCCGGTGGAACGCTGCTCCAGCACCTGAAGGAGCTCATTCTCCACACCGATCTAAAACGCGAAGACTGCATCTTCTACTACACGACCTGTGGCTGGATGATGTGGAACTGGCTGGTGAGCTCGTTGGCCGTCGGCGTGAAGGTCGTTCTCTACGACGGCGCGCCGCTAGCACCGACGCCGACGACGCTGTGGGACATGGTGGATCAGGAAGGAATCACGGTCTTCGGCACCAGCGCAAAATATCTGGCACTGTTGGAGAAGTCGGGTGCGGAGCCGCGCAAGACCCACGATCTGTCAAGGCTCAAGGCGATTCTGTCGACGGGCAGTCCGCTCGCCCACAACAGCTTCGACTACGTCTACAAAAAGATCAAGGCCGATGTGCATCTGGCGAGCATTAGCGGCGGCAGCGACATCATCTCCTGCTTCGTGCTCGGCAATCCGATACTTCCCGTGTATCGCGGCGAGATCCAGACGCCGGGTCTGGGAATGTCGGTAGATATTCTTGACGATCGCGGACGTCCGGTGCGGCTGATCCCGGGCGAGCTGGTTTGCACCAAGCCTTTCCCAAGCATGCCGGTCGCATTCTGGGATGATCCCGACGGCGCCAAGTATCGCGCTGCGTATTTCGAGTATTTCCCCGGCGTCTGGCGCCACGGCGACTGGGCGGAGATGACGCGCAACCGCGGTTACGTCATCTACGGCAGGAGCGACGCCACGCTGAATCCGGGCGGCGTCCGGATCGGAACGGCCGAGATTTATCGGCAGGTCGAACAGCTCCCCGAGGTTCTGGAGAGCGTTGCGGTGGGGCAGGAGATCGACGGCGGCCCACCGGGTGATGTGAGGATCGTTTTATTCGTGAAGCTCCAGCCCGGTTTGAATCTCGACGCAGAGCTTTGCGAGAAAATCTCGACTCAGTTGCGGGATAACACGACGCCGCTCCACGTGCCGAAGAAGATCATCCAGGTTGCCGACATCCCGCGGACGATCAGTGGGAAAATCAGCGAGCTGGCCGTGCGCGAGGTGATTCACGGGCGTCCGGTAAAAAACACGGAAGCGCTGGCAAATCCGCAGTCGTTGAAACTCTACGAAGGGTTGCCGCAGTTAAGGGAGCCGTAGCCGCGATATCGGGGTTGTGATCAAGGCGGGCCGTTGACCTTACTGTCAAGGCGGGCCGTTGATCCTGGCGCGATCTGGCTTGGTTCAATACCAAAGCAGGGAGCTCTAAGCTTAGTCAGCTTCTTAGCTTCGAGCTTACATACTGGCGTTATGGATGCGCGCTGTTCCTGGATCGCGAGTCTGCGACGAGATCTATCCGAAGCTCGGAAAACCACGACCGTCCGACGTTAGAATCCGCCGGAATAGCTCGGAGCTGCAAAGCTGTCAAAGCTTGTAGCTCCCTGCTTTAGTTTTGTGGTGGCCGGTGAACGGCCAGATCAACGGCCCGAGTTTTAGTGCTGGGCGACGACGGGGTCGCGGCGCGCACTAGCAGCGAGCGCGTTGATCATGTCCTGGAGCTTGGGACCGCGGCCGGGTTCAGGCGCGCCGAAATTCAGAGCGGTGCGGTAGTGGGAGACGCCATAGTTGGCGCCCGTCTTCCGCTCGACCGTAATTCCCCAGTTCTCACTGTCGCTCTGTGCATCAGCGTTGGCGGCGCTGCTCTGGGGGAGAGCGTGGGACTCTATTTCAGCCAGCAAGGCCTTCCAATCGGGAGCGCCTTTGAGCTTCGCCTCACAGGTGGAGCTTATCCAGCGATCTTCGCCAAAATGCGAATCGCGCTTGGAGATCGGACCGCAGTCATAGCCGCTGCGGACGAAGTTGTCGACGCGCACATCGGCAGAAGCAGGAGAGTTCTCGTAATACTGATCCCACCACAGCATCAGTCGACCGGTGACGTTCGCGCCGTTCTGGCGGATGATCACCAGGTACTGGGGGTTGCCGAATCCGGAATACCAGATTCTGACCTCGCGCTCGCCCTTGCGAAGCTCGGTCTTGGCGAGGGGCGCGAATCCGGCCGTGACGACAGCCGCGTCCTTCGTCTCGAAGATCGCGTCGGTGGCGGGACCGGTGTCGTTGGCGGTGAAAGCGGCCTGCTGGGCGAGGGAGGTGCTGGAAACGGCCAGCAGTAAGGTGGCAGAGAACGTGAGTCGGCTCATGCCAATAGGACTGTTCTGGCTACCCGCCCGTCACATTTTATGACCTCATCTACAATCGACTTATAACCGCTTTATTAGCAAGGGGTTACGGTGTGGGAAAGCGGCGAGTAAACGGGTGTATTATATCACTTCGCAGTTTGGAATGCCGTTGGTCCGCAGGGCGCAGTTAAAGAGAACTAAGCGGGCGGCCAAATACTTGGCAGTAATACAACCCTCCGGCCGTCGACCGAGCTATACCAATCCCGGTCTCGATCACTTCTCCATCCAGAATATTCCGGCGGTGACCGCTGGAGCTCATCCAACCCTCGACAACTGTCTCGGCGTTCGGGTAGCCGAGAGCGACGTTTTCTGACAGGCGACCATAGACGTAGCCGACGTACTGGGCGCGAGCGCCGAGCGTCGGCAGACTCGCATCGCGAATCACGTGCGCCATTTTCTGGTAGCGAGCCATGTTCTCCGCCTGGATCTTTGCCATTCGATCGAGCTGCGGATTGTAGACGAGCGGCCGCAGTCCCTGATGTTGTCGCTGCGCGTTAATCAGGTCGAAGATGCGCGACTCGGTCGCGCTGTATTTGCCGGCGCTTGGCGGTGTCTCCCTTGACGGAGCGGCGCCAGCTATAGGAATCGTGCAGTCGGCAACCAGTAGGACGCCGACCGCAGCAACGATGAATTTCGAGCTGCGCATGCATGTTATATCGTGGATTCAGTGCGATCGTTCCAGCGCATCCAGAATCCGGCGGGGATCGAGGGCAGCCCTTTTCGCGGTGTAGACTCGCAGCCATCTCGCGCTTCTGTATAACTCGTCGGAGAGGGACGGCAGATTGATCGTCCCGATCCAACCTTCGCTGGTGAGCCGCTCGACCTTTCCGTTCCTTCGGAGAACCGGAATGTCCAGGCCGAGCATCTGCGTCTTCAGTGGGTAGTCGAGTAGCAGCTCGCCCGGCGCGAGCCCGAAATCTTCCGCCAGCTCATTCTCTGCGTCGGCCACCCTTCTCCTGTCGGTCGCGATCCATTCCACGCGATCGACATCGAGCTCCGCGGCCGGCCACTCGGCGGCTCGCTTGTACAATCGACGTTCCTTCAACGCTGTCAGCAGTGCTGTCGGCCGCTCACCTTCGAATCTGTGCATCAGTCCCTCGTCGGTATATCTGGCGAGGGATTCGACACTGATCACTCTCGTGTTGACGGCGTCTTCCACCAGCCGCTTGTACATCGCCGTCGCGCTGCGCACCGCGTGATGCCAGTAGACGTTGCGGTACATCTGGTATTTCGCGAACAGCAGCGACTCCAGCGCGGAGAGCGCTTTTTCCTGAACGCCGAGGGTGCTTTCGCCGCTATCGGGATCTTCGACGATGACCAGTGAGTTTGTGAGCCGATCGACGTCGATCTCACCGTACGGAACGCCGCACATGAATGCATCGCGCTTCAGGTATTCAATCTTGTCGAGATCTAGCGATCCGGAGATAAGACCCTGCAGCGGACTCCTGCTTCGGCCGCGAATCAAGTCGAAGACTTTGCCCGGCGCTTCGCTGCTGATTTGCGACGAGAGGAGGGAGGCGACGCTGCCTTCAGTGATCAGTGGCCGCGCAACGTCCTCGTGATGGAGGGCGCCGATTTCCTCGAGCGCGTGAGAGAACGGATAATGGCCGACGTCGTGCAGGAGTGCCGCCGACCTGACGACCGTTTGCTCCTCCTCGCTGATCGAGACCGAATGCTCGGCCTCGCAAAGGAGTGCCAGCGTGCGTCGCGAGAGATGATGCGTGCCGAGAGCGTGCTCAAAGCGCGAATGCGTTGCGCCGGGATAAACGAGGTAGGTCCAGCCAAGCTGGCGAACGTAACGCAGACGCTGAAAAACTTCGGTATCGACGAGTTTGCGCGTCAGCTCGTCGATGCGGATGTTGTTCCAGACGGGGTCGCGCAGAATCTCGAACCGCGACGTCCGCTTATCGCGTGGGGTCCGCGTTAGGCTTTCGGTCCGGCGTTCTTCGTCGCCGCCTCCACGCTGCCGAACTTCTCGAAGTTGTCGTGGAACATTCCGGCCAGCTTCCTCGCTTGCGCGTCGTAAGCTCTGGGATCTGCCCACGTCGTACGCGGATTGAGAACCTTCGCCGGTACTCCGGCGATCTCAGTCGGAACCGCCAGGCCGAATATGGGATCCGTCTGGGTTTTCACGTTGTCGAGATCGCCAACGAGCGCGGCGTTTACAATCGCGCGCGTGTACTCGAGGTTGATGCGCTTGCCTGTCCCGTATGGGCCGCCGCTCCAACCGGTGTTGATCAGCCAGACGTTCGATTTGTGCTTGCGCAGCAACTCTCCAAGCATCTTCGCGTATTTCGTTGGGTGCCAGACGAGAAACGCGGCGCCGAAGCAGGCACTGAAGGTCGGCTGCGGCTCTTTCACGCCGCGCTCGGTGCCGGCGACCTTTGCCGTGTAACCCGAGAGGAAGTAATACATCGCCTGCTGCGGAGTCAGCTTGGCGATCGGTGGCAGCACTCCAAACGCGTCGGCGGTGAGGAAGATGACGTTCTTCGGATGTCCGCCTCGTCCGCCCTCGACGTAGTTCCGAATGTAGTGCAACGGGTATGACGCGCGGGTGTTCTCGGTGATCGATTGGTCCGCGAAGCGAACTTTTTTCGTGGCCGGATCGAGGACAACGTTCTCGAGCACCGTGCCGAACATCTGCGTCGTGCGGTAGATGTCGGGCTCGCTCTCGGGAGACAGGTTGATCACTTTCGCGTAGCACCCACCCTCGAAATTGAAGATTCCCTCGCTCGACCAGCCGTGTTCGTCATCGCCGATGAGCCCACGATTCGGATCAGCGGAAAGGGTCGTCTTCCCAGTTCCCGAAAGTCCAAAGAACAAAGCGGTGTCGTCCGCCTTGCCAACATTGGCGGAGCAGTGCATCGACAGCACTCCCTGCTGTGGCAGCAGATAGTTCATCACCGTGAACATCGCCTTCTTGAGCTCACCCGCGTAGCGAGTTCCGCCGATCAAAATCGTGCGCTCGGCGAGATTGAGAACGATGAAAGTGCTGGACGTGGTGCCGTGGCGTGCTGGATCGGCCTGGAAATCAGGCGCGTGTATCACCGTGAAGTTTGGCTCGAAGGTGGGAAGGGCAGTCAACTCCGGGCGGATGAACATGTTTCGCACAAACGCCATGTGCCACGCGTTGGGCGACGTGTAGCGAACCGACAACCGATATGTAGGGTCTGCCCCACAATACAGATCCTGAACGAACAGCTCGGGGAGCTCGTTCAGATACTTCAGTACGTCGTGCAGGAGCGTCTTGTATTTCGCGGGGGCAAGTGCCTGATTGACCTTGCCCCAATCCACATCGGCTTCGGATCTCGCCTCACGGACGACGAACTTGTCATTCGGTGAGCGGCCGGTGTGGGGACTCGTGACGGCGACGAAGGGACCCATGTCGGCAAATTCGCCCTCGTTCCGGCGAGCCGCGGCCTGAAAAAGCTCGGGGGCAATCAAATTCCAGTGGACTTTGCCGCGCGGGGAAAGTCCCTGTTTGCTCAAATCATTACCGCTCTCGCGCGCAACTGACTTGCGCTGCGGCCTTATCTCAGTTGCCATCCCTCGCCTTTCTTTCATTGATCCGCTGCTGCGCGTCGATCACGGCAACGGCGGCCATATTCACAATGTCCTGTACGTCCGCACCCTGCTCCAGTACATGCACGGGAAGATTCATACCCAGCAGGATCGGTCCGATTTTCGTCGCGCCCCCGAGATGGTGGAGCAGCTTATAGGCGATGTTTCCCGCGCTCAAGTTCGGGAAGATCAGTACGTTCGCCCGCTCTTTGAGGACGCTGAACGGATACGCGGAACGGAGGATGTTCTCGTCCATCGCGGTGTCCGCCTGCATCTCGCCGTCCATCACCAGAGCGGGGTCGCGCTTCCTGAGTATCGCGACTGCTTTCGCCACCTTCTCCGCCTCCGGATGACGCACTGAGCCGAAGTTGGAGAAGGACAACATCGCTATTTTCGGGTCGATGCCGAAATTGCGAACGATCCTGGCCGCCGAGTAGGCGATCTGTGCCAGCTGCTCGGCCGTTGGATCTATGTTGACGGTGGTGTCTCCACAGAAGATAACGTGCTTCTCGAACACCAGCATGTAGAGACCACTGACAATCTCGGCTTTGGGGTGCGGGCCGATGACCTGAAGAGCCGGACGAATGGTTTCCGGATAATGCATCCCGACGCCCGAGAGAAGAGCATCGGCATCGCCGCAGGCGACCATAACCGATCCGAAATAATTGCCGTTGAACAGAAGCTGGTGTGCTTCGCCGTGACTCAGGCCTTTGCGTTGGCGGCGCAGCCAGAGATAGTCGGCGTACTTGTCTCGCTTGTCGGATGATCCAGGGTCGTCGATGGAGATATCGCGTAGCGAGATGTGATTCTCGTCGGCGATGCGCTCGATGGCGGCACGCTGGCCGAGCAGGATGGGCGAACCGATTCCTTCATCGACGATCATGCGCGCGGCGCGAATGATCTTCGGCTCTTCGCCTTCGGGGAAAACGATTCGCTTCGGATCGCGCACGGCGCGATTGATGATGCCGCGCATGATTCCACGCGCGCGGCCCAGTCGCGCTTCGAGCTGCTCCCGATAGTTCTCGAGGTCGATCATCTCCTTGGCAACTCCGCTGGCAACAGCCGCCCAGGCTACCGCCGGCGCGACCCACAGAAGCACGCGCGGATCGAACGGGAACGGAATCAAATAGTCCGGGCCGAACTTCACCGAGCGCAGTCCATAGAGGCGCGACACGCTTTCAGGGACGTCTTCCTTGGCCAGCGCTGCCAGCGCGCTTGTCGCCGCCATCTTCATCTCCTCGTTGACCTGGATCGCGCGCGCGTCCAGTGCGCCGCGGAAGATGAACGGGAATCCGAGGACGTTATTGACCTGATTGGGATAGTCGCTGCGTCCAGTGGCGATGATGGCGTCGGAGCGCACCGCACGGACCTGGTCGGGCAGTATCTCGGGCTCGGGATTGGCGAGAGCGAAGACAATCGGCTTCTTCGCCATCTTCGCCACCATCTCTCC
>QHUA01000006.1 GCA_003221805.1 Gemmatimonadota bacterium
GTTCGCCCGCGATTAACCATCCGAGAATCACCGCCACAACCGGATTGACGTATGCGTATGTGCCGAGGCGCGCCGGAGAGACCTTATCGAGCAACCAGATATAGGACGTGAAGCCGAGCAGCGATCCGAAGGTGATGAGATAGATCAACCCAATCGCTGAAGCGCTGGAAACGCGGTGAATGTCGAAGTGGGAGAATTCGCCAGTCAAAGCTCCGACGATCAGCAGCAGCGCGCCGCCACCCAACATCTCTATTCCGGTGGTGAGCAAACCTGATTGCGGAAGCTGCGCGTCGCGCGAGTAGAAGGAGCCGATCGCCCACGACAACGATCCGAGTATCAGCACCCACGCGCCGATTGGACGCACATCACCGTGACCGCCGATGTTGGCCGGCCCGACGAGAACGATGATGCCGATAAACCCGAGTATGAGTCCGACCAGCACCGCACCGTGCGGACGTTGCCGCGGTGGCCGCACCCACTCGATGATCACCAGCCAGAACGGGAGAATCGATACCAGCAGCGCAGTGAGTCCGGACGGGACGAACTGCTCGGCCCAGACAACGGCCCCATTACCGCCGAGAAGAAGAAAGCCGCCAGCGATGATCGCGTTTCTCCAGTGAATCCTCGTCGGACGCTCGGCGCCGCGATACCTGGACCACGCATAAAGGAGGGCACCCGATACGACAAAGCGAAGCCCACCCATGATGAACGGCGGGATCGTCTGCACTGCATATCTGATCGCGAGATATGTAGATCCCCAGATCAGGTATATCGAAGCGAACGCAGCAATTATCTGCGCGCGCGGAGCGTGCTTGCGTTCGTTCAACGAAGAGAGATTAAAAGCGGGTGAGGGAGAAAATGTAACGCGGGCCAACCCGCTCCGTCGTTCAGTCGAAGGAATTCCTCCTGCGCTCGGCTTTCTTCGTGGAATGCCGTTTCTTGGATTCGAGTCTGGCTTCCCTGGACGCGTGCGTCGGCTTGGTTGCGCGACGCTTCTTCGGAACGATCAGCGCGCGCCGCACCAGGTCGACGAGTCGCTCCTCTGCCAGCTCACGATTTCGAGTCTGACTGCGCATGTCGCTGGCGACGACGCGGATGCTGCCATCGGTCGTCATCCGCGATGAGAGCTTTTCTCGCAACCTGTTCCTCTGGCTTTCATCGAGCGCGCGCGAAGCGAGAATGTTCCAGAAAACCTCAACGCGCGACGATGTCTTGTTGACGTGCTGTCCGCCGGCGCCTGATGACCGCGACACGCGAACGTCGAGCTCGCTGCGCGGAATTGAAAGCGACTCGTTGACCGCGAGCAGATTCTCGGGCGCAACCGCGGACGAGTCGCTCACGCCATCAGCGCCAGCGAAAGAGCTTGAGCGCGGCGAAGAAGGTGACGACTCCCCACGTCAAAATGATGATCATCTGTGGCAAGACTGCAGCGAAAGAGACTCCCTCGAGCATGTTCGCCCGCAGAGCATCGTTGACCGCCGTTAGCGGAAGCACCTTGATAAAAGGCTGCACCACCGTCGGGAAGTTCGAGGACGAGAAAAAGACTCCCGAGAAAATCCACATCGGGAGCATGATGAAATTCATGATCCCGGAGACTGCCTCGGTCGTCCGCGCGCGTGATGCGCTGAGCAATCCCAGTCCACCGAACGAGATCGCGGCCAGCAGACAGATCAGCAGCAGCGTCCCCAGCGACCCGCGCAAAGGAACTCCAAATGCCCAGTGGCCAAAGCCGAGCAGGGTGAAGATCTCGAGGATCAGAAAGACCAGTCGCGAGGCGAGAAATGAAAGCAGGTACTGCACGCGCGACATCGGCGTCGCCATCAGGCGCTTGAGCAGCTTCTTGCTGCGCGCAGTCACAATGGCGAATCCCAATCCCCAGATGCTCGACCCCATCAGGTTCATGCCCAGCAGTCCTGGAATCAGGAAGTCGATGTAGCGCGATCCCTTCTCCGTTACGTAGGCGTCGGTTGCGCGCACGGGATCCGCCCGGCCTGCTCCGACCTGTACCGCGCGATCGACCACCACGCGCGCATTCACCGCGTCGCTCCTGCCGCGATCGTAGACGTAGCGAACGCTGTCATTCGACGATGTTGGGGCGACGAGTAGCGCGACCTTTCCCGTGCGCAGCGCCTTTGCGCCCGAGCTGTCATCGTACGATTCGACGACGAGCGTCGAATCTTTCTTGAGGGATGCAATGACCGAAGCACTGGTCGGCGCGGTGCCGATGACTCCCACCCGGATCTTGTCGGGACCGCGTTGCCTGAAGGCGATCCCGAGTCCAGCCGCCAGCAGAATTGGAAAAACGAAAGTCCAGAAGACCGCTTCGGGCTCGCGAATGAATTCGCGGAAGCGTACCAGCGTCAGTTGAGCCATCGAGCTGTTCATGAAACCGCGGCGCTTTAATGGCCTCAGCTCTCGCGCGCGCTGCTCCTCAGTCAGTGGAAACGGTACGCGCTTTCCCAGCGCGGACGTGCCCTTCTCGACGGGACGGGGATCACTCATCGCGCAGAGTTCTCCCTGTAAGCGACACGAATACGTCCTCGAGCGTCGCCGTCGTCTTCCGCGGCTCCGGCGGCGGCAGGTGCGAGATGTCGAGCGACTCGGTCAGCTCGCGCGGGGATCCAAGGGCGATGATGTGACCGTGATCGACGATTGCAACGCGATCGCAAAGGCGCTCCGCCTCTTCCATGTAGTGCGTCGTCAGCACGATCGTTTTCCCTTCGGCCTGAAACCTGGAGATCAGATCCCAGAGCTGTCGGCGCGACTGTGGATCGAGACCGGTGGTAGGCTCATCGAGGAACAGCAGCTGTGGGTTGCCGACAAGCGCGCAGGCGACCGCCAGCCGCTGCTTTTGACCACCCGACAGAGTCCCGACGCGTGACGATCGCTTTTCGCCCAGCTCGACGGTGTCGATCACATCGCCGACATCACGCGCATCGCGGTAGAAGCTCTGGAAAAGGGTAAGCGTCTCGTCGACGGTAAGCTTCTCCGATAACTGAGTATCCTGGAGCTGAATCCCCAGCAGCTCGCGCAGCTCTTTCGTATCCGTCTCCCAGCGTCTGCCCAGCACCTCGACGCTTCCCGCGTCCGGCGACAGCAGGCCCTCGCAGATCTCGATGGTGGTCGTCTTTCCGGCACCATTGGGCCCCAGCAATCCAAAGCATTCACCGGACTCGACCTCGAGGTCCAGACCATCTACGGCGATGACATCGTCGTACGCCTTTCTGAGGCCCTGGACCTTCAGTGCTGCAGTTGGATGCTCGACTGATGTCGCCATAAAACGACAAAGAGTGTCACGAGGAGAGGGCAATAACCCGTTTCACGAAATGTGAAACCTGATATAACCCGTTCGCGTAAAATGATATAGCGTTGGCCGGAGAAGGGGGTACCGTCCCTGCCAACGCTGGTTCTGAACCAGAGGGAGAAACTATGCGGTCCGAGGCCGTGTTTGTACTGAGCACAGCTTGCCTTTTCGCGTCGGTGCCAGCCATCGACGCCCAAGTCGTCTACAACGGACCCGAGATCCCTTCGCGCTTTTCCGTCGGCGCTGATTTCGCCGTGTCGCAGCCGAAGGGTGAATTTGCCACCGCTGGTATTCCGACTGGTTACGGTTTCGACGTTACGGGACTCTACAAGATCGATCCCAAAGGGTGGTTTGCGATTCGTGCCGATGGGGGAGGTGTTCAGTACGGGCATGAGCACATCGTTCGGATTCGGCTCACTGGGACTGCAGCTGCAGTTCCCCGACGGCTGGATTCGTCCTTACGCGAACGCGTCCTATGCCGCTGTGTATTTCTATACTGAGTCCTGTGTTTCTGCGGACGACAACTCGATTCAAGATCAGTGTAATACGAACCACGGGGACTGGACGGGTGCCGGTGTCTTCGGTGGCGGATTCCTAATTCCCTTCGGAAAGTCGCTCGGCGGACTCAACCTTGGTGCACGCTACCACTACGGCGGGCGTGCGACCTACCTCAAGAAAGGCGACATCACCGACAACCCTGACGGTACCGTAACGCTGAATCTTCACGACAGCAGAACCGATCTCGTGCCCTGGCAGATCGGCGTCACCTTTGGCATACCGAGTTCAACGAGGCACTAGTCAATGCTGGCCATTCTCGCCGCCGTGGTTTTCGCGCAATCGACCGTCACTCTCCAGGTCGGTAGCACCAAGCAGGACAGCCTCGATCGCGCGAAAAGGGATTCGATAGCGTATCGAAGGGAGCAGCGGCGGGACTCCCTGCGGGCGCGGGCCCAGGCGAGAGATTCGGTGCGACAACGGATTCGCATCGCCAGACAACTGCCGATCACCCCGGCAGTACTCGCCGGTGCTTTCAAGGATGCCCCGGCGCGCGATCTCTTGCTGCGAGCGCGGGCAGCGAGGCTGACTCAGGATTCCACCCTCACCGGCTACGAGGCGAACGGTTACGAGCGCCTGTCAGTCGGAATGGGTTTCAAGAAAATCGGGCGTGACCGACTGCTGCTTCGCGGTGAGCGCGCGTCGCATGTGATGTGGCAACGCGGCAAGGGTGCAATCGTCGATGTAACCGGTGAGCGTTCGGTCTTCCCGATGCTCGATGGTGTCGGCAAAGGCGACATGAACATTGCCGATGAATTCGGCGACATTCCGTACGCTCCGGGTCGCGAGACCCTCTGGATCGGCTCCGGCCTCGCCAAGGCGCGCGTGAACGAGAGTGACATGATTCATCCACTCGCTGAAGGCGCCGAGGCTTACTACACCTATGAGAGCGGCGACTCGGTGAGCTTCCAGCTTCCCGGCGGCCAGCGTGTCCAGCTGCGCGAGCTCAAGATTCGGCCGCGCCAGCCAAAGTGGAACGTCGGTGTCGGCTCACTCTGGTTCGATGTCTCGACAGCGCATCTCGTACGCGCCGTTTATCGTATGGCGCAGGAGATGGACATCATGGCCGTCGCCAAGCAGGAGAGCCGGGACACCCACGATCCGGAAGACGACATCCCAACCTGGTTGAAGCCAATGATCACGCCGATGAAGGCGAACGTCAGTGCCGTCACCGTCGACTATGGACTGCACGAGGGTCGCTTCTGGCTGCCGCGCGCTCAGACGATCGAGGGCGAAGCGCAGGTGAGCTTCATGCACATTCCCTTCAAGGTCGAGCAACGCTACACGTATTCCAGCGTCAACGGCGATGAGCCGATGCCGGCTGTTACCATCGCAGTAGCAGACACTGCCAGTGACTCGGTGTCCCGCGCCGCACGGCGCGAGCGCAGACACGGCGAATGCCAGCAGGGAACGGAGCGCGTCAGGGTTCGCGACAGGTCCGACGAAGATCTGCGCATCATGGTGAGAACTCCGTGCGACACTATCGCTCTCGCACACTCTGCCGACTTGCCGAAATCGATTTACGACGAGGGCGAAACGGTTTTTGGCAGCGCGGAGCGTGACGCGTTGGTAGCCGAAGCATTGACGCTTGGCGCGCAGCCGGGATTCTCGCCCCAGGGCGCCACGATTGCCTACGGGTTGCCGTACACGCGCTTCAATCGCATCGAGGGATTGTCTTCCGCCGTCGCCGTCGACAAAGTCCTCGGCGAAGGGTACTCGACACACGCGCTGTTTCGAATCGGTGTCGCCGATTGGTCTCCAAATGGAGAGCTGTCGATCGATCGAACCGACGGTCGACACAAGATCGGCGTCGGCGCCTATCGTCGGCTCGTTGCCTCCAACGATTGGGGCGATCCACTCGGGTTCAGCAGCTCCGTCTCCGCGCTCTTCTTCGGTCGAGATGAAGGATTCTACTACCGGACTTGGGGCGCGGAGGTAACCGGGGAGCAGGACTACGGCATCATCACCAGTTGGCGTCTGTTCGCCGAGCAGCACTTCGACGCGACGGTGCACACTGAATTCGCGATCGCGCATCCGGGCGGCGTGAAAGGCGAGCTGACCAACATCAACGCCGTTAACGGAAAGATCGTTGGCCTGGCGCTGACGCATCATTCCTCGTACGGACTCGATCCACACGGATTCCGCGCGCTGACCGATCTGAAGCTGGAGGGAGCGACGGGGACGTTCGACTACTCGCGCGGGTCCCTGCAAACCACACTGTCGCACGGGATCGGCCCTCTCGACTGGGCACTCACGCTTGGTGGCGGCACGTCAGGTGGCCAACTGCCGATTCAGAAGCAGTTCTTCGTTGGCGGTGTGCAGACGGTGCGGGGACAAAAGGCTGGCGCGGCGATTGGGGATTCGTTCTGGATGACCAGCGCCGAGATTGGCAGCCGCTCGACGGGATTCCGAAAGATCATGTTCGCCGATCTTGGCTGGGCGGGGAGCCGGAGCGACTTCTCGCATCCGGGACGTCCGCTGAGCGGTGCGGGCGTGGGTGCCTCCTTCATGGACGGTCTCGTTCGCGTCGATCTTGCCAAGGGCATTTATCCAGAGAAAGCCGTGCGCGCGAATCTGTATGTAGAGGCGCGGTTCTAGCTTTTCGTTTCCTCCTCTTCGCGGCGCATCGGGCGCGCAGTTACAGATCTATGTGGGAGAGGCGAGGACCCCTCGCCTCGACCCAAGCCGAGATTCAGAGATACCTTCCCGACTGACCGGCGCGGAGATCTCTAACGGGCGGACGTGACGCGACTCTCGACCTCGCGGGCGGCGGGAGAGGAGAGCAGAGCGAGCACCTCGCGCTTCTTGAGATTGAACTGCTGGCCTGTCCCGACGATCCCAACGCGGAGCGCACTGATCGTCAGCTCCGGTCCCCTTGTGACATCGGATGCGTTATTGAATCGCACGCTGCTTCCATCGACGAACGTCACGCCGCCTTTTCCAACCACTGTCGCAATCTCGCGCTTCACCACCAGCGCTGTGTCTTCGTCGATGCCCAGCCCCATCAGCGCCGGAAACTCGGCGATCGCCACGAATAGACGGTAGAGTCGACGGCGCTGGGTGAAGTGCGTGTCGACGAGGGTGTGATAGCCAAGCAGCCCCAGGCCCGGCCCGATGTACTGTTCGACCAGCTTCCCCTCTTCGTCGACTTCATTTCCGGCGAGGGTGGTTTTGGTCAGCGCTGCCGCGCCGGCGCTGGTTCCACAGACAATCGCGCCGTCCAGGTAAGCATCGCGAATAGCTTCCTCCAGCGGCGTTCCGCTCAGACATGAAACGAGCTTGACCTGGTCACCGCCGCCGAGGAAGATTCCTTTGGCGTTGCGGACAGAGTCGACGATTTTTGGGTCACACGCCTGATCGCGGGTCTCGACGATCGGGATTGTCAGATTAGTTGCGCCGGCCTGCGCGAGATCGGAGAGCCACATTTCCCTGGCGACAGAGACCTGACTGGCTGCGGTCGTGAGCCCGACGATCGGAGCGCCCTCCTTTGCTCCGCTCATCTGCATAAAGCCGCCGATCGCGGGTCCGTTTGCTGAAGTGCCGCCCCCTATGAGGACGAGAGTTCCTTTGGTGTCGCGGAGGCGACGACGCGAAGTTCGGGCGTTGGACGGTGTTTCGCTAATCAGCGACTCCTGCGCGCTCCCCAGCACGCACTCGGGATTGGTTCTGTTCGAATTCGCTTGACGACGAGGCCTCCGCTGGCTCGAGCTCGTTCAGAGTGAAAGCGGCGAGAGTGGCAGCGACTTGGGCGTCGACTGGCGCTTTGTCGTGAATCCAGCCTGCCTGGAACGACTTGTCGAACTCCTCGATAATGATGCGACGCCCTTGGACCATCGCCGACGCACGCGCGACTTTCTTGTCCTTGCTCGTCACGTCATCGTCGGTGGCGAAGATTGCCACACGACAGCCGGCATCGCGCGCGGTATCCTGGATCTCCCAGCTCTTCGCCGGGCAAATCACGATCTCACCTTCCGGGACCGCGTCTGCCACCACCGATACCAGGCGATCTGCGCGACGGCGGACCCTGAACCGGTCGGGAACATCGGTAAGATCAGAATTGAGGATGATTGCGATGTCGGAGCGCGAATACGGCAGTCCGACCTGCAGGATGTAGCCGGGCGACACATCGAAGATCAGCCCAGGGCCGCCGAAGCCGAGCCTGCCCATTTCGTCGCGGGTTTCGGTGCGGTATGAGCCACCGGTAATTCCGCAGAGGATGTGCTGCATCAGTGGCGGCGTCGGCTGAGTTTCAGCAAGTGCGCGCAGCTCGCCCACTGCGTGATCGACAGACGTCAGAGTTCCCGCAAAAGCGCCTTGCACCGTTTCCAACGCCAGAGCCGCAGCGCGCAGACCGACTGCTTCGTGCCTGTGCTCGAAGATCAGAGTGTATTCGCCGACTGCGTCGCCTCCTCTGGTGCGGCCGTATCCAACCTCGTGGCCGATCATTCCCTGAAGCTCGAGCGCGACGTGTTCGACGATGTGCGCACAGTAGGTTCCGCGCCTGAGACGCGTAACGAATCCGCCCGGCTCACCAATGCTGCACCGATGATCGCGCAGGCCAGGCATCGCTTCGATGAGAGATTGCGTGAAGCCTGGCACGTCCGCCGAGGAGATGTTTTCGTACGCGCCGATCGTCAGGTCCATTGTCGTAATCGGCATCCGCGACCAGTAATTCGCCCCACGCGTGCAGTGGAGCGCCGTCATGCGAATCTCCGATTTTGGATCAGGGAGACGATCGGCCACTATCTCACACCGTCGGTGGAATACTTACGCACCGCATCGAGACTGCGACTAACATCGTCGGCGAGGATCACCACCAGATCGTTGTCCTGCATCTGCGAGATCGCGTGGGCGATCGCTTCCGGCTCGGTGAACATGGTCTCGTACTGGTCCTCGTTCATCCCACCATCCAGCAGACCCTCGACGATCAGTTGAGCGGTGCGGCCCGGGTCACGGCCGCGGAGCTGCACATCCTCTCTGACTATGACGTAATCGAGTTCCGAGGCAATTCTTCCAACTTCGCGTAGATCTTCGTCGCGCCGATCACCTGGCGCCGCTACCACGCCAATGCGGCGATTGGCGTCCATGCTCTGCACGAAATCCACCAGGCCGCGAATCGCCGCCGGGTTATGCGCGTAGTCGACCAGAACCCGGCCATTCTGCACCCGCAGGAGATTGAGACGTCCCGGAGTCAGCGATGGCGACGGAAAGAACGAGAGCAATCCAGCGCGAATATCGTCATAGCGCATTCCCTGCACGTACGCCGTCGCGATCGCAGCGAGAATGTTTTCCTGCTGGAATCTTGCCGCTCCGCCAACCATGAGCGGCACATCCCGGACTGGCGCAATGGGGATGCGCAATCGCCCTCGCCGGATGACGAAGGTGTCGTTTTCAATGCGCGCGCCGATGCCGTTGCGTGCCAGGTGCGTCTCGAATTCCTCGCTCTCACCTTCCGGTTTGGTCGAGAACAGTACGAGATCTCCGGGCGTGCGGTCGCGCATCGCGTAGACGAGAGGGTCGTCGGCATTGAGTACCGCATGCCCCTCGCGCTTGACGACTGCCGCCACGACACCCTTCACGTCGGCGAGCTGCTCGACCGTGTGGATACCGCGCATTCCCAGGTGATCGGCGCTCACATTCAGGATGACTCCGACATCAACCTCGTCGAATCCCAGGCCGGCGCGCAGGAGTCCCCCGCGCGCAGTCTCCAGTACCGCGATGTCGACGGTAGGATTCGAGAGAATGATGTTCGCCGAGAACGGTCCGGTCATGTCGCCCTCGAGCACGAGGCGATTCTGCAGGTACGTGCCGTCAGTCGTGGTGAAGCCCACGACATTCTCGCCCAGCCTGAACAGGTGCGCGATCAGACGAACGGTGGTGGTTTTTCCATTCGTACCGGTTACGGCAATAACAGGAATCGTCGATTTCGTCCCCGGTGGATACAGCAGGTCGATAATCGGCGCGCCGACATTCCTCGGCGTTCCTTCGGCAGGATGAGTGTGCATCCTGATGCCCGGACCGGCGTTCACCTCGATGATGACGGCGTTGTTCTCGCGAAACGGTACTGAGATGTCGGGCGTGAGCACATCGATGCCGGCGATGTCGAGTCCGATGATGCCGGCGGCCATCTCGCACGCGGTGATGTTGTCGGGGTGCATCTCGTCGGTGCGGTCGACGGCGGTGCCGCCCGTAGAAAGATTCGCGGTGGCGCGCAAATACACCGACTCATCTTTCGCCGGGATTGACTGCAGGCTCAGGCCCCGCTTGGCGAGGAAGGCAGCAGTGCGATCGTCGGCGGGAAGCTTGGTGAGTGTTTTGGTGTGGCCGACACCACGACGCGGATTACGATTCTCCTTCTCGATCAGTTGCGCAATCGTGCTCGATCCGTCGCCGATGACGCGAGCGGGAATACGCTCGGCGCAGGCGACGACCCTGCCGTTGATGACCAGCACGCGATGATCTCTGCCTTCGGCGAACTGCTCGATGACGATGCGATCTCCGAATTCGCGGGCATCGTTCCACGCTTCCTTCAGCGCGTCTTCGTTGTCGATGTGGCCGGAGATCCCTCGCCCGTGATTGGCGTCGAGCGGCTTGAGAATCACCGGATATCCAATCTCGTCGACGATCTCCAGCGCCCGGTCGAAGGCGCGGGCGACATCACCGTTGGGTACTGGCAGTCCGATATTGCCGAGGACGCGTTTGGTGTCATCCTTGTCCTGGGCGATCTCGACGGCGATGGCGCTGGTGAAATCGGAGAGCGTCGCCTGAATGCGACGAAGATTTTTGCCGAGCCCGAGCTGTACGAGCGAGTAATTGTTCAGACGGCGCACTGGAATTCCGCGGCGCCTGGCCTCTTCGACCACCGCCGCCGTCGACGGGCCAAGTCGCACCGTCTCGTAAAGCGACAACAATTGCTCGATGATTGCTTCGACATCGATTGGTCGATCGGCGATGCAGGCGCGGACGATCTTCACCGCATCTCGCATCGCCTGCAGTCCGACTTCTTCCTCCTCGTAGGCGACGATCACCCACCAGGTATCGGGATCTCCCGAAGGAACGACGCGCCCGAAGCTGACGTCAGTCCCGGCGAGCGATTGCAGCTCGAGCGCGACGTGCTCGAGGATATGCGGGAGGTGGGTTCCTTCCCTCAGCCGCTCCAGAAATCCACCCGGCTCCTGCCTCGTGCAGTGATGCTCGGCGAGGGTAGGCATGCATTCGGTCAGCCGCTCGTAGAATCCCGGAATATCGGCGGAGCTGATTTGTTCGAGGGTGCCCAGCTGAACGTCGCAGGCAATTACCGGGGCGAGACGCCAATACGGATCCGTGAGACTTCCAGTTGGTCCGCGTCGATCTGTAACTCAGTGGCGGTGCTCATCTCGTCGGCAACTCGGGACCGCCCAAAGGAGCAACAGCCGGACCACTTTTGGAGACTTGACACGACACGCTGAGACGATCTCTGTGATCCCGCTTCTACGTAAACTGACGTAAAGACCAGCGAATAACAGTGACCTAGGTTGAATTTCTCAACAAACCTGGGCTGAATGATGACATTCAAGTATGCCTTTCGTTGCGTGGCGTTGCTGTCAGTGATTTGTACCGTTGGCTGCATACCGTTAACCGTGGGAAGCACCGCGCGCCCGGTGGCCGTTGGAACCACGGTCAACAGCATGTCCGTGTATGTCGTACCGAACTCGTTTGATGACTCAATTAATAAGCGGTCGTATCCCCGCTATGGAGTCGACCCTGAAGTCCGTTTCGGATTGGATGAATATTCAGACATCGGAGTGCGCGTGCCGTCTTTCAGCGGGATCGTGGCCAACTATAAACGGCGGCTAAATGGAGTTTCCCAGGCACCGGGTGCGGCGACCGCGATTATGGTTGGTGGCGGCGTTGTAAACTGGGGCGAGCACGCGCACTTGGAAGCCACACTGATCACATCGGCCACCGACAACGACCGCTTTACCCCGTACGGCGGCGTTCGCGCGATGCAGGTTATACCAATTAGCCGCGGTGCCGTTCGCGATTCACCTACGCTCGGTGGATTTTTCGGGGCCAGGATTGGAACTGTTGCCGCTGGCATCTCGCCCGAGATCGGTGTTTTCTACGACCACTCAGCGCTTCGAATTCGGAAGGGCAACATACTGGTCGTTCCCGCAATCACTGTTCACGGCGACTTCGCTCGATTCCTCGTGCCCTGGTAGATCTCGCCGGGAGGTGGGCTACTCCTCCGCCATGAACGGGTAGCGATAGTCGGTCGGCGGAGAAAAAGTCTCCTTGATGTTCCGTGCGCTGACCCAACGGACGAGGTTGAGCTTCGATCCCGCCTTGTCGTTCGTTCCCGAAGCGCGAGCGCCGCCGAATGGCTGCTGCCCAACGACTGCCCCAGTCGGCTTGTCGTTGATGTAGAAGTTGCCGGCCGCGTTGCGGAGCGCGAGCGACGCTTCGCGGATGGCGCGACGGTCGGTGCTGAATACCGCACCGGTAAGAGCGTACGGCGAGGTTTCATCGACAATCTTGAGCGTCCGCGACCACTTCTTGTCGGGATAGACGTGGGCGGTCACTACCGGCCCGAAGATCTCCTCGCATAGCAGCCTGTAGCCCGGATCCTTCGTCTCGATCAGAGTCGGCTCGATGAAATAGCCCTCCTCACCGCGCGCGACGCCGCCGGCAACGACATTGGCGTTCTTGCGGCCGTGGTCGAGGTACTCGCCGATCTTGCTGAACGCCTTCTTGTCGATGACGGCGCCCATGAAGTTGCGGAAATCGGTGGGATCTCCCATGCGAATGTCTTTCATGATCGCAACGGCGCGGTCACGCACTTCGGGCCAGATCGATTCCGGGATGTAGACTCTGCTGGCCGCCGAGCACTTCTGGCCCTGGTACTCGAATCCTCCGCGCGCAATGGCAACGGAGAGCGCGACTGGATCAGCGGATGAATGGGCGACGATGAAATCCTTGCCGCCGGTTTCGCCGACGATACGCGGGTACGATTTGTAGCGGGACATGCTGGCACCGATCGTCTTCCACATGTTGTTGAAGACGGCAGTGCTGCCGGTGAAATGCACACCGGCGAGATCGCGGTGCGCCAGCAGTTTGTCGGAGATGAGCGCTGGATCGGATGTAGTACGCGCTCAACATCGCGCTCGAGGCCGGCTTCCAGATGACCGTGTTTCCCATCAGCGCCGGCGCCGTGGGAAGGTTGCCGGCGATCGACGTGAAGTTGAACGGAGTCACCGCATAGACAAATCCTTCGAGCGGCCGATAGTCGAGCTGATTCCACATCGTGCGGTCGCTGAGCGGCTGCTCGTCGTAGAGACTCTGCGCGTAGAACGGATTAAATCTCCAGAAGTCAATCAGCTCGCACGCGGCATCGATCTCCGCCTGGAAGGCTGTCTTCGATTGTCCGAGCATCGTCGCCGCGTTCAGCGTCGCGCGCCAGGTGGTCGCGAGCAGCTCTGCTGCCTTGAGAAATACAGCCGCCCGATCTTCCCACGCCCAGTTCGTCCAGTCCTTTGCTGCCTCCTGTGAGGCACGGATCGCGTCGTCGATGCTGGACTCGGAGGCGCGGTGCCAGCGAGCCAGAACGTGGCGATGATTGTGCGGCATCACCGTATCAGCGAGATCTCCGGTTCGCACTTCCTTTCCACCGATGATGAGCGGGATGTCTATTCGCTCGCTGGACATCGACCGCAGACGATCCTTCAGCGACGCCCTCTCTGGTGATCCGGGGGCGTAGCTCTTGACCGCCTCGTTGACCGGTGTCGGAACGCGGCGATTTCCGTTGAACCCTGTCGCAGTCCGCGCCGGCGCTTCGACGACTGCGCTAGGTTCGGGTGCGCCGTCGTTTGTCGGTTTGGATTTTCGTGGCTTTGGCGGGGATGCGGACCGAGTCGGTCGAACGGCAGAGGGAGCAGACATCCTAATTCCTCAGTGGCAGCGTGTGCTCTTCAAAGATACGACCCACTGACTCAAAACGGACCCCTTTCGGGCTTCTCTCGCTCTGCGCGATGGAGTAAAGTCCGCCAATGATGCGCTCGGCGATTCTGTTTACGGCGTTGGGTCTGGTTGCTTGCGTCAAAGAGCCGGTGGATTGGGGCGATGTCTCCTATCGCCATTCCCAACTCGGCGACTTGCCGGCGCGCAGTGCGGTCATGAGCGCTGGCCTTCCACAGATACCCGGAACCGTGGCCTCGTGCGTTCGCACGGTCGTCCCGGCGAACAGTCATGCAGAGATATTTCGTGCCTGGTGGGCCGTGCGCAGCGACAGCAACGGCGTCCTCTTCCTGCAGCGCTCGCCCGACGAAGGCAAAAGGTGGCAGACGCCGGTGGAGGTCGACGCTCGCGACGAGGGCCA
The DNA here is from genome assembly GCA_003221805.1 of Gemmatimonadota bacterium. GTDB lineage: Bacteria > Gemmatimonadota > Gemmatimonadetes > Gemmatimonadales > Gemmatimonadaceae > UBA4720. Next base: position 14,214 of record QHUA01000006.1, read on the forward strand.
TCGGGGATGCAGTCGCCCGCCGCCGGGCATCTCTTACGATTCTGCGAGCCGTTACGTCTATCTCGTTTACTTCCTGGACGCCACCGACGGGGCGGGGGTTTTTTTCGCTCACTCGATGGACGAGGGAAAAATGTTCCACTCGCCGGTTCCGGTCGTTTATGGCAGCTCGCCTTCCCGGGCGAGCGTCGCCGGCCATGGCGACAGCGTCGTCGTCGTGTTCGAGGATCCGAACTCTGCCACTCCCACCCTAGGCATAGTCCTGTCCCGTTCGACGGGACACATCTTCGATCAGCGTGGTCAGGTCACGCCGGAAGAGATTCGAGCCGACGCACCGTGGGTCTCACTCGAGAAAAATCAAATCAACGTCTGGTGGATGACTCCCGACGTGGTGGATCGAGTCGGGCATCGCGAGGGGGTCTGGCGATGAACGCTACTGCTTGGCCGTGTCGGCGCTGCGGTCCTGCAGCAAGTCTCTGATTGCTTGCGGCAGAATCTGCCATTGCTCGGGTCGCAATAGTTTCTCGGCCGCCGTCACTGCCCTGGCGGTATTGCCGGATGCTTCCTCGAGCATGATCGCCACGCTCCCCGCCATCTGTCCGACGTCACCGGCTTCCTGCGACTTGGTAAGCAGCGTCCGAATGTTCCGATAGATCCTGGTGTTCCTGGTCTGGAGACTGTCGGCGACGTCGGTGAGACCGATTATCTGCACCGCGCTAAGATGCAACGTGTCCTTGAGAGCCAGAATCTCCGAGACGGGATTGGGAACCGTGGCGTCCACTGCCGGACGACCATCGGACGCGCGCGCCGGCGGTGTGTCTGATTCTCCCCTGACCTCCACCATTGAGAGCGCCAGCGGAGATCCGCCGAGCTGCATGTCGATCGTCATCTCCTCCGGTCCGCTGGTGCGGCGAGTAATGGTGCGCTGCACAGGAGCGAAGCCCATTCGCTTGGCGAGCACCACGTACTGCCGTGCCGTCCGCGGGAAAAAGAGCCTGTAATGACCCTCGGCGTCGGTGCTGATCGAGCGGGTAATGCCGGAGCCGAGCGCGGTCGCGCCAACCTGTGCGTCGGCAACAGGGCGGCCCGTCACATCGGTGACGCGCCCACCGAGAACGTCACCACGGGTATCCGCCTGTGCCTCAAGAGCTGCCGCAGCCAGGCAGAGTGTCAGCAGAGGGAAGACGATCAGCGTTTTCATCTGACAACGAAGGGATTCTCCTCTATTATCAAACTCTGCGCGCGGACCTGCAACACCCGGCATCTTGCCGCTGTCGCACGGTAGAGTACTTGCAACGACCACCCGGCATGACGCGATACATAGGGGCCCACACCATCGAGAACGGCGGCATCCAAATGGCGGTGCTGCGTGCGGCCAACGCCGGCATGACCGCCATGCAGCTGTTCACCGCCATCCCGAAGTTCTACGGCGACAAGTCGACGATCAAACCCGAGCGTGTCGCGCGCTTCAAGACGGCGTTGGCGAAGACGAAGATCAAGCCGGCGAACGTCGTCGTGCACGCGGCATATGTGCTGAGCGTCGCGACACCGGACGACGAGAAATGGTCGAGGGCCAGCGCCGGTCTCACCAAGGAGCTGGAGCGATCGAGCACGCTCGGCGTCGGCGCAGTTTGCTTTCACCCGGGATCGGCCCTCACGAGTGACCGGGCTGACTCGGCCGAACGCATCGCCAAGGCAATCACGGTGGCGCTACAGACGCACGACTCGGGCACACGCCTGCTGGTCGAGAACACCGCTGGCGCCGGCAAGACGATGGGGAAGACCGCGCAGGAGATACACGACATTCTTTCCGACGTGCCCAAGCCTCTCCGAGGGAGAACCGGCTACGGACTGGACACGTGCCACCTCTTCTCCTCGGGCTATGACCTAACTGCGTCGAGGGAAGCGTTCACCGGGATACTCGACGAATTCGAGGAAGTCATTGGCGAGCCGCCGTCCTTCTTCCACCTCAACGACAGTGCTGGCGAGCTGGGCGCGAACAAGGATCGGCACGTTCTCATAGGCGACGGGCTCATAGGGAAACAGCCATTCGAGTGGCTGATGCAGGACCGGCGCAGCGACAACATCCCGCTGATTCTCGAGACGCCGCAGCAGAACTATGAGATTCCCGACGAGGACCCTTCGCCCGATCCGTACGACGTGAAGATGATGAAGTTGCTGGAGAGCTGGACCCGAAATTGAGGGGTAACCGTTCGAACTGCGGACTGTTGGAGGGTTATTTTCCCTCTCAGATCGCGAGTTTCTCATAGGGAAACTCTCTGCTTTCCCTATTGCTTTCGCCTCGCAGGACTATAGTTTGCGTCGCTGACGTACAGCGTTTCACCCTGTAGCAACTCGCATCCGATCACCAAACCAGGAGACAAGATGGCAAAGAGAAAGAGGGGCGGAAGGAAATCCTCGGCACGGAAGTCTTCCCGCAAGTCATCCTCCCGCGGCAGGAAGTCGGCACGGAAGGGCGGTCGGAAGTCGAGCCGCCGGAAATCCTCGGGCAAGAAGCGCACGCCGAACGCCGCCTTCATGAAGCCAATGCAGCCGAGTAGCGATCTTGCTGCGGTGGTGGGGAGCGGCGCGATGCCGCGCACCGAAGTGACGAAGAAACTGTGGGGCTACATCAAGCGTAAGGGTCTTCAGGATTCGAAGAACCGCCGCATGATCAACGCCGACGAGAATCTCCGTCCCATCTTTGGACGCAGCCAGGTCTCGATGTTCGAGATGACTCGTCTCGTCAACAAACACCTCCGGAACCCCTAAAGCTCCTTGGCAACTCCATCAAATGCGGGGCGCGCTCAAAAGGCGCGCCCCGTTTCGCAGCAACACCGTCTCCGCGGCGTGTGGGAGAATTTCAAGTCGATCGTCGGCGCCCTGGCGATCTTTCTCATCCTGCGCGCGTTCCTCATCGAAGCGTACCGCATCCCTTCGGGAAGCATGGTGCCGACGCTTCTCGTCGGCGACTGGCTCTTCGTCAACAAGGCGATCTACGGCGCGCACATCCCGTTCAGCAACAGCAGTCTCCCAGCGTACAGGGAGCCGCGTCGCGGTGACGTCGTCGTCTTTGTCTCGCCCTATCAAGCCGATGAAGCAGCGAGGGGCAACGACCCGACTCCGACATTGGTGAAGCGATTGATAGGACTGCCGGGCGACACGTTGTACATGAGAAAGGGCGTGTTGTACGTGAACGGTATCGCCCAGCGTCAGGGATACGGGGCGGCGCAGGTGGTCCCTGAAGTGGCGAACTTTCCGGATACGTTGTTCTGGTGGCAGAAGAAAGTCGGACTCAAGTCATCGCGATTCGGCGCGGCGCCGGCGCAGCCGACGCACGACGACTGGGGGCCGCTGGTCGTTCCGCCGCACAAGCTCTTCATGATGGGCGACAGCCGCTACAACTCGAAGGACAGCCGCTACTGGGGCTTCGTCCCTCGCGAGAATGTGCGAGGCAGACCACTGTTCGTGTACTACTCGTACAACGCGGACGACAGCGATCGCCCACTTCCCGCCCTCACCGACATCAGGTGGAGCAGGATCGGTCACTGGATCAAATAGTTACCAGTGACGCGCATCCGGCGTCGAATCGGAAAGATCGGTCGTTTTTCTCTCTGATTCAGCAGGAGAATCTATGGACGCTATCCGCGCGCGACGTACATTGGAGCGCGTGACGAAGCCTCGTCCCGACGAGAAACGCCGCCGGCTGTTCAAGTCCAGTGAGTGGGACCTCGAGGAGCCAGAAGCGTTCGCGAGGATCGCGCGCTCACCTGTTGAGCTTGCGCTCATCACTGGCGTCGTCATTCGCCTCTTCCGGGCCGTCGTGCTCACGCGCAGCAACGCGAGCAGCGCAGACCTCTTCACCGCGCTCATACTCGGATCGCTTTTTCTCCTCGGCATGGCGACGCTCCATCTGGGAAGATTTCCCGTGCGCGAATGGCCGTGGCGGGCGCCGCTCTTCGCGGTGTTCGAGACTGCTGGAGAGATGGCGGTGAGCCTGGTGCTGATCTCGCTCCACCGCGAGCCGTGGGGGACCGCCAGAGCGGAATTCATGGACTGGCAGCCGATGGCGACGGCCGTCCTTTTCTGGAGGCTGGTCGGGGTGTGCGTGTGGGCGCTGCTACTCGGCACCACAGTGCAGTTCGTGCGCGGCCGGGTTCTCAAGGAAACCGGCCGTGACGTCGAGCCGCAGACGCTGCCCGACGGTCAGCCGTTCATCGAGCGAAGGAAGCGGAACGAGCTTTAAGCGGCGGCGGTCTTCTCGCAGTACTTGTCGAAGGCTCGAGTGAGATCCTTGGCGATGTCCTCGGCGGTGCGGCCTTCGATCTGATGACGCTCCAGCATGTAGACGACCTGGCCGTCCTTCATGAGAGCGATCTGCGGTGAGCTCGGCGCGTAGCCGGTGAAATAACTTCTGGCGCGCTGCACCGCTTCCACATCCTGTCCGGCGAAAACCGTAGTGAGCTGATCGGGACGCGCGTCGTGCTGTATTGCTCTGGCAACAGCTGGCCGCGCGTTTCTCGCGGCACAACCGCAGACCGAGTTGACGACCACGAGAGTGGTGCCGTGCGTGTCCTTCAGTTTTGCGTCGACTTCCTGCGGGGTGCGCATCTCCTCGACGCCGATCTGGGTGAGCTCCATACGCATCGGGGTGACGAACCGTTCATCGTACATCTAAAACTCTCCTGCTTCTTGAGGGTGGGTTATATGAATAATACTTGGAGGTTCAATAGGTAACAGGGAAGCGGGAAGCGGGAAGCGGGAAGCGGGAAGCGGGAAGCGCGGTTTCAGGTTCCCGTTACTACCGCAAGACCGTCAAACTGACCTAAGCTGCTTTCCTCTTCCCTCTTCCCGCTTCCCGCTTCACCTCGCGTACGATACCCACCTCGCCATTTCCTTCATCGTCGGCCTCTTCCCGTACATGAGCAGTCCGACCCGGTAAATCCGCGACGCCAGCCAGAGTGCGAGAAGGCAGCCGATAGCCAAAAAGAACAGGCTGGCCGCCAGCTCCAGTGGTGGAACTCCCGTCACCGCCATGCGGATCGGCATGATGATCGGCGACGAGATCGGAATGAGCGAGAGAACTTTCGCGGTAGTCCCGGTCGGATTCAGCAGCACCGGCTGAATGAACACTCCCGTGCTCACGATCATGATCATGAGCGGGCTCGCCGCCTGTCGTGCCTCGCTCTCGCTGTTAACCGACGAGCCCACCGCGGCGTACAGCGACGAGTAGAAGATGAATCCGAGCAGAAAGAACAACAGGAAGAGAATTCCGGCGGCGAGACTTATGTCGGGCAGAGAGAAGTTCACCACCGGCGCTCCGAGCTTCGCCATGATGGGCCCTCTGAGCTTGAGTAGCACGTAAGTAGTCCCGATCCACAGTATTTGCTGTGTCAATCCGACCGCTCCAACGCCGAGGACCTTGCCGGCGAGCAGCGTATCGGTTGGAACGCTGGACATCACGACCTCGGCGACGCGCGTCGTCTTCTCCTCGAGCACCCCACTCATGATCGTCTGCCCGTAAACCACGATCGACAGGTAGAGGAGAAATCCGATGGCGAATCCGAACAGCACGCTCGCCATGCCCGAACCCGCCCGGCCGCGCTCAGTGATGCGCTCGGTGCTGAAGTCGAGGGGTATGAAGGTGATCTCCTTCATCTTCCGGTTATCGAGGCCGACCTGTTCCAGGCGCGACGCGAGAATAGTTTCGCGGATTGCGTTCTTGATTTGTGCCATGTCCGCGATCGACGTCGCGTTGGTTCCGGCGTAGCGAGCTGCCTCTCCGGCAAGCGTCTGCTGATTCACTACTACGTATCCAGTCTTTTCCTTCCGCATCACCTCATGGGTTGCGACACTCTCGGCCGGAGTGAGCTCGTTTGGCGCGACTACCCTCACCGTCGGCATTCTGCTCGGGATAGTGCTGTCGCCCGCGATATTCACCGCCAGGCGATGGCCGAAGCCCGTGCCCGTCGCGTCGAGAATGGTCGTGTTGTAGACGTCTGTCGTTGCCTTGCTGCGCGATGCCAGCCAGGCGGGCACGATGATGATCGCGCTGAAGAAGATGGGCCCGAAGAAAGTGGCGATAAGAAACCACTTCGACCGAACCCGCTCCAGGTACTCGCGTTTGATGATCGCCCAGAGCTTAGCCATGGCCGCTCATTCCCTCTTCGACTCCGGCAGCTCCGACCTTCTGCAGAAAGATCTGGTGCAGCGACGGCTGGATCATCTCGAATCTCTGGACCGACGCGCCCGAGTCGACAATTCGCCTGAGCAGCGCCTGCGGATCAGCGCCCGGTGCCATCTCGATCTCGAAGAACCGATTGGAGTCGTCGGCGCGTTTCACCAGCGAGTGATCGCGCAGGATGGACGCCACACCGGCCATGCCGTCGCCCTCCAGGGCAAGCGCGACGTTTCGGTGACCATGTTCCTCTTTCACATCGGTGACGATTCCGTCGAGGACCTTCTCTCCGCGGGCGATGATGCAAACCGAATCGCACAGCCGCTCGGCGTTGTCCATTAGATGTGTGCTGAAGATGACCGTCTTGCCGCGCCGCTTCAGCTCCACGACCGTGTCCTTCAGCGCCTGGGCATTGATCGGATCGAGCCCGCTGAAAGGCTCATCGAGGATGACGAGATCCGGATCGTGCAGCAGCGTGCCAATGAACTGTACCTTCTGCTGCATACCGCGCGAGAGCTCGTCGATCTTGGCCAGTCCCCAGTCCTTCTCCGGAGTTTTCAGCGACAGTCGCTCCAGCCATTCATCGATGCGGCGATCCGCGTCGCTTCCCTTCACGCCCTTGAGCTCGGCGAGGAATTTCAGCACCCGCCGCACCTGCATCTTCCGATACAGTCCGCGCTCCTCCGGCAGGTAGCCGAGGCGCTCGGTGATGTTCGGATCGTTCGATGAGCGACCGAAGATGTGAATCATCCCCGTATCCGGCGCAATGATGTTCAGGATCATGCGGATGGTGGTCGTCTTCCCGGCGCCATTGGGCCCGAGGAGGCCGTACACGCTACCGGTGGGGACGCGCAGCGTCAGGTCACGCACCGCCGTGTACTCGGCAAAGCGCTTGGTGACGTTGACTATGTCGATCGCGTATTCGGTCATGTAGCTTCGCAGTGGGCAGTACGTAAGGGATCAACAATATACGTCCGAAAGAAATGTCTGTTTCAGAGACGATAGTGATCGCGGCTCTGTTCTTTGTCGGCGCGGCACTGTACGCGTCGGTGGGACACGGGGGGGCGTCGAGCTATTTGGCGGCGATGGGACTTTTCAGTTTCACGCCGGAAGTCATGAAGCCCACCGCACTCGCGCTCAACATTCTCGTCGCGGCCGTCGCGACGATAAAGTTCTACCGGGCGCGGTTGTTCAAGTGCGAGCTGTTCTGGCCGTTCGCGGTGGCATCGATTCCAGCGGCGTTCGTCGGCGGTGCGACGCAGCTGCCTTCGCGCTGGTACAAGGTACTTGTCGGAATCGTGCTGCTGTACGCCGCCGTGTGGATGTTCCGATCCTCGCTCAAGCCGATCGGCAAAGAACCGCACCCGCCGCCGCTGTGGGCAGCGATCGTCTCCGGGCTGGCGATTGGATTTTTGTCGGGGCTTACCGGGGTCGGCGGTGGGATTTTTTTCAGCCCGCTCCTTCTCTACATGGGTTGGGCAGAGACGCGGGCGACGTCAGCGGTGGCAGCTCCTTTCATTCTCGTCAATTCCATCTCGGGATTGCTCGGTCATTTCTCCAGCGTTGCCCAGCTGCCGGCGAGCATCCCGGTGTGGGGAGCGGCGGCTCTGATCGGCGGCTGGATCGGCGCCAGCTACGGCAGCAGGAGGGCACCAACGCCGGTATTGCGGCAACTCCTTTCCCTGGTGCTGATTGTAGCTGGCGTCAAGTTGGTGCTCGGGTTCTGAGGTAAGCCATGGCCTTCGACGAAAAGCTGGCAGCGCGCATTAAAGCACAGCTCGGCAAGAAGAAGGGAATCGTCGAGAAGAAGATGTTCGGCGGACTCGCGTTTCTCCTCAATGGCAACATGTCGTGCGGCGTGCACGGAAACGAGATGATCATTCGCCTCGCACCGGAGGAGACCGACAAGGCGCTGGCCAAAAGGCACGTACGCGTGTTCGACATCGCCGGGCGCGGGCCGATGAAGGGCTGGATACTCGTCGAGCCCGAGGGCTTGAAGACGGAACAGGATCTCGCGGCGTGGGTGGACACGGGTGTTAAGTACGCTGCATCACTTCCGCCAAAGTAGGACACGGTGGCGAACATCGATCGCGCAGATTGGCACTACGGGGGCAACTTCCCCGCCGGACTGCCGCCCGAGAACGGCGGCACCCACATCGGGATGTATCTAGCCTGGATCGTGCATCGGAATCTCGGCAGCAAAGAGCTAACGCAGCACGCCGGCGATACCTATGGCTGGGTTCTGAATCGCGAAGTGACGGGACGCGATCTGCTCTTCACCAAGCTGGACGAGAAGTTCTTCGATGAATTACTCAGTCCGGAAGGGCAGGCGTTCACGCATTCGTACTACGAGAGCAACGGATACGCGAACGATTACGACAGAGTGCTGTGCGGAGATCTGCCGTCCTTGTACCACGTCGAGAATACCTGGAAGAATTTCGATAAGCTTGCGCCGGTGCTCGACGAACGGCTGGCGGCATGGCGCGCACTTCAGGAGCGGCCGATCGATCCGCTCTAACGTGGAATCGCGGCGCTATACCAGCTGCTGCTGATCGAAAGCAGGTCGAGCGGATTTACTGTGTTCGTACCGTAGCGCGCGGCCCAATGCAGATGTGGGCCGGTCACGCGCCCTGTGTTTCCCACCAGTCCAATCACCTGACCGCGCTTCACAGTTTCGCCGACGGCGACCAGCGTTTTGCTCAGGTGAAAGTATGAGGTAACAACTCCGCCGCCGTGGTCGATGTAGACGACGTTTCCGGCGAGAAAAAAGTTGTCGACGAGCGCGATTACCCCGCGGTTCGCAGCGCGCACCGGCTCGCCGATCGCCCCGCGGAAATCCACGCCGAGGTGGCGCGTGGTGAGCTGGCCGTTGAACAGACGCCCCGACCCGAACTCGCTGGTGATCACGGAGTTTCTGGGCTTGAGAAACGACGCGGTCCACATCGGTGCGCGCTCGTGCGCCCGGCGACCAACCTCCCTTGCGCGGGCGTTCTCCCCCGCGATACGCGCCAGCGTGGCCGAATCGAGTGGACGTGTAAACGCGCTATCGACCTCGAGCGGTTGCGCAACAGGCGGCGGAATCTTTGGGAGCGTGAACCGAATGCGGGTGATCTCGGTCTTGCCGGACGCCCTCTGCAAAATCGCATTGGCGACGAGACTGCCTTCTTCGTCGACCGGTATTCCACCGATGGCGTGCCAGACACCAGCCGCCGTTTGCATGAAGTGCAATGGCTCGCCAGCGAGCGCGCCACGTACTGAGACGACCTTGTCAACGCCCGAAGGGGCATCGAGTGTCAAACGTACTATGGCGCCAGGCTCCGGCGATGCCGGTCTGGCAGTAAGGCGCGCATCCTGCGCAAAAACGGCACTCGGTAATATGGAACAAAATGCGACTAAACTCGCCAGAATATCTTTCACGTCGTTGTGTTTCCGTTGAGTGGAACTGAAGCTAACGTATGTTACCGCTCGACCGTGCCGAAGTTCTTGCAATGGCCAACCGAGCGACGTTGACCGCGTGTAGCTCCTTCGGAGGATTGATGCTTCGTTCTCTCACAGCAACCGTTCTGCTCGCCACCGCCCACCCATTGTTGGCACAAGCTGTTCGGGTTTCTGCTCCGATCACCGATGTTCGCTACGAGATCACCGCGGATTCTGCCGCTGTAGGAAGGCGACAACTCGGTGTCTCGATGTCGTTTCACGTCAGCGGAAACGCGCCGGTCGTGCTCGCTCTTCCTGCCTGGTCACCGGGTCATTACGTCCTTATCTGGTTCGCGCGCCGCGTGTCGCAGTTCTCCGCGGAATCGAACGGCGCGCAGCTCCCCTGGAAAAAAGTCGACTACCAAACCTGGGAGATCACACCGCGTGGTGCGGGCACCGTGCGCGTTTCATTCAGGTATCTCGCCGATGCGGTCGATCGCGCCGTCGCCTGGACCTCACCCAACTTCGCGTTCTTCAACGGCACCAATGTCTTTCTTTATCCGGTTGGCCGCGGGTTCAACTGGCCGGCGCAGGTAAGCGTTCGCACCGAGCCGTCCTGGCGCATCGCGACGGGAATGGACCCGGCGCCTGGCACGAACAACTTCACCGCGCCCAACTATCACGATCTTACCGACATGCCGTTTTACGTCGGGAGATTTGCCTTCGACAGCACCCAGATCGCCGGCAAATGGATTCGTCTCGCGTTCTACCCGGCGGGGAGTCTCACGACGGCGCGACGGGATCGCACTTTTGGCTGGCTGCGGAAAATCTTCCCAGCACACATCGCTGTTTTCGGTGAGGCGCCGTTCCGGAATTACACGGTCTTCCAGCGGTCGGATACACTCGTTAACGGCGGCGGCCTAGAGCACCAGAGCTCGCAGGTCGACGAAGTCACCACCTCGCAGCTGGATGCGGGATATATCCCCGGCCTCTACTCGCACGAGGCGTTTCACGCCTGGAACGTCAAGCGATTGCGCCCGGCTGACATGGTGCCATACCGGTATGACGACGCGCAGCCGACTACCTGGCTCTGGGTGAGCGAAGGAGTGACCGACTACTACGGAGCACTGGCTCTCGTGCGCGGCGGCGTCAACGATAGCACAAGGTTTTTTGACTTCATCGCCGGCGAGATCGCTTCGATCAACGGAACACCGCCGACGGCCGTGAGCGACGCGTCCCTCTCACCGTGGATCAGTCCGACCGACGGCAGCGGAGGTCTTTACTACCCGAAGGGCGGGTTCATCGGGTTTGTGCTCGACGTGTTCATCCGCGACGCGACCAACGATCGATCCTCGCTCGACAACGTAATGCGCGCGCTTTACAACGAGACCTACAAACGCGGCCGGGGATTCACCAGCACTGAGTGGTGGCGCGAGGTTAGCCGAGCTTCCGGGGGAAAGTCATTTATGGAATTCGCGCGCAGATATGTAGATGGGAGAGAAGCGCTGCCAATCGATTCCGTGCTCCAGCTGGCAGGACTCCAGGCGCGGACCGACACCACGCGTGAGCCGCGACTTGGAGTCTCGACAGCCACCGATAGCAGTGGCGTGCGAATCAGCGAGGTTGCGCCGGGCGGAGCTGCATCGGCGGCAGGGTTGCGATCGGGTGACCGCATCGTTTCCATCGGCGACGTCAATATCACCAACGATGACTCTTTCGCCGCTTTTCGCACGCGGTACGCCGGCACCGCAGCAACCACCCTACCAGTATCAGTTCAGCGCGGGACACAGACATTCACATTGCAGCTGCCGGTTCGTCTGTTCACACGGGTTCAAACCGTAGTTACGCCCATCCCCGGGGCCACTGAAAAGGCGCTCCGGATCCGCAATGGGATCCTGAAAGGGTCAACCTCCTGAGTCGATGTCGATTTGGCCAGACGTCGTCCGACTACTTAGCGAGAACCCTTTCCAATTCTGGAGGAGCCATGAAATACCTTTGCCTGATCTACGAAGATGAGAGCCGGTTCGCGACAACGCCCAAGCCCGAGATGGACAAGATCATGAGCGAGTACGGCGCGTTCAGCGAAAGCATCAGGAAGAGCGGCCATCACGTGGCCGGTTACCAGCTGCAGGCCACCGATACGGCGACCACCGTTCGTTCGCGGAATGGCAAGGTCTCCACCACCGACGGTCCATTCGCCGAAACGAAGGAACAGCTCGGCGGATTCTACCTCATTGAAGCAAAGGATCTGAACGAAGCAGTCCAGGTCGCCTCGAGGATCCCGTCGGTGAGGTTCGGCTCGATCGAGGTGAGGCCGATCGTCGAGCGCAACCAGGCGGCAGCGCGTCCAGCCGAAGCGTTGGCCAGCACCGGCGCAGCGTGAATGGAGGAGAACAACGAGACGCACGTGCGCGACCAGGTCGATGCTCTTTATCGCACCGAATCGCGCCGTGTGCTCGCGACGCTCATCCGCCTCCTCGATGATTTCGATCTCGCCGAGGAAGCGCTACACGACGCATTCGCCGCGGCGGTCGAGCAGTGGGGGACAGATGGAATTCCTGCCAACCCCCGCGCGTGGCTGGTGTCGACCGGTCGCTTCAAGGCAATCGATCGCCTGCGGCGAAGCGCTCGCTTCGAGGACGTCGATAGCGCAATGATCGACAGAATTGAAGGAACTTCGGACCCGTTGCGAGACGACGACGAGCTCGAAGACGATCGTCTCCGACTCATCTTCACCTGCTGTCACCCGGCGCTGAGTCCGGATGCGCGAATTGCGCTGACGCTGCGTGAAGTTTGCGGTCTGACGACTGAAGAAGTCGCGCACGCCTTCCTGACACCGCCGCCGACCCTGGCGCAAAGAATTGTCCGCGCCAAATCCAAAATCAGGGAAGCGCGGATTCCGTATGAAGTGCCGGGTCGCGCCGATCTACCCGACCGGCTCGACAGCGTCCTTCACGTGATCTACCTCGTCTTCAACGAGGGCTATCTCGCCACCAGCGGTGAGTCGCTCACCCGCGCCGATCTGTCGGGCGAAGCAATCAGGCTCGGCAGACTTCTTGTCGAGCTCCTGCCGGAGCCGGAAGTCATCGGACTTCTGGCGCTGATGCTGCTGCACGAAGCCCGTCGCGCGGCGAGATCCGGTCCCGCGGGAGAGATGATTCTGCTCGAGGATCAGGATCGCTCGCTTTGGAATCGTGCCCAGATCGATGAGGGAGTCGAGCTCGTCGAGCAGGCGATCCAGTCGCACCGATTCGGTCCTTACACCCTGCAGGCAGCGATTGCTGCGGTTCACGCCGAGGCGCGTAACGCTCGTTCGACCGACTGGCGCCAGATCGTGGGTCTTTATGACGTTCTGCTGAGGATAGATCCGTCGCCCATCATCGAGCTCAATCGCGCTGCTGCCGTGGCGATGAGCGAAGGACCAGAAGCGGGGCTCGCCTTGATCGATGCCATTCTGGTTCGCGGGGATCTTGCCGATTATCACCTCGCGCACGCAGCGCGCGGTGATCTATGCAGGCGACTCGGGCGCGTCAATGAAGCGATCGAGAGTTACGAGACAGCGTTGCGGCTGACCACCCAGAACGCCGAACGCAGCTTCATCACCCGGCGACTGGACGAGCTGCGGCTTACTTCACCTCGATAATTCGAGACGACACTGCTTTCGGATCGTCGCCGACTTCGAGCCTCACCGAGTACTTGCCCGCCGGCACCATCGACAGGTCGAGCAGTATCGAACGCGGCGACATAACTCCGGCAGCCCCGTTCTCCTGCCAGCGCAGACTGAGCGGCGTGAGCTTCGGCGCGATGTGAAGCGCGCGGAAGGTGCGCCGCAGCAGGCCTTCATCGATCGGCATGATCGTCAGCGATATCGGCAGTGCGCTATCAGTGGGTGTCTTCCCGTACAGCTCCCAGAACAAGCCAATTCTCGTGTTGCGACGGAATTCTGTGCCGCCGTGAGCGCGCTCGGTCGCCTCGGTGAGATCGGCAGGCAGGGACGGCGCGCCATCCACAAAAAGGAGATCGGAAATACTGATCCTCCCCGAATCGAGGGAAATCTCGGCAAACCCCGAGCGCCACCGCGCCGCGGCGGCGCTGTCCTTTGCCAGCAGCTCGACTCCGATCAGTTGTTCCTTCCAGGGCGTGGAGACGGTTAGCACGTTCCTCGTCGGAGACTCATCAACCAGAGTCTTGGATGGCGTAGTCGCCTCGTCGCCCATCGCGACCAGCGCCGCGGCGAATTTGGATTTCCCGAAGATGGTGTCGTTGCTGACATCGAATGCGGCAACGACTCTGGTAGAATCGCCGCGTCGGAAACGCGCCACCTGCGCATCGAGTCGCACGAAGCCCCGCGTGTACATCGGCGCGTACTGCTCGCGCGGCGGAAACTGGTAGATGTCGAACACCGAATCTACGATGAGTGCCAGAATGTCCGGGGGCCGCTGCGTGAGGAAGAAATGGTAACCGGGCTCGCGCTCGTGCCCGGTGATCGCCGGCTGCGACTCCATGTACATGCTGTGCGAAGGCTCCTGCGTCCATTTCTCTGCCCAGCCGAAGCGGAGAACCAGCTCGGCCAGGTCTCCGCCCCAGCTCGAGCCGTAAGTGTTGACCGCGTTCTGCTGAAGCAGAGTGTGGAGCACGCGCGAGAAGTGTTCGGTGCGCCGCTCATTTCCCGGAGTCATGAACAGCGGATCTGCTACCCACCAGATGCGCGCGTCCGCTGCTTCGCGCTGTGCACAGGACATCTTGTGGTACGTGCCGCGGACGTCGTCGTCCAGCAGCGGCGACAGGTTGTTCCAGTGGCAGCGCATCGGCGTCGGCATTGCCTGTAGCGCCAACGCGAATGCGCTGTCCGCGCCGGCGAAATCTCCCTGGACGTGGAGCGACAGCCCGAGCAGCGCGTCGCACCACCACTTCGTCGCTCGGCAGGCGCGCGCTACTGAGACAGCCGATGTGTCGTGGCCCTCCACCAAGTAGCGGATGCGCTGTCCGATGATCCAGTCGTCACCGGGAAGCGCGTCCGACGCCCTCTCCAGATCGCGCAGCAGCTGTGCTCGCGCGCGGACGATGTCCTCGCCCTCATCAGGAACGACGTAGTCCTTGAGATTGGGATGCCACTCGCAGAACCGCCCGACGATCAGGCAGTGATCGGCAGTTCCGATATAGAATCTCGGCAGCATCTGGCGGCGGCGACGCTCGAACGAGGCCTGCAGATTGCGCGCGCGCTTGGCGATCTCGGCCGAGTCGGCAAGGACCCGCGCATTCTGCGCGCTCAGTTGAACCAGTGGCTGCGCTGTGGAAACCGGGGCGCAGAGGGCCGATGCAACAATTGCTATCGGGAGCAACAAGCGGAACGAGCCGACTTGCGCTCCAGATCTTACCAGAGATCGGGAATCAGAAAATTCGGCGTAGAACGTATGACAGCACGCTGAAGACGATCGATATCAGCAGCATCGAGACGATCGGCACGTACACCCGCACGTTCTGCTTCTCGACGCGCACATCCCCCGGCAGGTGGCCGAACCAGCCGAGCCACCCGCGTATCGTCACCAAACCGACGACGATTATGATCAGGCCAATCAGGATGATCAGCTGGCCGAGCGGTTTGTTGTCCACGACTAAATACTTATCTCTTGCATCGGGAGGCCGCTACTACTCCTCCCGTTAGACACCTCCTAACCGGGTGGCAATTGAGCGACGGTTTCGCCCCGCCCCGCATCAAGCTGCTTGCGGGTGAGCAGGAGTCGCCACAGGAAGAGCAAGTAGAGAATGAGCGCGACGGGTATTGTCAGCTGGCCGTCGATGAATTCGAAGATCCACCGCATCACGTCGAACAGCGTCGAGTAGATGGTGAGCCAGAAGGCGGCTTCGAGGAACGAGCGCGGCCGCATGATGATCGCGATGCAAACAAGCGCCAGCGCCAGTCCGACGATTTGCTCGATCCACCAGAGGCGCGTCTGAGCGCGCAACGCGTCGCGAAGGGGAGTGCGACCAAGCGCGTTGATCCAACCGCCGATCGTGAGGAGCGTGATCAGCGCGGCGAGAACGCTTCTGAAATTATCGCGTGGCAGTAGGCGGGGACGCAGCGGCGCAGAAGTCGGGGCTGTCATAGCTGATCAATGGTTTGGTTCCACGCCATTCACTCAAGTTCTGTGCGCGGGGCGATTACAGACGCCTGCCGTTAGCCGTTCCATGGGGTGCGTCGCGGAATCCAGCGGGGCACGTTGGCTTTATAGCGACGGTAGTCCTCGCCGAATCGCGTTTCCAAATCCGGCTCTTCGAAGATCAGAAAGAAAACGACCGCCCAATGACTATCGGACAGCGCCCACCCACGCGTCAACCACCGTGGAATGACAACCACCACCATGAACGGGAGCAGCAGAATCGCCAGTAAGTGCCGCCAGATCGTGAAGGGATTCATGGTGCGCTTCGAAGTGCCATCATGGCGTCTGCGTGTGTCTAATTTCTATATCACTTGAAGGAGACTGCGATGCGCTTCGCTCCGATTATCGGATTCGTTGCTGTTGGTGCTACGTTCGCGCCCGCGAGCGCTTCGCGCAATTCGGCGGTTGATGAGCCGCTGGTCGTTTCGACTGCCTGGCTTGCCTCGCATCTCAACGATCCATCCGTCGTCGTCCTCCAGGTCGAGCACGACCAGTCTTATCGGGACGGCCACATTCCTGGCGCGCGTCCACTCCCCTACATGGACATCGTGACATCGCGGGATGGGCTCGGCTCCGAGCTTCCGTCGACCGAGCAGATTCGCGACGTATTCGAGAAAGCCGGCGTCTCTGACAACAGCATAGTGGTGGTTTATGCGAGCGAAGGACCGATGGCTTCGCGCGCTCTATTCACACTCGATTACATCGGACACAAACGGTTTGCCATGCTCGATGGCGGTCTCCAGCAATGGCGCGCTGAGGGAAGACCGGTCAGCCGCGCGACACCAGCGTTCGCGCAAGGACATCTGACCGTTCAGCCGCATCCGGAGCGAGTCGCGACCGCGGACTGGATTACGGCGCATCTCGGCAAGCGGGGAGTCTCGCTAATCGACACCCGCACCGACGGCGAGTACCTCGGCTCCGGTGAGCGTCACGGTATGCCGAGCGCGGGGCACATACCGGGCGCGCACCAGCTGCAGTGGGAGGAGCTATTTCGCGGTGGTGACTCGCCGCTCCTGAAGGATCGCGCCGAGCTGCAGCGTCTCTACGCCGCGCGAGTCAATCCGGGCGATACGGTCGCGACGTACTGCTGGGTCGGGTATCGTGCCAGCATGACCTACTTCATCGCGCGCTATCTCGGGTATCCCGTGAAACTATACGACGGTTCGTACCAGGATTGGCAGCAGCGAAAACTGCCGGTTCGGGCCGGTGCGTCCCCCTAATAGTTGTGAGCGCGAAGCGGGGCTAAGGCTTCAGTGGTGTAGGGCGGCGGTCGCGCCCGAACGGATCGCCGGTGAGAGCTTCGGTGTGCAGCGCGCAGACCCAATTGCCATCGCGACGCACCCACGTAGAAGAATCAGAGGCGTCGATGGTGACGGGCTTCCCTTCAACGGTCAGGACTTCCTTCACCCTGTAAGCGAGGATCGCGACGTCCTCGCTCAGCACCCGCACGTGCACGTCGCTCAAATCGAATTGGTGTAACGTCCAGCCGCCGGCCTGGAGCATTCCCGCGAACTGCTTCTGGCTGATGCGAGCGACGCCCTGCGCGCCCGTGACGATGCACGGATCGTCCGTCAGACGCATTGCTGCCTGCACGTCTCTGTCCTTGATCGCCTGCCAATACTGCTTCTCCAGATCCAGCAGCTGCGCTTCGATTGGCCCTTCAGCCATTCGCATCCCCGTCGGCGTTGAGAAATAGATTGGCGCAGAAGCTCGTCGCCATCAAGCGCCAGTTTCAGAGCAGTAACAGTCCGCGCTTCACTCCAGTCGCCACCGCTTCAGCTCGCGTGGCGACGCCGAGCTTGTCGAACAAGAGCTCGAGGTGCGTCTTCACCGTGTTGGTGGAAATTCCCAGTCGCGCGGCGATTTGCTTGTTGACCAGCCCGTCGGCGAGCAACGCCAGGATCTCGCGCTCACGGTTGGTGAGTACGGTCGCCTTCGTCCCGTCGGGCGTGTAACCGACGCGGGAAGCAGTCGCGACTCTCGCTATGAGGACCACATCAGCCGACGGAGGAAGTTCGGCGCTCGAAGCTGACGCGCCGATTACTTCAAACTCCGGATTGGTCCGCAGCGCTGCCGCCAGTGAGACGCGCAGCTTCTCGGAGGCCGCGACGATCGCAATGCGCGTCATCGTCGCGAGCCAGTGTTACGCCGCGCGCTGTGAGAGCGCTCGCTCCACGAATCGCTGCACCAGTGACGCGGGTACCGCCACGCCCAGTCCGTTGACCACCATGCTGTTGATGCCGACGAGTCTTCCTTCGGCGTCGACGAGCGGGCCACCCGAGTTGCCTGGCGCCAGTCGCACATCGGCGACAATCCAACGCGGCGATTTCGATTTGTCGCGGGTGACGGCGTGCAGGACGCCCATCGCCAGCGCGTCACGAACGCCGAGTGGATGCCCGTGGGCGAAGACCAGCTCGCCGGTTCGAAGCGATTCGGGATCACGGAGCTCGAGGAGCGGACCCGCGACCGATGGCGCAGCGAGAAGCGCGAGATCATGATGAGGATGGTATGCGAGTGCGTGCGCTTCGCGCCACTTGCCGGCGGAGTCCACTTTTAGGTGCGTACCGCGCTTGATGCAATGCGCATTGGTGACAATGAGTCCAGCGCCACCCCAGATGATTCCAGTGCCGCTTCCCGAATCACCGCTCCGCACTTCGACCACCGCCTGCCGCAGCAGCTCGGCGAGCCCGTTCAGGTTCGATGACGCCGCGCGGGCAGAGCCAAGCATCGAGATGTTCATTCGCTTCCTTCCCGATCGGCTGGCGTGATCGAAGCGGTTTTGACACTGCCACCGCGCAGGAACTTGAGCGTTACCGCCCCATCCTTCGAAACGCCGGAGAGCGCATCGAGCAAGTCGTCGGGGCCGGAGAGCTCATTGCCGTTCGCCTCGAGCAGGACATCTCCCAGCAGCATTCCAGCCTTCTCGGCGGGTGACCCGTCGGCGATTGATACGATCAGCAATCCCGTATCGCCGTTCAGGCTGTGTTGTTTGACTACGGATGCCGACAGCGCCACCGGCTGCACCGCGACTCCGATGAACGGGCGCCGCACGTGACCGCGCTCGAGCAGCTCGTCCAGCACCCGGTCGACGGCAGCGGCAGGCAAAGCCAACGGGGTACCGCGGGCGAGCGCAGAATTATTCAGACCGAGCACGGCGCCGGAAGGATCGACGAGCGGTCCGCCTGAGAATCCGTCGTAGACTGCGAGGTCGAGCCGCAGCACCCGATCGATGCGCGCGCCTTGCCATGTGCGCCAACCCTCTCCAACCGCGCTGACGATTCCGAAGCTCGCCGACACGTTGGGTCCGGGGCGGCCGACCGCCAGAACTAAGGATCCGACGCGCAGGCTCGAAATGTCGGCCCTTGGCGCGACATACGACTTGGTGCCTTCCAGGCGCAACGCGATTAGATCGGTCGCTGAATCGCGTCCGGCGACTTTCGCGACCGTGGAATTACCGTCTGGCAGGGTCAGCGGGATTTCGTCATCGCGACGCACGGTATGACTGGCGCTGATCACTACGCCATCGCGCCAAACGATTCCGCTGGAAGGAATGCGTCGTCGCGCATGGATGGAGACGATGGATTTGGCCGCCGTCTCTACGGCAGATGCAAGCTGTGACGACAGCTCAGAGAGAGTGCTGGAGCTTCCCGATCTCGACATGCTAACCTGGTGAATGTGACTGCCTCACAGTCGCAGTCTCGCGCCCGCGTCGGTATCGGATGAACGGGTGAGTCCTTCGGCCCGCAGCGGCTGCAGCGGCGCAATCCCGAGGTGCGTGTGGACGCCGCCAATTTCCGCGAGCATACTAGGGAAAATCAAAGACGAACCAATTCTCGGAGACTATATGAGCATCGCCGACACACTCCTGCCTGAATTCGATCAGGAAATGGCAACGACCCGCAAAGTGATCGAGAGAGTTCCAACGGATCAAGGAAAGTTCAAGCCGCACCCAAAATCATTTTCCCTCGGCCACCTTACTCAGCTCGTATCGACGATGCCCGGTTGGATCACCAACGCCGTGACGCAGACATCGCTCAACCTCGGCGACTATCCGGGCTACTCCTACGAGAAGACCGATGACCTGGTGAAGACGTTCGACAAGCACGTGAAGGAAGCACGCAAAGCGATAGCGTCAGCGAAGGACTCGGACTTCGGCGTTCCATGGTCATTGAGGAGAGGCGACCAGGTCTTCTTCACCGCCCCGCGCGGCGCGATCGTGCGTCAGACGATCAACCATCTCGTGCACCACCGTGGCCAGCTGACGGTCTACCTGCGTCTGGTGGACGTTCCGGTGCCGTCGATTTACGGTCCGACGGCTGACGAGCCGATGCCGGGTTTGTCTCCGGCGAAGAAGAAGTAGCTACTTGCGATCGAGCTCGCGCAGAGCGGTCTCGACTTCTTCAACGTGTCCGGGGACGCGCACCTTCGGAAAGATTCGAGCGACGCGGCCGTTGGGATCGATGAGAACGGTCGTGCGCTCGATCCCCATGAACTGGCGGCCGTACATCGATTTCTCCTTCCAGACTCCAAACTTGTCGGCGAGCTTGTGGCCCTCGTCGGCCAGAAGCTTGAACGGAAGCTCGTATTTCTCCTTGAATTTGCGATGCGACTCCACGCTGTCCGGGCTTACGCCGATTACTTCCGCATCGGTTTTGCCGAATCGCGGGAACGCGTCGCGAAAGTCGCAGGCTTCCTTGGTGCAGCCCGACGTGTCGTCCTTCGGATAGAAGTACAGCACTACCGACTTGCCCTTGAAGTCCGAGAGGGAAACAGGGTGGCCACTGTCATCGAGCGTGGTGAAATCCGGAACTTTGTCTCCAACTTTCATACTGGACATTCTTGCCTCATGAAAAAATTCCTCCCCTTGTTCGCGCTGACGTTGGCTATATGTCCCGCCCTGTCACAGCAATCGCCGGCGGCGCCGGCGGCGCCGGCGCGCGCCGAGGTGCTGGTGCTCGGTGTCTACCACATGGCCAACCCGGGGCGCGACATCTTCAACACGCAGGCCGACGACGTGTTGGCACCCAAACGCCAACGAGAAATCGCGCAGCTGATCGACGTACTGAAAAAGTTTCATCCCACCAAGATTGCCCTTGAATCGGATGTCTTCGGCCAGCGAGCGGGGCGCGAGTACTCCGACTACCTCGCAGGAAAGTATACGCTGTCGCGCAACGAAATCGACCAAATCGGATATCGGCTGGCAAAGGAGCTCGGTCACAAGACCGTGTACCCGGTGGATGTGGACGGCGAGTTTCCGTTCCAGCGGATCGTCGACTATGCCAAGGCGAGTGGCCAGTCCAAGGAGCTCGACGCAATGATGGGAGAGATCGGCGCGATGGTAAAGGCGCAGAATGACTATCTGGCCACGCACACCATCCTCGAGACACTGCTCTACATGAACTCAGACGACAAAATCACCGCGGACGTGGGCTTCTATTTCCGACAGGCGCACTTTGGCGAGCCAGGCGACTGGGCCGGGGCTGATCTGGTTTCAGACTGGTTCCGTCGCAACATGCGCATCTACAGCAACGTGGTGCGACTCGCCGACTCTCCGACGGAACGGGTGCTGGTGATTTATGGCGCCGGCCACCTCGGATGGTTGCAGCACCAATTCGCCAGCGATCCCAACGTTCGCTTGCGCAAGCTCGCCGAGTTCGCCAACTAACGGATTGCTATGGACGTATCACGCGCTCACGGCCGGCGCGGTCGACGATCCTGATGAAACTTCCGGTGTCATGTGCGAAGACCTGGACCCCACGGTCCGCGCCATCCGTCAGGCCGAGCGCGCCCCCATTGCTGGCCGCGCCGATTTTCACGACTGGGCCGCTCCTCGGGTCGATCAGTCGGAGAAGCACCGTCTCCGGGTAGCGTTTTGAATCGACTGTGGTTGACGGCAGCACACCAATCGTCGCACGCAACCGGCCCTGGGCATCGACGATCTCGAGTGCCCGACCGCGAAGAACCGGTGATGCGTTCTGCTTCGCAAACGCAGGTCGCACTCGATCGAGGGCAAGTCCGCAGAGCAAAAGCAGGTTGAGGAGAGTCAGAACGACCGGGATTCGTTGATTCATCATATCTCACTCCATCGTGGTTTCATTGTCTATGGGATGCCGCGAACAGATACGATGGCCAAATCACCCTCCCTGAACCCTTCCGCCTCCGGCCTCAGGGCGTACTTTCTTCGGTGCGCGTCGGCTCGACCGAGCCCCGCGAACGACGAGCGCACAACCTGATCAGAGGGTGCGAAGAGACATAAAACGCGGGAGGTTCTCATGTTGCGAAGAGAAATAATTCTTGGCGCCATACCGGCGCTCCTCGTCGGCTGCACAGCGGACAAGCCAGCACCAACGGGATTCGAAGTACGCGTGCCGTTGTTCGTGAGCAACGCCGGCGGAAACGGGGACGTCAATCTCGGCACCCACATGACTGGCGATGAGGAAGTATGTCCGACTTGTACCGTTTCCACGCCGGCAGATTCGAAGGCTCAGGGGGAAGCGATCTTCCGGGTCAGCGCTGACGGCAACACCGTCGAGTATAGGCTCATCGCATCGAACATCGACAACGTCTTCATGTCGCACATCCACTGTGGTCCGCCGGGCGCGAACGGGCCAATCCGGATGTGGCTGTATCCGCCGCCCGCCGGGCCCACTGGCACACCGGGTCCAAGCGGGTCGGGACCGCAGAACGGTGTTCTGGCTTCCGGCTCCTTTTCTCCGGCTGGCGTGATCTGTCCTGCCAGCGCTGTTGGTACGAACATGCCGCTGCTCGAAGCGATGAGAGCCGGTTTGACCTACGTCAACGTGCACACCAACGACGGAGTAGACGGACCGAACACGGGGCCGGGCGATTTCCCCGGTGGAGAGATCCGCGGTCAGCTTGACCACGGCAGGTAGTTGTTGATGCGATGGACAGCGCTCGGTTCAGCGGCGGCGCTCAACGCCGTCCGCTGTAACCGGGACCGTCTCAGACGGGTTTTTCTCCGATTATGAATTTCACTTTCTTCTTCTTCGGCACGATCCGGTATTCAACGACGGCTTCTTCTCCGGGACGCGTCGTAAGTACGACGCGTGGGTGCTCAACCAAAAGCGAGGATGCCAAGGGATTCTCAACTACAACCGTCCATTGTCCGGCTGGAATCTCGTTGAAGACGAATTTGCCTTCCGAGTCGGTCGTGCGGTAAAGCGTGTCTGCGCCTGCGTACAAGGCAACAGTAATTCCATCCGCCGGCCCGCTGTATTCGAGTGAATCGGCATCAGAGCCGAGCGCCGTTCGTGCATCAGAAAACCGGCGCACAACGCCGCGAATCCTGGCCGCACGAGATACAGCCAGCTGAAAAATCGCTGCTTCGTGACGCGTGCTGTCTATTCTCACGACTGGATTTCCCTCGAACGCTGCGTTGGCGATCGACGCTTCGCTCGCCAGCGACGCCCGGTATTCACCAGGCGGGAGTCCGGCGAATGACACTCTACCGTCGCGATCAGTGACGCCACCCTGAGGCCCCAGGCGAACCAGCACACCCGAAAGCGGATGCCCCGATTCGCCGTCGATTACGGTCCCTGTCGCGCGTCCCGGGCGTCGAATTCTGCCGGTCGGCACACCGATGGACGTGGTTGCTGACCGAATCCGCAGGGTCAGGGTCGAGCTGTTGGGCAAAGTCTGCGTCAGGCGCGCGTCAATCTGCGAGTAAGCGCGCGCGCCGGCAGTGTGATTGCGCGTCCCATACCCGAAGACGTTGAGCGTGGTCGATTCCGTCATCCTCAGTGAGGCGCTACCTCCAACGGTACTCATTCCGGCCAAGCCCCTCGTCAACGAGCCTCCGTCATAGAGTTCGGTGAACATGGAAAGCGCGCCGAAGCGATTCCTGGCGCTGGTTCCGAGTTGGAGCTGATGGTACGTCCCGCCGACGGACGCTGAGTCTCCGCGTCCACCTATCTCGAGTGCCATCCAGAGGCTGCCGAAAGCCAACGGTTGATCGACGCGTGCTTTGGCGTAGCGTTGCGTTTCGTCGAGGCGCCAGCGAGCGGACCCGAGCGACCGCCCAATTCCGGCGTACTCCAGCGTTAGCCGTTCGGCATAGGTTACACCGACGATCGCCGAGGCGAATTGTTGATGAGAGAGAGCAGAATCAAAGGCCGCCGCGAATCGGCTGCGACTGAATGTCGCGTTCACCTGGACGCTTTTTGATGCTTGCAGCGAAAATGCGCCGTAGTCGTTCTGGGCGTTGCGGCTGGGACCGGCGAAAGCAGAGTCGCCGGCCACGTGACCCAGATCGAAGCGGAACGATTGTCCCCCCATCAGCCGGATAGAATTCGCAAACCCGTGTCCGCTCTCTGCGCTGCTCCTCGCGATCTCCGCATCAAGAACACTGTTACCTGGCGAACGCATCCGCAGCTCTGAACTCAGCACGCTGCCGGCGAGCGGACCGCCTGAGCGATCTACGGCATTGAAACCAAGTCGGTAGCCGAATGAACCGATGCTACGATCGATGGCGGCGTAGGCTGCGCGCTCGGATTGGTTGCCCGGCATGTAGCGGAAACGCTGCGCGTATCCGCCGCCAGAAAACAGGCCGCCAGTGAGGTCCAGGCCTCCTCCAAATCCGGACTGGCCTATTCCGGTAAGAGTCGAGGGCAGGAAGACATTATCCCCAAGGCGGACGCGGTACCCCGGCGCCGTGAGTTGGAATCGGTTTTCTCTTTCCTCCCCGAATGGAGAGTTAAGGCCTGATCGTCCGTGAAAAACGAATTCAACACGTTCTTCGCGATCAGCGCGAAGCAAACCACCTCCAACAAGCTCGAACGGAGATAGTCCTGTGCCTCGAGTAGCCGCACGCAATCCAAGTTTCGCCGGAACCGTGGCCAGCGGTTCGGCTTCCGTCGACGACTGCAGCACCAACACACGCGCCGACGCGCTCGCGTTGGCCGATGAGTCCCCGACTGCGTTTTCCTCCGTAGC